>JAJYAT010000002.1 GCA_021779375.1 bacterium | reverse complement strand
ATACATCCGGGACCAAGATGAGAAAGATAAGCGTTCGGATGGTAATCAGCTTGATCTCGGCTGGTAGACGGTGAGCCCCTCAGGGGGCTTTCCTGACGCTACCGGCTTGAGCCGGTAGTTCGTCACGTGTGAGTTCAGGACGTTCTCCTGTGATTTCTTCGAGTTTAAATTTCCCAGACGTTTCTTCGGCTCTATCAGTCATCTTAAAAAATTAAAGACTGTATTTTTAGGTAAATCTATTCTTTTTGCAAGTCGCGTTTCGCGAAGCACAAAATTCGGCTAAACTCGCCCGGCTTTTATTTTTCAACACTTAACATAGTTCTTACTATCTTCCGTTAACCCACCACCTAGGTGGTGGGTTAACTCCTCTTACCTCTTAATCCTTAAATCCCAATGCCCAAACTTTTCATTCCTGGACCGACCGAAGTTTTCCCAGCGCAATTGCAGGCGCAGACGCGCTCGATGATTGGTCATCGTGGCAAAGAATACGCCGCGCTGCACGCCTCGATCGAGGAGCGTCTCAAGAAAATCATGTTCACCAAGAATCGCGTTTTCATTTCCACTTCGTCCGCGACGGGCGTGATCGAAGCCGCGCTCAAAAATTCCGTGAAGAAAAAAGTTCTCGTCCCGGGCAATGGTGCTTTTTCCAACAAGTGGGCGGAGGTCGCGGAAATGTGTGGCATCGAAGCTGTCCGTTTGAATTACGAATTTGGCAAAGCGGTCAAGCCGGAAGATGTCGAAAACGCCTTAAAAAATGATTCAGAAATTGATGCGGTGATGTTCACGCATTCTGAAACATCGACGGGTGTTTTGTCCCCACTGAAAGAAATCGGTGCTGTCGTCAAAAAATTTCCAAACGTCGTTTTGCTCGTCGATGCTGTTTCGAGTTTCGCGGCGACGGAGATTCGCGTCGATGAGTGGGGAATTGATCTCTTGCTTTTCGGCATGCAAAAAGCTTTGGCTTTGCCGTCCGGTTTAGCATTTTGCTCCGTCACACCCGAGATCCTCGAGCGCGCGAAAAATCAGCCGCAGGGACGCAAGGGCTATTACTTCAATTTCACCGAGTGGGAAAAGGCGGCGGAAAAAAACAACACGATTATTACGCCGGCGGTGAGTCTCATGTTCGCGCTGGATTTCCAATTAGACGAAATCGAGAAAAATGGCGGCATCGAAAAACGCTGGGCGGATCACGCTGAAATGCAGAAAATTACGATGGATTGGGCAGCGCGCCGTGGAATCAAATATTTTTCCGAAGAGGGTTTTCATTCGCCGGGAGTTTCCGTGCTTGAGAATTCACTCGGTTGGAATATTTCCGAACTGAATCAAAAACTGCAAGCCAACCACAATGTCGAGATTGCAAACGGCTATAAAGATTTGAAAGAAAAGACTTTCCGTATCGGACATATGGGCGACCACACTGCTGCGGGCGTGCGCGAATTGCTCGCCTGGATCGATGGACTCACTGCCTGAACATGGAACATGAAGCAAGCTTTTTATACTTTGTGCTCCATGTTTCGTGCGATGTGCTTCGTGTTATTTGCAGCAGAGAATTGGTAGTGGGTGAGCTGCGGCGCAGCTTGAGACGGTCGGGTAGCCATTGAAGACTGTGCCGAGTCCCGTTTCGCGTGTCCAGCCACCGCAATCATTGATCTCATTCGCACTGGAGGCGTAATAACTCACCGTGAAAGTACTGACCCAGCCGTAGGTGCCGGCTTTTGGTCGACCGTAGGCTAAATCATTGGCGATGCACATTTGTGTGCCGACGCCGAATTCGGCGGCACATTTATTGTCGCCACCGTCGTAGCCGCCGACACCGCTACCAGAATATCTTTTCGTAGTCGCTCCGATGAAAGTTCTGAATCCGGCTGGACCCATCGCACCGACATCGCCTTTGGCACCAGTGTCGCCTTTTTGACCAGATGGTCCTGTCAGTCCGATTTCGCCTTTGTCTCCTTTCGGTCCGACGGGACCGACAGGTCCGGCTTTTCCAATCGCACCGGCGGGACCAGTTGCTCCGATATCGCCCTTATCACCCTTCGGGCCAATCGCACCGATATCGCCCTTATCTCCCTTCGGACCAATTGCACCTGTATCGCCTTTGTCTCCTTTTGGTCCGATGGGACCGACGGGTCCAATTTTTCCAATCGCACCAGCTGGTCCAGTCAATCCAATGTCACCCTTGTCACCTTTCGGACCAATCGCTCCTATATCGCCTTTGTCTCCTTTCGGCCCAATTGATCCTGTATCACCCTTGTCTCCTTTCGCACCGGCTGGACCTACCGGTCCGGTTTTTCCAATCGCACCAGCGGGACCAATGTCGCCTTTTTCACCCTTCGGCCCAATCGCACCGACTGGTCCAGCATCGCCTTTGTCACCCTTTGGTCCAATCGCGCCAGTTGCACCTTTCGGTCCGACGGGACCGACGGGTCCGGCTTTTCCAATCGCACCGGCGGGACCAGTTGCTCCGATATCGCCCTTATCACCCTTCGGGCCAATCGCACCGATATCGCCCTTATCTCCCTTCGGACCAATTGCACCTGTATCGCCTTTGTCTCCTTTTGGTCCGATGGGACCGACGGGTCCGGCTTTTCCGATCGCACCGGCTGGACCGGTGTCACCCTTGTCTCCTTTTGGGCCTACGGGTCCAATCGGGCCTACCGGTCCAGGTTTTCCAATCGCACCCGCGGGACCAGTCGCACCAGTCGCTCCTTTTGGTCCGATTGCGCCAGTTTCACCTTTCGGACCGACGGGTCCAGCTTTTCCAATCGCACCGGCGGGACCGGTGTCACCCTTGTCTCCTTTTGGACCGACGGGTCCAACTTTCCCAATCGCTCCAGGCAGACCAGTCGCACCAGTCATTCCTTTGTCGCCTTTTTCACCTTTTGGTCCGACAGGTCCTACGGGACCTACGAGACCGGCTTTTCCAATTGCACCTGCTGGTCCAGTATCGCCCTTGTCTCCTTTCGGTCCGACAGGACCGACGGGTCCAACTTTTCCAATCGCGCCGGCGGGTCCGGTCGCACCAGGCACACCTTTCGGACCTACCGGTCCGACGGGACCGACGGGTCCAGTTTTTCCAATCGCTCCAGCGGGACCAGTTGCACCGACATCGCCCTTGTCGCCTTTCGGTCCGACGGGACCGACCGGTCCAGGTTTTCCAATCGCTCCAGGCAGACCGGCCGCGCCTGTTGTACCCTTGTCACCCTTATCTCCTTTAGGACCAATTGGTCCGACCGGTCCAGGCTTTCCAATCGCACCCGCGGGACCGGTGTCACCTTTGTCTCCTTTTGGGCCGATCGCGCCAGGTGCACCTTTCGGACCAATTGCTCCGGCTGGTCCGGTCGCTCCGGTCGCACCGGTTTTGCCGGGAGCTCCGGTTAGACCGATTTCACCTTTTTCTCCCTTCGGTCCGACAGGTCCTACCGGTCCAGCGGGTCCGATTCTGCCGGGAGCACCAGTCGCACCAGTTGCTCCGGTCGCACCGGTTTTGCCGGGAGCTCCTGCTGGTCCTATCGGTCCGGTCGCGCCAGTGGCTCCGCTCGCTCCGGTCGATCCGGGGGGACCCTGGAGATTGACCCATTCGCCCCAAATTCCGCTTGGCTCCAGTAATCGCAAATAAGTACCGCTCCACTGGTGTTCAGAAGGAGCGACAATTTTCAGATTTTCTGCCGGAGCTGTCGTCGTGGTTTTAGTCGGAGTGGGGCTTTGCTGAAACCAATTTGGCAGGTTGAGTGCGGAGGCAGGAATCACCGTAGTCAAAAAAACAATTGACAAAACGGCTATAATTGCCGCATTTTTTTTGAAAAATTCTTTTGTCAACTGGAGAAAATAATTTATTTTGGAGTGCATTTGAATCAAAATTAAATTTGTCTTCTGCGAGATTTTAACAAAATAAAAAATAATTTGGATTTTCGAAACTAATCCAGATAGAATGCGTCCGCATTTTTTAATTTTTTAAAATGAATCTCAAAAAAATACTTGCGGTGGCAGCTATCGCACTTTCGCTCGCCAGCTGCAGCAGCGGACTTTCCAGCACGGAGGCGAAGGATTTCGCGCAAAAATTTATCAATGAAGATCTGCTTTCGGGCGGCATGACTGCCGAAATCACCAAGATCGAAAAAGGCTCGGGATTTTGGAATCTCGATATTAAGCTTTCCGACGGTCGCGAGGTGAAATCCCTGCTTTCGCTTGACGGCAAGATTTTCGTTCCGGAGGCGATTTACGTCGATGAGGTCAAAGCGGCGGCAGCCAAGGCAGCCGAAACAGCCGACAAAGCGCAGACTGAATCACTCGCCAATTTACCGAAATCCGCCAAACCAGTCGTCGAACTTTTCGTAATGAGTTATTGCCCCTACGGCACACAGGCCGAAAAAGCGATTATCCCAGCGATTGAAGCACTTGGTGATTCAGTCGATTTCCAGCTCAAATTCGTAAATTACTCGATGCACGGCGAAAAAGAAGTGACCGAGAATTTACTGGAGTACGCGCTCGCCAAAAATTATCCAGACAAATTGATCCCTTATCTGAAAGAATTCCTCAAGGCGGGTGATTCGGCGGCGGCACTTACGGCTGTTGGGATTTCCCAAAACAAGCTTGCTGCAACAATCGCGGCGACCGACAAAGAGTTCAAAATTACTGAAAATCTGAACAACAAAGATTTGTGGCTCAAGAGTCAGGATGGTACGCCGACTTATCCGCACTTCAACATCGACAACGCTAACAATGAAAAATACAGCGTGCAGGGTTCACCGACTTTGGTAGTCAATGGTCAGACTGTTCAGGGAGACCGCACACCAGCGGGCATGCTGAAGACGATTTGTGCTGCCTTCGAAACTGCGCCTGAGGCTTGTGCAGCCAAGCTATCGACTGATTCGCCGTCGACAGGATTCGGCGAAGCGACGCAGCCAGCTGATGGTGCTGCTGCGAGTGGAGGTAAATGTTCCTAATTTCTGCTAAAATCCGCGCACCCATTTTCCAAAAATAATTCCTTTCGCAATGCTTTCTAAGACTCGTAATCGCAAACGTGCCCGCACGCATGGTTTCCTTTCCAAGATGCGTACTTCGGGTGGTCGCAATGTCATCGCGCGTCGTCGCGCCAAGGGCCGTGCGAAAATCACAGTTTAATGCTTTCTTCAAAGTTCCGTCTCCGCAAAAAGACGGAGGTGGACGCGGTTTTCCGACGTGGCACGACGATTGCAATTCCGGAATTAGCGTTCCGTTTTCTGCCGAATACGCTCGACCATTCCCGTGTCGCTGTCTTAGTTGGTAAGAAATTGGCAAAACGCGCTGTCGATCGTAACCGCATCCGTCGTCGCTTGCGCGAGATTGTGCGCACTCATTTCGACCGAATTCCGCCCAGGCTTGACTTGCTCGTCATCGCGCGCGAGCTCAAACTGCGAGAAATCAACTTTGCAGAGGTCACTCAAAAATTTCTCACGCTCGCTGCCAAGATTCATTAATCAGCCAAAATGGATAAGCAAAAATTCCTCAATTACGCACTCATCGCGATTATCGCGATTTTGCTAGTACAAACTTTCGCGCCGAAAGCTCCATCGGATGCTGCTCCGGCGGAAGACCTCCAGATCGTCGGCACTGCGACAGTCACGACTGGTTCGGCGGTGACGATTTCGCTCAAAAATAATACTGCGGCGCCACTTACGCTGCCGAGTGATTGTCCGAGTGAGCCGTTCACTGTTTCCCAATATATCAATGGCGCCTGGCAGCCAATTACCGCGACAGCAGCAGCGGGACGCTGCTCGACTGAGCCATTCGTGATTGAGCCGGGCGCGCGCATTTCAGTCAATTATCAGCCGTGGCAGCGCGAACTTTTCGCCGCAGTTGGACGCTACCGGATCGAGATTCCAGTCGGCACCAAAACTTTCTTACACGAAATCGAGATCAAGGCTCCGAACATTATTGGCCAAGTTTGGCGAATGGTTTTTTACCGCCCGATTTACAATTTACTCGTCGGATTGACCGATCTCGCCGGTCACAATTTCGGCTGGGGAATTGTCTTGCTCACGATTTTGATTCGCGCAATTCTTTTCGTGCCATTTCAAAAAAGCTTGAAATCCCAGCGCCGCCTCCAAAAGATTCAGCCGCAACTCGATGAAATCAAAAAACGCTACGAGGGCAATCAGCAAATGATTGCGATGGAGACGATGGCGTTGATGAAGAAAAATAACGTTTCAATGTTTGGCAGCTGCCTGCCGATTTTGATTCAAATGCCTTTTTTGATTGCGCTGTATTGGTCGACGCGCGATGGACTCGGTGAAAACACTTTCGTCTACCTTTATTCTTTCCAATCCAATTTCAATCTCGCGACAGTCTCGACCAATTTTTTCGGACTGAATCTGCTTGGCACCGGCGCGCAATTTTATTTCGCGCTCCCGATATTCCTCGCCGTCACGCAATTTATCCAAATGAAGCTCGCGCTGCACCATGCTAAGAAAAGTCAGTCGGACAACAAGAAGAAAGGTGAGAATGCGATGGCGGATGCGATGCAGGACATGAGCAAAATGATGCCTTATTTCTTGCCGGCAATGATTGGCTTCTTATCCATTTCTCTACCGACGGCGGTTGGTATTTACTGGGGCACCTCGACACTCTTTGGCATTGGGCAACAGATTGTCGTCAACAGACAAATAAAATAGTTTTAAGGTTAACGGCTTCAAATTGATAAAAAAATTTCAAATTCCAAATCTCAATTTTCAAATAAATACCAAATTTCAAGGTTTTGAAAAGTTCGCATAATTTAAACATTGGAATTTATTTGGAAATTGTTGCTTGTAAATTGGAAATTAAAACGCGTCTAATTTGCTCAATCTAATCTTAATTATCACTATTAGAAAATTTATCCTTTAATTGATTTCAACCATGGAACTCCAAATCAAAACTTTGACCGAGGATTTTCTGGCGGGCTTGCAGCTCGATGAAGCCAGCTGTTCGGTCGTGCGCCGCACGGAAACCGAAGGCGAAGAGCTCGAACATTATTTCGTGCAAATCAAAACGACGGATGCGCCGCTTCTGATCGGTCGGCACGGCGACAATCTCGAAGCCTTCCAGCATTTGTTGCGGCTTGCGGCAAGCAAAAAAGCGGAAGAATTAAATCGCCGCGTCACACTTTTCGTGGACATCGACGGTTATCGCAAACGCAAAGAAGACGAGGCGGTCGAGCTCGCGCTGCGCCGTGCGCAGCAAGTTCGTACGACGGGCAATCCGATCAAATTGCCGCCGATGGACGGATTTCTCCGCCGGCTCGTGCACCTCGAATTGGCCAAGCCGGAGTGGGAAGATGTCACGACTGAATCGGCCGGTCGCGCTGGATTTCGCGCCGTCGTGATCAAAAAGAGCTAAAAGATTTTTGGTTCGAGATATTCAAATTGTTCGAGTTGTTCGAAGTGTTTGAATGAAATAACATTTCGCATAGTTTTAACATTTACCACAATTCGCACATTTATTGCCGGAATCGTCCTCGATGCGCTGACTGAAAAAACTGCGCTTGCAGAAATCGACGATTTTTTGGCTGGACGGATTTCGACCAATCAAAAAATTCAAGCGGCGTGGGGGAGTGTGCGTTCGTCGCCGAAATTTTTGCTCGTCACACCGAATCCTGAGATTATTCTCGCGGCGCAGAAAAATTACGCCTTCAAGAAAACGCTTAATTCCGCTGCGCTCGCGACGGCGGACGGTATCGGACTTTTGTGGGCAGCTCACTTTTTAGCCTTGAAAAAAAGGAATTTCGTGACGCTTATTAGCTCGCTGCTGGCGATTCTTTTTCAGCCCCAAAAAATTCGCGACGTTTTGCCAGAGCGAATTACAGGCACAGATTTGTTTCCCGCGATTCTCAAAATCGCGGCGCGGCGCAAGAAAAAAGTTTTTTTGCTCGGTGCGGCGGAAGGTGTCGGGGCAGCATTGAAAATTAAATTTGAGTCTGCAATTTCCGGACTTGAGATTGCTGGGACTTTCGCTGGTTCGCCCGCCATCGAAAATGAAAAAATGCTGCGCGCGAAAATCGACGCATCGGGCGCGCAAATTCTTTTCGTCGCTTTCGGCGCGCCGCGACAGGAGCTGTGGCTCGCGCGTAATTTGCCCCTGCTTAAAACTGTGAAATTTGCTGCGGGGATTGGCGGCGCCTTCGATTTCCACGCTGGCAAGATCGCACGCGCTCCCCAGATTTTCCGCCAGCTCGGACTGGAATGGCTGTGGCGCTTGCTGCGCCAGCCGAGTCGTTTGCCGCGCATTTGGAATGCAACTTTCCGTTTCATAAGTTTGGTTTGGAAAAATAGATAGAAGAAAATGGGAATCGGTGTTTGCCAGAGGAGCTTTTTATGGCAAAATTATCGACTAATTTTTACTTTGCTAAAAAAAACTGATATCCCGACCCTTGATTTTCCTGAAGGAAGCCCGTTCTCTCAGCGCCGACGAACAATACGAGAAAGAGTTGAGCTTGTCGGATCGGATGTTCTTGATCTTCAGAAAAAAGTTAAATTGGAGTTGGCTCCACTAGAAGATGCAGCACTATCTGAGATAAGGATTCAGAACAGAGCAGTAAGATGGGAGAGCTTGCTGGTAAATGGTAAACGTTGTGCAGAAGCCAATGGTATCGCCTGTGTCGAACATATTGGATTGCTGAGGTGGCTGTATCCTGACATTTCAATTCAAATAGGTGGTTCTAATGATGTTCCAGTTTTTGAGGGTGGGATGTGCGCCTCTCTACTTTTTGACTCTTGCCAAAATGCGGGCTCTAAAACAATAAACCAGCCTCAGCAAGTTTTACGCCTAAAAGAAGAAATTAAAATTGGTAAATCGACAAGATTTATCTCCGCTAAACCGAGAAAGGGAGATGACATAAATTTGAAAGTGGTTTCAAAATTTAGCGGTGCTAAAAGCTGTTTCGATAGACGAGGTGAATCTTGTTTGCGAGCTAAGGTGTCTCCAGAATTTATTTACGCCATCTCGGAATCTCGATCTAATCATGCTTGGTGGAATCAGGTTGCCATCGATTTTATTAAAAACAACCCAAAGTTAAGATTTCTATTCTACCCGTTAATGAAGAATATTTACGGAAGGACTGCTGATTTGCGTGATATTGCCTTCAGTCCGGAGAACATTTTTGTGCCAGGTTTTTCACAAGAGCGCAAAAAATTCATTAGGAATGGAGTTAATTTTGAGGTTCCATTTCACGCAGCAGCTGACTTTTTAGGTCTAGCTGGTTTTTTGCCGGGCAGACCGGTCGGGGCAGATATTTTACGTTTTTGCGGAGGGCATACTTTTGATAAAGAATTTTGGAATGAGTTTTTGAAAAACTCGCAACTGGAGTATCTGTAGATAACCAGATTTGCAATTTTTCTCAAATTTTGGTAGAATACACATGTTCCTTTACTGAGATTGTCTCTTCTCCTGGTTGCTTAGGTGGCTAGCAGAATCTCAATCATTCACTCGGCAATCCTCGGATTGCTAAGTGAAATCAGGACTGGAGCCAAAAACAAAAATAGCTCAGCCAAATAGGTCGAGCTATTTTTGCGTTGGCAGCGTTTGCATTTTCTGCTTGAAATCTCTAAAATCGCGCGGCTCTAATTTTTTCCAATGAAAACCGGAATCCATCCGAAGACGCAAAAAACAACTGCGACCTGCAGTTGTGGCGCGACATTTGTTTTTACTTCGACGGCACTCGAGATCAAGACTGAAGTCTGCTCGGCTTGCCATCCTTTTTACACTGGCAAACAGAAATTAGTCGATACGGCTGGTAAAGTCGACAAGTTCCGTGCGCGTATGAAGACAGCGGAAGCAGCGCAAACTTCGAAGAAAAAAACGAAAATTTCCGAGAGTGTACGTTCCGCTGCCGCGGCGAGTTCCGTCGCGCGTGTGAGTGCGGTCGATTCCGCCAAAGCTGTGAAGAAAGTGAAATCAGCGGTGACGAAGCGCGAACTGGCGAAAGCGAAATTGGAAGAGAATTTGAAAGCGCAAAAAGAAGTCGAAAAGCCAGCCGAGGAAGCTGCCGGAAAGAAGGAAGAATAAAAGGTTTGGGGCTTTTTCTTTTTTTGCAGATTTGATTTAAGATTAGCCCTTCTAATTTTTTAAAATGGAATTTGATGATCAAGAAAAATTGTTCGAATTTGGAGCTAATGTTTATTATGTTTTGGAATTGGAACAAATCCCAAAATTGGCTGTTTTGGAAAGAGCTTTGAGTAGAGCTTCAGCGTTGATAGAAGATGGTAGAAAATTAATCCGAGAGTTGACTTTAGGTGGAGAGGGTTTATGTTATGTGAACATAGAAATTAAAAGGCTTGAAGATTTTATTCAAAGGGTTAGTGATTTAAGTGAAAAAGTTAGGGGCGGTGTTTCATCAGCGCTTGGTTCTGATTTTCGCTAAAATCTTGGCGTGCAAATTATTCGAGCGGATCACGCGGGTTTTTGTTTCGGTGTGCGGCGCGCTGTCGAGCTGGCACGTTCGGCGAGCCGTGATTTTCAAAAAGTCACGACACTTGGCGAGCTGATTCACAATCCCGAAATTTTGGAAGAACTAAATTCGCGTGGTGTGCGGGCGATTTCCGCCATCTCCAAAATCCGCGAGGGAGTCGTGGTTGTGCGTGCGCACGGGATTTCGCAAAAAAAACTGGCAGTGCTGCGCAAAAAGAAAATTAAAATTGTCGATGCGAGCTGTCCTTTCGTCCAAAAAATCCACCGTGAAGTTTCGCTTTTTGCCGCGCAAAAAATTCCGGTCGTGATTCTCGGTCGGCGCGGCCATCCCGAGATGCGCGCAGTCGTCGAGGATTTTCCGGCAGTCGAAGTCGTGCAAAAAATTTCGCCCAAAAGTCTGCAAAAATTCGCCGGTCAAAAAATTGGCGTGCTGGCGCAAACGACTGAAAATCCGGAGAATTTCGCGCAATTAATTGCTGCGCTGGAAAAGCTTGTCCCCGCGAAGGCGGGGAACCATTCAAAAATTATTGCCCGCGAGACGATTTGTGGCGCGACACTCGAGCGTCAAAATTCCGCTCGTTTACTCGCCGAAAAAGTTGACGCAGTCGTCGTCGTCGGTGGACGCAAATCCAACAACACGAAAAAACTTTTCGAGCTCGTCGCGAAGATTCATCCGGCTTTTTGGATTGAAAATGAAACTGAAATTCGTCCGGGTGATTTCACCAAGTTTAAAAAAGTCGGCGTGACGGCGGGCGCCTCGACGCCGGAGTCGACGATTCGAAAAGTCGAGGAAAAGCTACTAAAAATTTCTAATTAAAAATTTCAAATTTCAAAACAAGTTTGAAAATCAAATTTCAAAATTAAAAATTGTTTTAAAATTGAAAACATGTAATTTCAAATTATTTGACATGAAGCACAGAGGAAATTTTCAAATTTACGATTTTCAAATTTTCAAATAAAACTCAAGGCTTAAAGCTCAAAAAATCCAAACGCTGGAAATTATGGTGCGAAGAATTGGAGCTTGAAAATTATTTCGTAAATTACGAAACTTGAAAATTCGAAAATTTTGCTCATTTCAAGCCTCAAATTAGTTTCGGGATTCGCGTATTTGCAGGTTTGCCGAACGCTGGAAAAATTGTAAAATAATCCTGTTTTAACGCCTCCAAAATGCTCGGCAAAAGAATTCGTCTCGAAAGAATCATCGACCGTAATTCCGGCAAAACGGTTATTTTGCCGCTGGATCATGGCGCGGGCATGGGTCCGATTGATGGTCTCGTTGATTTGAAAACGGCGGCGGATGCAGCGGCGGAAGGCGGTGCGAATGCGGTGCTCGGTCATCTCGGTCTCGCTTTGCACGGTCACCGCAGCGCAGGCAAAGACATTGGTTTGATTCTGCATTTCTCAGTCTCGACCGAATTCAATCCGACCGACGGCGATGCGAAAGTTTCAGTCAACAACGTTCAGACTGCTTTGAAATTGGGCGCGGACGCAGTCTCGATTCACATCAATCTCGGCTCGAATACCGAGGCGGCGCAGCTCTACTCTTTCGGTCAGATTGCGACCGAGTGCATCGAGTGGGGGATGCCGCTCCTCGTCATGGCTTACCCGCGTGGTCCGAAGATCGAAAATCCGAACGACGTCGAGAATGTCAAAAAAGTCGCACGCATCGCCGCGGAACTTGGCGCGGATATTATCAAAGTGCCGTACACCGGCGATTCCAAATCATTCGAGCAGGTCGTGCGCGGAGCGCTCGGTGTGCCGATCGTGATTGCGGGTGGCGCGAAGGGCGATGATCTTGCCGCGCTCAAAAACGTCGAAGGCGCGATCAAAGCGGGTGGTGCGGGAGTTGCGATGGGTCGCAACGCTTTTCAGCACAAAGACCCGGCGGCCTTCATTCGCGCGACGGCAGCCGTCGTCCACAAAGGTATTTCAGCTGAGGCGGCAGTGAAAGAGTTTTTGCAATAGTTGTTTGACAGGAATATATTTTTTTGTCAAAATATTGGCTTAAATTATTTCGATGGAGGAGGCGGAAATTTATGTTCGAGGCATTGACGGTCTTGGTCCACGGATTTTGGACAGCGACTTGCTTGCTAAGATTTTTAAATCAAGAGGATTTAAGTTTGCAAGAAAATCTTATGGGCGAGTGCTTTCAGTTTTGAGTGAACATTTGCTAGATCGTGACGATGAACCATTTTTACCAGAATATATTTTGTGGGTAGCAGAAACGGTGCGTAAAGAAATTCATAAGATACAAAAAGCTCCCATAAACGTAGAGCTTGAGCCGACAGAAGATTTGTTTGAAGATCTTTTAAACTGTGCCACCAAGGGTTTTCACGCTGACCGCGGAAAAATTATTATTTCCAGAGCTGCTTGGAAAAATTTTCGTAAATTAGATCCGCGAAAATATAACGAGAAAGTTTTTCGGCAAATTATTGCTGACGCTGTCGCTGAGCGCAGACGGGTTAATGCCAAGAGAGGCATCGAAATTCGTGCGCAAATGCGAGACACTCGTAAACAACTTACAGGCTGTTATTGATTTCACTTTCTCAGTGTTTTCGCGCAAAATCGGCGGGATGTTGATCCTTGGAATTGAAACGAGTTGCGACGAAACTGCGGCTGCCGTCGTCGAAGACGGCTCGCGGGTTTTGTCGAGCGTGATTGCTTCGCAAATCGCCATTCACCGCAAGACGGGTGGTGTCGTGCCAGAGGTCGCGGCGCGAGAACACGTTGGTAAGATTATGCCGACGATTGCTGAGGCTTTGAAAAAAGCCAAAAAATCATTCGCGCAGATTGAGGCAATCGCCGTCGCGGCTGGTCCGGGACTGAATTCCGCGCTGCTCGCAGGCGTCGTCACTGCCAACACTTTGGCGGCTTTTTCAGGCAAAAAACTAATTCCGGTCAATCACATTCACGGGCACATTCGGGCAAATTGGCTCGAGCGTGAGGCGCGCGAATTTCAATTTCCAATCGTCGTCCTGACGGCGAGCGGCGGACACAATGAGTTGATTTTGCTCAAAGATGCCAAATCCAAACCCAAACTTTTGGGCGAGACTTTGGACGATGCGGCGGGTGAGGCTTTTGATAAAGTTGCGCGCTTGCTCGGGCTGCCTTATCCCGGCGGACCGGAGATTGAGCGCACAGCCAAACTTGCCAAAAATCCCGAGAACTTGCCGCGGGCGTGGCTTTTGCCGAAGGACATCGCGCGCAATTTCGATTCAATCGAGGTCGGGGAGCGGCTGCGTGCGGGCAAATTGCAGCTGCGCAATTTTGATTTTTCTTTTTCTGGGCTGAAGTCGGAAATGCGACGACGCGTTGCGAGCATGGAACATGGAACATGGAACATGGAACACGTTGCCAATTTGGCAGCAGGATTTCAGGAAAGCGTCGTCGATGTTTTGGCGACTAAAACTTTGCTTGCCGCGCGTAAATTTCACGCCAAGGAAATCCATCTTGCGGGCGGCGTTTCCGCGAATTTGCGTCTGCGCGAGCAGTTCCAAAAATTTGCGACTGAGCTCGAAATTAAATTTCGCCATCCTGCAAAATTTGAATTTTGTACCGACAATGCCGCGATGATTGCCGCCGCGGGATTTTGGTTGCACGAAAATTCGCCTAAAAAATTCGCTAAAATGGCTGTTGTCGATCCGAATTTAGCAATTTGAAAATCTCCGTCATCATCCCGACTTTCAATCGTGCCGAGATTTTGCGCCGCAATTTGAATTTGCTCGCGGTGCAAACCTTCACCGACTTTGAGGTGATTGTGGTGGATGACGGTTCGAACGACGCGACGCCGCGCCTGCTGAAAGAATTCCAAAGTAAGGTTGATTTCCCACTTCAATTTTCTTCGCAAAAAAATTCCGGTCAGGCGGTGGCGCGCAATCGTGCGCTTGCCCAAGCTTCCGGCGAAATCATTCTTTTCCTCGGCGACGACATGTTACCGCAAAATAATTTGCTCGAGACGCACGCCAATTTTCATCAAAAATTTCCCGCTCCAAATTTCGCTTGTCTCGGGATCGTGCGCTGGCATCCTGAGCTGCGCGTCACGCGTTTCATGCGCTGGCTCGGGCGATCCGGCGCCCAATTCAAGTTCGATGATTTGAAACAAAATTCTGAGACGGACTTTTGGCGTTTTTACACCGCAAATTTGTCACTCAAGAAAGTTTTTCTCGGTTCCGAAAAATTCTCCGAAAAATTCTCCGGTTGGGGTTTCGAAGATGCCGAGCTGGGTTTTCGTCTCGCCAAAAAAGGCTTAAAACTACTTTTCGAGCCGGAGGCAGTCGTCGAACATTTCCACGCGATTTCTGCGGACTCACTCGCTGCGCGCCAATTCGCCGCCGGTCAAAATTTAGTCGTGTTCCAAAAACTCCATCCGGAAATGGCGCTCTTGCCAGTTGGTGCGAAATTGTTTTTCCAAAAACTGGCGGCGACGTTTTTACCGTTCACATTTTACGGGCGGGCGAAAAAGGCTTTTCTCGCAGGAATTGCCGAAGCGCGCCGAGAAAGTTAAAATTTCGAGCGAATGCAAAAAAAACTTTTTAAAATCCTCGCGGTGATTGGTGGTCTGATCGTCGTGTGGCTTTTGCTTTTTTTCATCTTCGGCAGCCCCAACAAAAATTCTGTTAAGACGCTCGAATTTTGGGGCGTATTTGACTCAAGCGACGACATCCAACCGCTGCTGGACGACTTCACGAAAAAGACTGGGGTTAAAGTGCATTACCGTAATTTCACCGATTTAGATGATTACCGTGATACGCTTTTGATCAAGCTCGCTGCCGGAGAAGGTCCCGACGTGTTCGCGATTCACAATACCTGGGTGCCGAAGTACAAGGATTTCTTGCAGGCGTTGCCTGCAGATTTTGGCTATCCGCTCGCCAATGTCTCCAAGGATTTCGTCAGTGCCGTCGGTGATACACTCTTGGTCAAAGACGCGGCTGGACTCGATCAGCTCCTCGGCTTGCCGATGTATGTCGATTCGCTCGCGATTTTTTACAACAAAACTTATTTCCGCAATGTCCTCTCGAAAGCGTACTCCGCACCGGAATTAACTTGGCAAGGTGTGCGAGGTGATTCAATCGGACTCACGCAGCTGCAGTCAGATTCGCCGACTGGTTTTCGGTTGGCGGGGATTGCGCTTGGTCGCGCCGACAACATTTCGCGGGGTGTCGATATTTTTTACACGATGTATCATCAGCTCGGTGGCGGCAATTTGCTCGCCGGCGCCGGATCCGTCTCGAGTCAGGCCGTGAGTGGTGCACTCGATTTCTTGACGAGCTTTTCGCGAAATCCACGCAATCAGGAATATTCCTGGAATACACGCATCACCTCTGATTTACCCGACCAGGAAGTTTCGGCTTTCGCGCGTGGGCGCGTCGCGATGATTCTCGGTTTTTCGTATTATTACGATCGGATCAAAGACTTGCTCGATTCGGGTGATGGTTCTATCTCGCTCGACGACATCGGTATCGCGCCGCTCCCGCAAATTGGCAATCCGCTCGCCGGCAGCGGCAAGGTCGCCGTGGCGGACTTCTTCGCGCTCGCTGTCGCGAAATCTTCTAATGCGCCGACTGATTCGTGGCGCTTGATTATGGATCTGACTTCGCGTGCTGCTGAGGAAAAATACTTTGAGGCGACTAAGCGTCCGACTTCGCGTCGTGATTTGATTGATTCTGAAAAAACCGATCCCGTCGCCGGAGTTTTCGTCGAGCAGGCGGTTTACGCTGACACCCTTCAGCTCGCTGCCGACGCGCTTTTCGACGCGGCCGTCGCTGATGTGCTCGATCGCATCTCCGACGGCAAGCTCACGCCTTCAGCTGGTGCGAGCGAGCTTGGGGCGACTTTCCAGGATGCGCTCACGAAGTCAGAATAATTTCCGGGCGCGGTGAGGTAAAATTTCCGCAATGCGTTTTTGGCGAAAAATTTCGCGGCCGAATTTTCTCCGTCTGGCGCAAATATCTTTTGGTCTGGGGCTTTTCATCCTGCCGCTACGAATTCGTTCGCTCGTCTATTTTGGCGAGTCGTACACAGGTGGCTTCTTCGATGAATACCTCGCTTTTTTCGTTCAGGCGAGCGAAATTTTATTTCTAATCGCCTTCGTTTTTTTAGGCTTCGCTTTTATTTTTTCACAAATCGAATTGGAATCTCCCTCGCCGAGACTACTTGTTCCGTTTGTAATCTTGCTCGCTGTTGAAATTCTCGTCGTTCCATTTGCGCATGATCCGCTGCTCGCGTTGCTTGAGTTTTGGCGCACGCTCGAATTCGCTGCCGCCGCTTTCTTGATCGCGAGCGGTATTTTCGGTGCGCGTTCGGTCGTGCGTATTCTGGCTGCGGCGATTTTCTGCCAGTCTGCGCTGGCAGTCGCGCAATTTTTCGCGCAGGGCGACATTGGATTGCATTTTTTCGGCGAATCATTTTTCGACACGACGACTTTCAACATCGCCAAAACCTCTGCAGCGAACGGGGAGACTTTGATTCGCGGGATGGGTACGCTCGCGCACGCGAATATTCTCGGTGGAATCGCAGCACTCACACTTATCGCGCTGACGAATTATTCGCGCAAACATCCGCTTGTTTACTTCGTCTCGGCTGTTATTTTCGCCGGTTTGTTCTTTTCCTTTTCGCGCGCTGCGGCGCTCGCCTTTTTTCTCGCGCTTGGCGTGCTTGTCATTTTTCAATTTCGTCGCCGGATTTTTTCTGCTGCTGTTGCGACTGCACTTTTCGTCACATTGCTAATTTTTTTCGGCGCGCCGTTTTTCGCGCGCTTTGCCGATTCCGCGCCGAGCTTGCCGACGCGTTCCGCGCAAATTGTCGCTGCCGTCACGCTGGCTCGTGAAAATATTCTCGGCACGGGACGGGGGAGTTTCACCGCTGTGCTCGCCGAGAAATTTCCCCAGCTCGATTTTTACGCGGTTCAGCCGGTTCACAATTTTTTCGTACTGAAAACCGCGGAGGAATCTATTTTTACACCACTGGCGTGGATTACGATTTTCGGCACACTCGCTTTCTTCGCTTTCAAAAAACAAAAATTCGAAGCACTCGCGCTCGTCGTCGCGGCATTTACCCTCGCGAATTTTGACCATTATCTCTCTACAAATTTTTCCGGCGAGGCGTTTCTCTGGCTTGCGCTTGGTATCGTCGTCAGCGAGATTTCCGCCAAACCGAGGTTCCAGAGAAGCGCGGTCAAATCGGCACAGTAATTTTCCACAAAAAAACAGCCACCTTACGGCAGCTATTTTTTTAAAACCGAACTAAAGAATTAGTATTTCAGAGTATAGCCGTAAAGTGCTGGATCGCTGTTTTCCCTATGCCCAGTCCATTTGATGTTGTCGGTATTTGTATCGCTCCACCAAAACCCACCCTCAATCGAGGAATTGCCAAGCAGAATACTAGGAGTGAGAAGGTCGTCCTTTCCAGCTTCGCTGCTGATTAAATTGGCAGTATTCAGCTGCAAAGTAAATGTCTTTGATGTACCTTTTGTGATTTCGACTGGGTTCGTAGCTGGGAAAGTGAAAGTGACTGAGCCGTGTGATGCATCTTGAATTTGCACAGTGCCGGTTGCCACAGTCGAACCACCTTCTTTGAGATAAGCAGTATGTTCACTGTCGTTGCCTACTGAGTTAAGGCTTGCATCAGAACCAAGGCTAATTTTTATTTGGTTGAGGCGTACATTTTCAGTGCTTTCCGCAGCTACATTGAAAACGAAAACTTCATCTGTCATCGAGGTTGTTCGGCTGCCGCTCGGACTCGACGAGGCAAGCGTCACAGTCGGCTTTGTCTCGTAGACTGTCATCTCGTTTCCCCACAGTGTGCCTGTGAATCCAGGATTGGTAATCTTCGTTCCAGTGCTTTGTTCGATTGCCTCGAAGCCATTAGCTGAGAGGCCGATTTTTATTTTGCCGCCGCTCTTAGCTCCGTCAGCAATCGTGTTTAGTTCCGCTTCTATCGAGAAAAGCCGTGTGGTATTTGCTGGAATTTTGAAATTTAAACCACCAAACTCGGCGACATGATTTGTTAAAAAGCCAGTTTTTGTTGATTCAGAATTTATCAAAATTAGATTGACAATGTTCTCGTCGTTTCCCGAATTGGTGATTTGTAATTTATTTATCACTATATCTTTGGTAGATGTGATTTTAAAATTCACCAAGTTGGCTTCATTTGTGCCAGCCACGAGGATGTCTGAAGGAGGAGTGTCACCTGTGACAGAGACGGTTATAACAGAATCCTCGTTACCTTCTGCTTGGCACGCTCCATCGACTGCCCCATTTTTGCATTTGATGTTCTTTGACCGCGCTTGATTTTTATCATCACAGTAATATTCTTTGATGAAATATTTGCCTTGCTTGCTGTCTGTGTAGTCGGTGTATTGACGAGGGAACTTCATTCCCGCGATTGTGAGCACGGCAGTCACAGTTCCTTTTTGTTCGGCGTTGATTCCGCCGTCGCTGTCTTCACAGCTCCAGTCGAAAAATCGGTTGACTGGTTTTTTGACCCTAGATGTTTCATTTTTATCTTTTTTATCGTCTCGATCTTTTGCTGTAGTTGTCGGAGCTGTTACCATTCCTCCTCCCGTTCCTGTTCCTAATTCTTCGGCTGGTATCGTCGCAGCTCCCGTTGTCGGCGTTGTAGCTGTTGTGGGGCAAATATAAACCGGGCAACCACTGGAATCTTTTTCGTCAGTAGCTATTCCACCGACGCAGGCGTTGCAAGCGGTTGTCGCCTCAATACATTTTGCTGGCACAGCACAACCATTCGCATCTTTCGGCTGAGGCACGATTGTGCCATTGGCACACCAGTCCGGAGGCGGAGCTGCATAAGTTCGGCAAATCGCCGGCGTTTTCTTGTTCGTCGTTATGGACGAGCCGCTAGTGTTTTGATCGGAGCGACTCACTTTCGCTGAAAGTGCGTTTCCCGAAAGAAAGGTCATGGCGGCAGCAGCCACGAGGACGAGAGCGAAGGCGCCAGCTGCCAACAGTGCCTTGCTTTTGGTTGTTTGTTTTTGCATTTTTAGTTGGTTAGAAGCTGCATTCTACTATATTATTGAAAATAAAGCAAACGAATTTAAACCTAATTTTTATAGCCTAAAAATCAATTAGAATTTTTGCTACAATCCTTACACGATTTTAATTCTCTAAAAATGCTCGGTACACCGCTCACTGCCACTGCGACCAAAATGCTCTTGCTCGGTTGTGGTGAGCTCGGCAAAGAAGTCGCGATCGAGGCGCAGCGATTGGGCATCGAGGTTATCGGCATCGACCGCTATGCGAATGCCCCGGCGATGCAAGTCGCGCAAAAAGGCTTTGTCATTGATATGCAAAACTCATCCGAGCTGCGTAAAATTATCGAACGCGAGCGACCGGATTTCATCGTGCCGGAGATTGAAGCAATCAATACTGAACTGCTGCTCGAGCTGGAAAAAGAGGGTTTCAACGTGATTCCGACGGCGCGTGCGGCGCATCTCACGATGAATCGCGAGGGGATTCGGCGGCTCGCGGCGGAGGAATTGAAAATCAAAACCGCGCGTTACGCCTTCGCGGAAAATTTAGAAGAGTTCCAAAAAGCCGTCGTGGAAATCGGGATTCCTTGTGTCGTGAAGCCGATTCAGTCTTCGTCAGGCAAAGGTCAGTCCACGATCAAATCCGAAGCCGACATCGAGAAAGCTTTTAATTATGCACTTTCCCGCTCGCGCGGCAAATCGGAAAAGGTCATCGTCGAGGCTTTCGTCAAATTCGACACGGAAATTACTTTGCTCACAGTGCGGCACGCCGGCGGAATTTCTTTCTGTCCACCGATTGGTCACATCCAAATTTCCGGCGATTATCGTGAGAGTTGGCAGCCGCAAATTTTCGCTCCCAAAATTCTCGCGCAGTGTGAAGCGATTGCGCGCGCGGTCGTCGAAAATCTCGGCGGGCGTGGAATTTTCGGCGTCGAGCTTTTCATCGCGGGCGACGAAGTCATCTTCAGCGAAGTCTCGCCGCGACCGCACGACACCGGACTGGTCACATTGATTTCCCAAAATTTGTCCGAATTCGAGCTGCACGTGCGGGCGATTCTCGGGCTGCCGATTCCAGAAATTAAAAATATTCGCCCAGCGGCATCGCGCGTGATTCTCGCAGCCAAAAATTCCGAAAAGATTTCTTTCGAGGGAATTGAGAAAGCGCTGGTCGAGAAGGATACTTCGATTCGGCTTTTCGGCAAACCAAATTCGCGACTAAATCGGCGACTCGGCGTCTGTCTCGCAGCGGACGATTCGACGGAAAAAGCACGTGCAAAAACCGCACGGATGTTGGAGCAGATTAAAGTGATTGAAGAATAAAAAAAATTTCTCGTGATATCTGGATTCCCGCCTACGCGGGAATGACAAATAAAAAAACTTCGTGACCATGAACTACAAACTATTAGCTAACAACTACTAGCGTTTGCTCCACTGTGGTGCGCGGCGGGCGCGTTTGAGACCTGGTTTCTTGCGCTCTTTCGTGCGACCATCGCGAGTGAGGAAGCCGGCTTTTCGCAAAATTCCGCGGCGGGATTCGTCTTCTTTCACGAGTGCGCGGGCGATGCCGAGCTGGCAAGCTTCTGCTCCGGCGGAAATTCCACCGCCGATGATTTTGATCTCGAGATCGTAACTTTTTTCGCTGGTTTCAGCTGATTTGAAGGGCGCGAGGAAAGCCGCGACATCTTTGCCGACGCAAAAATATTCTTTCAATTTGCGTTCATTGACCATGATTTCACCTTTGCCTTGCGGGAAAATTTTCACGCGGGCGACGGCAGTTTTGCGTTTGCCGATGGCGAAGACGTACGGCCGCGCTTCGGTTTTCGCATCGTCCTTTTTAGCAGTTTTGGCTTCCATCTTAGAGAGGAATAAGTTAGTAAGGAGTAAGAATTAAGAACTAAGGAGTAAGAATTAAGGATTAAGTTGTTACTTGATTTCGATAACTTCAGGTTTCTGTGCAGTGTGCGTGTGTTCCGCGCCGACAAAAATCTTCAAACGGCAGAGGCGGGGATCTTTCATCTTGTTTTTCGGCAGCATACCTGCGACTGCGAGCTCGAAGACGCGCGCTGGATTTTTCTTAAACAAATCTTCCGCTGCAATTTCCTTCAAATTGCCGCGATAGCCGGAGTGAGTGCGGTAAAGTTTGTCCGTCCATTTCTTGCCGGTGAATTGCACTTTCTCCGCATTCACGATGATGACGCCGTCGCCGAGATCGAGGTGTGGTGTGAAGTCGATGCGAAATTTGCCAGTCAAACGGCGTGCGGCTTCGGTCGCGACCTTGCCGACGGTTTTGCCTTCGGCATCAATCAGAAACCATTTCGCTTTCGCGGAAATTTCGGAAACTTTGGGAAGAGTAGTTTTCATTTAAATTAATTCAATTTGGACTTTAGGAGCGCAATCGCCTTTTTGGACGCTGATCGGAGTGATGCGGGTGAATCCGCTTGAACGCTCGGCGTATTTCACTTTCAGCTCAGAAAATGCTTTTTTTTGCGCTTTTTCTGTGAGCAAGATTGATTTCAGATAACGCACCGCTTCGCGGTCGTCCGGTTTTTTCTTTAGATTCACGATGAGGCGGTCGAAGACCGGCTGTAGTGCTTTGGCTTTGGACGCAGTCGTCTGGATTTTTTCGTGGATGACGAGGCTGGTCGCGAGATTGCGAATCAGAAGTCCGCGATCACCAGCAGCCCGGCCCAGTCTCGAGATTTTATTGACACGATGTCGCATGAAGTTGTTAGTTTAGAGTTGGTAGAATTTCTAAATTTCTGGTTTCCCGCTTACGCGGGAATGACATTATTCTTCTTCGCCTTCGAGTTTCAGACCTTTGGCAGCGAGTTTCTCCGCGACTTCGTCGAGTGCTTTCGAGCCGAAGCCACGCAGCTCGCCGATTTTGGTCGGGCTGCATTTCACCAACTGCTCGACTGAACCGATACCGCCATTGATCAAAGCATTCAAAGTGCGAGGGGAGAATTGGAGTGTCTCAATCGGCGTGTATTTCTCATTGCTCGGCTCACCGAGTGTGTCATTTTTCATGAGTGGTTTGGCTGCCTCGGCTTTTTCCGCTGCGCTCACTTTCGCCGGGTCAGTCGCGAATTCTTCTTCGACTGGCTCATTCGCCTGATTAAACAGGTCGAAGTAGGATTTCAAAATGTTGCTGGCGAATTTCATCGCGTCTTCCGGTGTCATTGAGCCGTTTGTTTTCACTTCGATTTCGAGCTTATCGAGATTGGTCATCTGACCGACACGAGTCGCGGTGACATCGTAGCGGACACGCTCGATCGGCGAGAACATCGCGTCGAGGTAGATCAAACCGACTTCTTTGTTGTTCTTCTGGCGTTCGGCGGCGGCGAGATAGCCGACGTCTTTCTCGACGACGATTTCCATTTTGAGGTCGCCTTTTTTGTCGAGTGTCGTGATGACGAGGTTCGGATTCAAAATCTCGACATCAGAATTTTTTTCAATGTCTTTCGCGGTCACTTCGCCACTGCGGTTTTTGACTTCGAGCTTCAGAATGGTCGCTTTCTTCGAGTGTTTTTTCAGATTGAGCAATTTCAAATTCAAAAGCATGTCGAGTACGTCGTCTTTCACGCCAGGAAGTGTGGTGTACTCATGCGTCGCGCCTTTGATTTTCACCGCGGCAACAGCTGCTCCAGGCAAGCTCGAGAGCAATACGCGGCGAAAAGCATTGCCAAGCGTCATGCCATAACCATTCGGAAGTGGAGCAACTGCGAAAAGCGTGTGATTTTCACCAACCTTTTTTGCGACGATTTTCGGCAAACCAATTTCTTGTTGAATGATGTGCATTGCGGCAGGATTAAAAAAAATTAGCGGGAATAGAATTCGACGATTGTTTGGGTGTCGATTTGTTCGCTTTCTTCGAAGGTCGGCATGCCGACGACTTCGGCAGTCATTTTCGCGAGATCGACTTTCAACCATTTCGGCGCGCTGTCTTTCTTCTTCGCGAAACCGGCGAACAGTGGGGAATCAGCTTTTTTGATCACGATTTTGTCGCCGACTTTGATCTGAATGCTCGGAGTTTTGGCGCGTTTACCATTGACTTGAAAAAAGCTGTGACCGACGAGCTGGCGTGCTTGGCTGCGGGATTCCGCAAAACCGGCGCGATAGACTGCGTTGTCGAGGCGCGTTTCGAGCAGCTGGATGAAATTATCGGCGGTATTGCCTTCGCGGCGATTCGCTTCTTCGTAATACTTTTTGAACTGTTTCTCGCTTAGATTGAAAACGCGTTTGCCGGCTTGTTTCGCGCGGAGCTGACCGTGGTATTCAGTCTTTTTGCCCATCGCATTCTTGCCGTATTTGCCAGGAACTTCTGGATTACGTGCAAACCCGCATTTCTGCGTGTTGCAGCGCTCGCCCTTCAAAAACATTTTTTTACCTTCGCGGCGGCAAAGTCGGCATTTCGGTCCGTTGTAAAGCAAATTTAAAAATTAAAGATTAAACGCGACGCGGGCGGCGTTTGCGGCAACCGCCGTGAGGATAGGTGGTTTTATCAGTGATGGAATTGACTTCGACGCCGGCGGAAGAAAGTCCGCGGACAGCTTGTTCGCGTCCGGGTCCGATGCCTTTGACGAAGACTTCGACAGATTCCAATCCAAACTCTTTGCATTTCTCAGCGGCATTTTTCGCGGCGACTTGCGCGGCATAAGGCGTCGACTTGCGTGCGCCTTTGAATCCGCTCGCACCGGAGCTCGCCCAGACCAGGGTGGCGTGGGATTCGTCGGTAATCGTCACGAGCGTGTTGTTCATTCCCGCCAAAATATGGGCGAAGCCGTGGGGAACGACTCGGCGAATTTTCTTCTTCTTGCTCTTGACCTTTTTCGGAGCAG
Organism: bacterium; assembly: GCA_021779375.1. Classification (GTDB taxonomy): domain Bacteria; phylum Patescibacteriota; class Gracilibacteria; order JAHISY01; family JAHISY01; genus JAHISY01. Next base: position 156,126 of record JAJYAT010000002.1, on the reverse strand, counting down.
GTTTCGCGGCAGTCTTTGCGGTCTTTTTTACTTTTTCAGCCAAGGTTTAAAAAATTAAAATTACTTCTTATCGACTTTTGCGCGACCGGAGCCCATCGTGACGCGTTTGCCGCGTTTCGTACGCGCATTGTTTCGCGTACGTTGACCGCGCACCGGCAGTCTTTTCTTATGGCGGCTGCCGCGGTAGGAACCCGTGTCTTGCAGGAGTTTGATATTTTGACTCACGATACGGCGCAGATCGCCTTCGGTTGGTCGTTTCGCGACCTCCGCGCGCAGCGCTTCTTCTTCTTTTTCAGTCAGATCTTTCGCTTTGGTATCCGGATTGACTTTCGCATCCTTGCAAACCTTGAGCGCGAGTGAGCGGCCGATGCCGGTAATCGCGAGGAGCGCAGCTTCGATGCGTTTTTCGGGAGCGAGATTTATGCCGGCGATACGAGCCATGAAAATAATTAATTTAAAATTTTAAATTTAAAATTTAAAATTGCGGTTAGCCTTGGCGCTGTTTGTGACGTTTGGTTTCGCAAATCACACGCACGACGCCTTTGCGGCGAATGATTTTGCATTTCGGGCAACGAGGTTTGACGGATGGTTTAACTTTCATGTTCTGATTCAGAATTATTTTGTTGAGCGTCACGGAGCGCGTCGAGCTTGCTGTGGAAGCGGAAGGTGAGGCGACCGCGATTGAGATCGTAAGGGTTGAGCTCGACTTTCACGTAATCGCCGAGAATGATTTTGATGTGGTGCATGCGCATCTTGCCAGAGATGCGAGCTTTCAATTGGTGTCCTTTGTAAATTTCGTCAATCAGCTCAATCAGAAACTCGGCATTCGGGAGAGTCTCCATCACTCGGCCGAGCGCCGAAATCACTTCTTTATCGGCTTTGGGTGCGTCCTTCTTTTTGTTGCGGACGACTTGCTTCTGGATTTTGAAGTGTCTTGCCATAAAAAATTAAAGCCGGGAGATTATACGCATCGAAAAGAGCAAAAGCAAACTTTCGCAACTAAATTTCCTTAAATCGGCAAAATTGGCTTGCAAAAATTGAAATAATATTTTCTAATAAAATAAATTTAAGCTGCTGAATTCATTTTTGCTAAAATTCTAAAAATGCACAAGCCTCTTCAAATTCTCATTCTCGCGGGTGGCGTCGGCACGCGGCTCTGGCCGATGAGCCGTCAGGCTTTGCCGAAGCAATTTCAAAAGCTCGTCGGGCAAAAAACCCTTTTCGAGTTGGCAGTCGCGCGTGCGCGCAAATTGGCTTCACCGCAAAATATTTTCGTCGCGACGAATCAGCAATTCACCAAAGTAGTTAAAAAACAGGCTCCGGCGATTCCACCAAAAAATATTATTTCCGAACCGGCGTTTCGCGACACTGCGACTTGTCTCGGTTTCGCGGCGGCATTGCTCGAAGCGCGCAATCCCGGCGGAGTTTTCGCGGTGGTCTACGCTGACCATTTGATTCGCGCCGAGGAAGTTTTTGTCGCCAAGATTCGCGCGGCGGCGGAGCTGGCTGATACCGGCAAAATTGCGATTGTCGAAGTCGAATCCGAATTTCCCGCGACGCAGCTTGGCTGGGTCGAAGTCGGTCAAAATCTTCCGCCAGTTCAGAAGCAAAAAGTTTTCGCACTTTCCAAATTCGTCGAAAAACCGGATCTCGTGCGCGCGCAAAAATTTCACGCTTCGCCGAAATATTTTTGGAATACGGGACTTTTCGTCTGGCGCTCGGATTTTTTGCTCTCGAAATTCCAAGCCTTTTTACCAGACACTTTCGCGCGGCTACAGAAAATGACGGCGGCGAATTTCGCACCAAAGATTGTCGCCAAGGAATATTCCGCGTGCCAGAAAATCTCCATCGACTTCGCGATTCTCGAAAAAGTTGACCCGAGTGAGATTGCCATCCTGCCAGCGAAACTCGGCTGGAGTGATGTCGGCACGTGGGAGAGTCTGAAAAATGAGCTTTCCAAAGACGCGGAAAATTTAGTCGAAAACGATTTCGTCGCGATCGAGAGCTCGGGGAATTTCGTCAAAACCAATTCCAAGAAATTCGTCGCGCTGGTCGGCGTTCACGATTTAGTCGTGGTCGAGACCGACGATGCGATTCTAATCTGCGAAAAATCGCACTCAGGCAAGGTCAAGGATGTTGTCAAAAATCTGGAACAGCGACTTGAATATCGCCAGAGACTAATTTAAAATCCGCGGGCTTTGTTGGATGTTCTAGCTGTTCGAAATGTCTGAACGCTACAATTAGAACAAGTTCCGCCGTGGCGGAACAATCAGCAAATCGAACATTTCTAACTTCATTATCATGGGTTCTGCTTCCAAATTTCACGGTCTGACTGGCATCTCGTCACGACGAATCAAGTCGAATGTCGCGCAGCGTACGCGCAAGACCAAATTAAACGCGCGCAAAAAAGCGGATCAAGCCGCGCTCGCCGAGACTCTCAAAAATACGCCCGAGATTGGGTGATTGGTTCGGTTGGTGATTGGTCAATTGGTTGTCGAGCTACAAACTATCAACTAAAAACTATCAACTGTTTTGTCTAAGACTTTCAAACTTACCGTTCTCTCCGCCGAGCGTGAACTTTATTCCGGTGAGGCGATCGCACTGACTGCGCCGACCGAGATGGGCGAGGTGACCGTGATGGCGCACCACATTCCACTCGTCGCGAATTTGCATGCGGGTGAATTGACGATCAAAAAAGCCGACGGTACTGACGATTATCTTTTTGCGGGCGGTGGTGTCCTCGAATTCACTCCGACGAATGAGTGCCGTGTGCTCGCCGATGTCGCCGAGCGTGTTTCCGAAATTGACGAAAAAGCGGCGGAGGAGGCGCGCGAGCGTGCCAAGCAAGCCATCGAATCAGCCGAGTCTGAGCCAGAGGTCGCAGCAGCGCAGGCAGCTCTACTGCACGCGATTGCGCGTTTGCGGATTGCCGAGAAAAATCGCCATCTGCGCGGACGACATTAGGAAATGCGCGGATGATGCAATAATCCAATGATTAAATCAGTGGATTATTTTGTTGTGCAGGTGGGAATGTTGATTCGCAGGTAGGGAACGCAGATCTGCGTTCCCTACGTATTTCAAAAAATCAAAATCCACGCATTTTGGAACAGGTCGAGAATGAAAATTTCATTCCGGTTTTCGTGGCGCAAATAAATCCGCGCATTGGAAAGAAGGGGAATCGACAGGCGTACGAGCTATGCGTGATTCCCCTCCATAATTCATCCCTTCGACAGGCAGTTGGGTAAAGCTATTTAGCAGGATAGACGACAGTGTTTCCGGCGAGCTGCAGTCCGCATAGCGGGATTTGACCGCTGTGTGACAAGACCGCTCCACCGACGAGAGAAACAGAAAGAAGATACTCAAACCTTGGATCGAGACCGATCCCGGCGGAGTCAATTTGCAGCCAGACAGTCCGAGCTGGGGTGTTGACGGAGCATCGGTCGAATTCAACTTGACCGTTGCCGTCGATAACGGCAGAGCCGACATAACCGGCTCCCTCATGACCGCCCTCGTAGAGGTCGACAATCAACCCCTCGAGAGGAACGTCCGTGAGGCTACCTCCACTGCCGCAAATTCCGTCATTAACTTTTTGCAAATGAACCCGATAATCAAGCTGTAGGAGCGTTGCTTCTTCGCCGGAAAAACTGGAAACAAAAATTATGTCGTCCAGTTTTACCTCGTGGCTACCAGCGGGGCTGGCCTCGGAGAGGCTAGCCACGACTCTATCGCTCGGAATGTTGAGCGCAACAGGAGTCAGTTTGCCGGCGAAAACTTCGATGTCTGTGCATTCTCCGCCCCAGTCATCCGTCCCCGAGGGGGCAGACGAGACGCAAAACTGATATTTGCCGGGGGGGATGCCGCTCGCTTTCGCAAACTCGACGGGACCTTCTGCATTTATGAATGTCCAGTCGTAGCGCCCCCCTTCATTTTCGAGGGTAGCCTTGATGTTCAGGGTGGCTCCCTCGTCGAGCGTCAGGTCGAACCGGAAGTCTCCGGCTGAGGAGTCGCTGCCGTGATTGCAGCCGGCAACGGAAAAAAGAGACAGGGCGATCATTAAAAAAAGCGCGAGTTTTTTGTTCATGGCGTTTTCCTTTTTTCAGGTGGTTGTTTTTTTCCGGCAGAGATAGAAGAGATTTCCGCCGGAGTTAATTATCGTTTCAATTTTTTCCGACATTTTTTCCGGGCAATCCCTCCTTTCTTACTTTTTTTTAAATGGTTATTATTAGCTGTTCTGTCCAAACCGAAGCTGAAAATTTCAGCACCAATTAGGACAGAACAACCTGTTTATTTCATGCCTGCGAAGAGAATGCGTAAGCGCGAACCGGCAGGTATTCGAAAATCCCACAAGCCACTGTGCTCACGCACCTCTCCACAAAAACGCGATTTCAAAGGACGAAGAAAAATTGGATGTAGCACAATTTACTACTATTATTTTTTATTGTCAATAGCGAAATAATCCCGTTGAAAAAGCCGTAAACACTGGGAGGAACGCAGCGATTGGTAGGGAATGCAGATTTGGGTTCTCCGGGAATTCACACGAAATTTTTCGCCCTCCCCTAACCCCTCCCGGAGGGAGGGGGAATAGATATTTCAAAAGATTAAATTTACGCATTTTGAAATAGGCAGGGAATGAAATTTTCGTTTCCCGCGCTTTTGTGTATTGAAGATAATTCAATCATTCCCTCTTTTACAATCAAATCATTGAATTATTTTCACATTGAATCATTTATCTATTCCAGTTTTTTCCAGTTCTGACCGAGGACGAGCGAGATGTCGAAGCCGCGTTTTTGTAATTCCACTGGTCCGAATTCGATCTGACCGCCGACGAAACCTTGCAAAATCTCGGCAGTCTCGCGCGCGCTTTCATCGTAAATATAAATCGTCGTCTCGGGGAGTTTGCCGCCGGGATAATTATTGACGCGCTTCGTATTTAGTCCGTAGCGATTCAGCGCATACGCGGCGCGCTCGGCGATGCCGCCATGACCGCTGCCATTTAGCACTTCGATAGCGCGTTGTTCGATGGCGACGCGCGGATGATTGAAAAGAATATTCGTGATTGCGTGAATTCTCAAAAAATCGTTGCCGAGCGGGAGCAGCACAGCCGCGCCACCGTAGTCGGCGCGATCCGGCGGATAGAGGACTCCACCGACCGCAGTCGGCTCGTCATTCAGCACGACCGTCGCCATATTTTGCTTGTCGAATCCGTCCGCGATTTTGCCGAGCATCAAGATTTCGCGGAAGCGTAAATTTGTTTGAATACGTTCTTCGAAGATACTCCAAATCGCTTTCAGCTTGGTTGGACTCGTCAAAATATCTTTTTCAAAAGCCTTCTCGCGGAGCGCGGCGATGATTTTTTGCTGGCGTGCGGCGCGGTCGAAATCGCTCGTCGTTTTGCGGCTGCGGGCGTATTCCAGCGCAGTCTTGCCATCGAGCGTCTGCGTCCCGGCGGTGATCGAGAACGGACAATAGTCGACTAAATTTTCGCAGGGATAATACGGGTCATCGATGGCTTCATCCACGGTGACTTTCACTCCGCCGAGCGCATCGACGAAATCGCTGAAAGCCGTGAAGTCAACTTTCACATAATAATGAATCGGCACATTGGCGATAGAGCTCGCCATTTTGGCGATGGATTCGAGTGCCGCTTGCTCGTCACCGAGTTGGATTTTTTCGTACTCGTAAATTTTATTGACGCGCATACCGTAACCATCACTGGCTTCGACCCAAAAATCGCGCGGAATCGAAAGCAATGCGAGCGTATTTAATTTGTGATTGTAGCTTGCGACGATGATTGAATCAGTCAGCTCGCCGCCGCCGCCGTCGTGATTTTCGCCACCAGTGCCGAGCAGTAAAATATTCGTGCGGTCTTCCGTGTCGGTGTGGAGATCACCGGCAAAAAACCAAATCAAATCGGTGAAACTGCCGCCGCTCACGATCGCGTAAGCTCCGCTCAAAATTTCGAAAACGATGTAAATCCCAATCAAGACCAGTGTCCAGCGCACGAAAGTAGCGAATTTCTGAAACATCGGGTTGGAAGTTTAGTGGTGAATTATTTTTGGAGCAATTTTTCGGCGCGCTGGTGGTCGAGCTCGAGAAAAGTGATCGTCCACGCTGCCGTAGTGAAGACATGCAGTACGCCGCCGAGATACGAAGCGATGCCGACCACGACCAGTCCGGCGATGATGGCGAGGAGGATTCCGAGAGTCAGTGCGACCTGACTGACAAAAAAATTCGCGACGAAAGCAATCAGCAGTGGAATTAAAAAAACTAGGACGACATTGATCAGTACACGGATTGAAATCAGAAACATCAAAAACCACATCAAAAAAGTTTTGCCGAAATTCGAAATGACGAGCTTCGCGCTGCCGCCGAGCGCGCGGGTCAAATTTCGATTCTCCAGTATGATGAAATTGGCGGCGTAGATGAAGAGAAAACCGAACAAAATCGAAACGACGAAAAGCACGCTGAGTAAAATCACCAGCCAAAACGGCAGTCCGAGGTGACGAATCGTCATTGACGTGATCGTCAAAAATTCGAAAAAACTGAAAGTGCTCACTGCCATGCCGAATTCAAACATGCGCAAATAATGGTGCGTGCCAATCACGATTCCGTCGTGGATTTCCACACCTTCTTTTTGCTTGTGAAAAGCCGCGACGAGTCCGATCAGTCCGCCTTCCGTGAGTGGTGGCACCAGGAAATAACCCAGCAAAACAATAATTGTTAGGATGATTCCGAAGATGATTAGTCCGGAATGTTTTCCGGCGAAGTCTAAAACCAACCCACTGATTTTCGTAAAATCAAAGTGTTTGTTCCCAAAAAAAGGTGAAGTTTCGAACGCCATAAATTGGTACGAAAAATAGCCGAGTCCCACTAGCGTCGTGAAAAAAGTCGGCACGATGCCGAACCAAACCAGACTTTTTTTAGCATTTGTCAGCTGCCACGCGATTTTGATGACCTCGCTACTTTTCATAAATTCCGGAGCATTCTAATTTTGCGGCTCGGTGAAAGCAAAAGACCGGAGTTGAGCTGCGGGCGATTTTTTGGCAGAATCATTCCCGCATAAAAAGTTGCCCGCAATGAAAAAACTCTTCTTCGCATTTATCTCGCTCGTTTTTCTTTCGGCGTGTCAGAATTTCGACCTCGCTACCGTGGTTGTCGAAATTCCCACAGCTGCGAATTCGGCGAGTTTCGTTTCGCCGCTTGTTCGTGACGGCGAGTTCAACGCTTTCTTTTTCAAATTTACACTCGACGGCGAGGCGACTGCGACGGTCCGCGGATTTTTCGAAGTCGCCGACGGAAGCGGACAGCTCGCCGAGCGCAATCTCGGGATCGAGTGCGAAGGTTCCGCTTGCTCAGGTTTCGCGGTCACGCCGCTCGCGAAGGCCTGGAAATTTGACGTCACGCTTTCCGGCGCGGCGGGCGCACGAGCACACGACTTCACTGTCGAAACGAAAAACTTGTCAGTGCGTCAACCGTGGAATTTAGTTCCGGCGGCAGCGGCGCAGATGGAAGAGCTCGGCATCGTCGCGCGTGATGAATGGGGTGCGGACGAGAGTTTGCTCCTCAAAGTGGACGACAAAGAAGCGGGTGCGTCGAGCGCGGCGGCGGATCAAAAATGCACAGACTGGATTGCGAATCATCCCGACGAATTCCAGACGGACGGTCGCAAAATCACCACGAATTCTACGGGTGAGGAGCTGCAGTGGCCGCGCACTTATTCCACAGAAATCAAAAAAATCATCATTCACCATTCTGCTGAGGGCGGAGAAAAAGACTTGAACGGCGACAACAAATTCGACAAAGAAGACGCTGAAATTATGGTGCAGGCGATTTACTACTATCACGCGCGGACGCGCGGCTGGGGCGACATCGGCTACAATTTTTTGATTGATCCGCTTGGCAATATTTACGAAGGACGCAGTGGTGGTGACTTCGTCGTTGGCGGGCACACTTATTGCGCGAATACGGATACCATCGGCGTCGCTTTCATCGGTAATTTCCAAAACGAAATGCCTTCCGAGAATGCTCTCGAATCCGGCGCGCGTTTACTGGGAGAGCTTTCCAATTTTTACGGACTGGATCTCGAACAGTTCTCGGATTTTCACGGAGCGAACACGCGCAATCTCGTTGGTCACCGCGATTACGGTGCGACGGTTTGTCCGGGGAACTCACTTTATTCCTACCTCTCGACGCTCGCGACTGACGCGATGAATTACGCTCGCGGCAACAAAATGAGCGCGGCGGATTACGATTTCAGCATTCTCGAAAAAGATTCCCCGGTCAATGTGCAGCCTTTCGGTGAAGCGACTGCGAAATTCAAACTGAAAAACGTTGGGCAAAAAGCTTGGCCGGCAGGCTCGCAGATCGTCGTCGCGAAAGCCGAAATCTTGCGCAACAAAACCGGTGTCGCGATTGCGGGCGGATCGGAATTCGCCGTCAAACTGACTTCGGCTGTTTCGAGTGGTGGCACAGCCGATCTCCGCATTCCGCTCACTGCCGCAGCGAAACCGGGACGTTACCGCTTCGGGCTGGCGCTTCAGATTGGCTCTGAAGAGCTGCGCAAATTTTATCTCGTCGTCAATGTGCTTGAGCCGACGAAGCTCGACTATCAATTAATCAATGCGATTTGGCCGCCGCAGCCCTTCGCACCGGCGACGACCGGCAAGGCCGAGATTACAGTTTTAAATAAATCGGATTTCACCTGGAAAGCGAGCGGAGCGAGTCGCATGGTTTTGCAGACGACGGATGGTTCGATTTCGCCTTTCACTAATTCCGCGATTGTTGGTTATCTCACGGCGGACACGCCTCCCGGCGGAACCGCGAATTTCAAAATGGATCTCACGGCACCGTCACGGGCGGGGCGTTATTATCTCGGTTTTCAGCCGGCGGCGCGCGGCGGTTTGGTCCTGCCGGATTACGGTATGCAATTTCACATCTCCGTGCGTGAGCCGCGTTTTTCCGGCGAAATTCTCGGTAAATCGAGTGGCACGGATTTGCGTTTCGAGCCGGGCGAGACCAAGAATCTCTCGCTCGAATTCCGCAACACCTCGCAGGTTGATTGGACGCCGGATGCTTTCGAGTTGAAAATTCTGACAAATGAAGGTGCGAAAATTGGCACTGGTAATTTGAAATTACCAAACAAAGTCGCGCAAAATGCGGTCGTCAAAGTCGAATTTCCCGTCACTGCCTCGACTCAAGCGGGCAAATATTTACTCACGCTGCAGCCGCGCTGGACAGCTGGCAAGATCAAGGAAATGACACCGATTGATTTCCTCGTAGAAGTGAATCCGCCGCGACTCACGGGCGAGCTCATCACGCCGGCGCCGACTTTCGCTCTCGCGAAGGGCGCGACGGCGGAGGTTGAATTGAAATTCAAAAATACGGGCAATGTGACTTGGAATGCGCGCGATGTTCTGCTCCAAAACTTGCCCGCCGAACCGTCGTCGTTCGCGACGAGCAGCTGGCTGTCCGCGACTCAGCCGGCGAAGCTGATTGAGACTTCCGTTGCACCGGGAAGTATCGGGACTTTCCGTTTCGTAATCAAAAAAAGTTCGGACGCTTCACTCGAGAATTTGTGCGTTGCGCCGATGCTGCGCGGGCTCGGTCGTATCCGCGGTAAGGAAATTAACATTGCCGTCAGAAAACCAGATTCGCAAAACACCGCCAATTCCCAGAATTCCACGAGTTCGGTCAGTTCCGCGCAACCAGAAACTTCCGCCAGTTCGGGAGTCTCCACTAGTTCGGAAAGTTCTGCCAGTGCGGCGAATTCCACTAGTTCCACCGAGCCAGCGGCAGCGACACCTGTCGTGACCGATGCGTCGGCCGGACCGGCGATTCGCATCAAGCTTGGTCTCGAGTCGACCAAAATCACGATTGGCGGCGGACCATTTGCAATTGAACAATTTGGCAAGACTCTTTTCCGCGGCAGTTTCGCTGATTTTTCGCTCGACAAATTACAAGACGGTCAGTATGTGCGCGTCTTGCCTGAGGGCGACACGATTCTCGAAGTGCCGAGTTGGTGGCATCCGAATTGGAATGGCAAAATAAATTACAACAAATTCCGCGGCATTCTCGAAGTGCGGCGCATGGGTGATACTTTGGTTTTGATCAATGAGTTGCCACTCGAAGATTATCTCGCTGGCATCGCCGAAGCTTCGCCGAGTGATCCAGTCGAAAAGAAAAAAACAATGGTCATTCTTGCGCGCTCCTACGCACTCTATTATGTCGGACCGGAACATCGGAAATTTCCCGGAATGGCGTGGGACGGCGACGATTCACCGCAGCGCTTCCAGCAATACTTCGGCTACAATTACGAAATTGCGGGCGGATTGCCTGACATCGTCCAGGCGACGCGCGGTCAGGTCGTGACTTTCAATGGACATGTCGCGAAAACACCTTATTTCACGAGCTCCGGCGGCGTCACCAAAACTTCCGTCGCGGCTGGTTGGGGTGCGGTCGATTTCGATTTCGTCAAAGTCGTCGAAGATCCGTGGAGTTGCGGCGGAACTTCCGCGGACGCGGGCGTGCGCTGTCCGGACAATGCGCGCGGTCACGGTGTCGGCGTCTCGGGTCGCGGCGCGGCTGGTTTGGCGAAGGAAGGCAAAACTGCGAGCGAGATTTTGAATTACTTTTTCAATAAGATTGAAGTGAAGAAAATGTATTAATTTGCATTTCGTAGAATGTGCCCTAGAATCGCGGCTGATAATTTTTTAGAATGCCAGGCGAGCTAAATTTTCAAACTTTTTTGCAAGATCCAGATTCTTTAGATCAAGATACATTATCCTTGATGATTGAGAATTTTCGCAGAGAAATTAAATCGATTTGCCGTGAGCATTTAGAATCAATTAATGTTTTTCTTGAGCTTTTGCAGTATTCTTTTCAGGCACTTAAAACATCAGCAAGACTTAATCAACTTCGTCTTTGGAAAGAAATTCGAGAAACTGTACTTCATGAAATAGAAGCAATTAATGTTACAATTTAGAATTTTCATAAAAATTGTGAGTTAAAATGATCCAGATGTTTTTTGAAGATAATTTTCATTTCGTTGGAATCGGGGGAATCGGAATGTCTGGTTTGGCGCGGCTTTTGCGCGATTCTGGCAAAAATGTGAGCGGTTCCGATGCCGAAGCTTCGCCGATTGTCACGAAGTTGCGTAGTGAGGGATTTGCTATTTCTACGCCGCAAGCAGCCGAGAATATTCCAGCTGACTGCGAAGTTGTTGTCCACACTTTGGCAGCGAATTTGTCTAATCCCGAGATTGTCGAGGCGACCAAACGCGGCCTCAAAATTCTCAGCTATCCGCAGGCTTTGGGTCAATTTCTTGCTGGAAAAAAAGTAATCGCGGTTGCCGGCACGCACGGCAAGACGACGACGACAAGTTTGATTATCGCGGGTTGTCTCGCAGCAGGCGAGGACATTTCCTGTCTCGTCGGTACGAATCTGAAATTGCTCGACCATCAAAACGCGCGACTTGGAAATTCAGACTGGTTCGTCATCGAGGCATGTGAATATCGTCGCGCCTTTCTGAATTTCAATCCGCAGATCTTGGTCGTCACGAATGCCGAGCCGGATCATCTCGATTATTACAAAAACTGGGCGGATTACGAATCAGCCTTCGTCGAATTTGTCGGGAAGCTGCCGAGTGACGGCGTGTTGGTCGCGAATTCGCATGAGCAGAATCTGGAAAAAATCATCGCCGCTGCGTCGCATTTCTTCGACGCGGGCGATGTGCTGGAGCATTTCGCGCTCAAAATTCCGGGTGAAATGAACCGCCGCAACGCGAAGCTGGCTTTCGTCGTCGGTGAATTGCTCGCGATTGATTCCGCCAAATTCCAAACCGGACTCGAAAATTTCGAAGGCGGGGAGCGGCGTTTCGAGCTGCGCGGCGAATTTCGCGGCGCGCAAATTTTCGACGATTATGCGCATCATCCGACCGAAATTATCGCGACGCTTGAGGCAGCGCGCGAGCGTTTTCCTACCCAAAAAATTATCGTCGTCTACCAGCAGCACCAGCTGGATCGCGCCCAAAAAATGCTCGTCGAAATTGGACTGAGTTTTCTCGATGCTGATTTAGTCGTGATCCCAAATATTTACGCCGTGCGCGATGAGGCGAATTCCGCCAATAAAATTTCCGGTCAGGATCTCGTCGACGAGATTACCAAGTCTGGAGTCAAAGCGATTTTCACCGAAGATTTCGCTAAGACAGTCGATTGGCTGAAAGCAAATTTGCAAAAAGACGATGTCGTGATTGTGATGGGTGCAGGCGACGTTTTCAAAATTTCGCGCGAGCTACTTGGAAATTAGGGTCGAATCTTGGGGCTACTCTTTTTATCTCGTAGAAAAATTAAGTACGGTCCAGCTTCATCTTTTCTAACTACGATTTCATCATCAGGAGAATAAGTTGCCTGATTATCCTTATCGATGCTTTTCAAATATTGTACGAGTTTGCGCCACAGATTTGATTTAGTATCTGAGCTTAAAACTTTTTCAGAATCCGAATTTGAAATTGCATCAGCTAATGAGTTGTTACCAATTTTAATAAAATTCGGCTCACCATTGGTTCTTTCCGGGGAGCGTGATTGAATCCACTTCTCCTTTTTTTTCTCTTGGGGCACTATTGGACCCATGCAGGCTAATTGAATCGCTGTTTTACAGCCAATTTCTTGATGTTTAGTCTCTTGCGTGATTTTTGTGCGCAATTGTGGCGACTCAGTTGGCTGTGAATTTAGTGCTGCGGTTTTTATATCTACGTTCATTTTTAATTTTTAAATCTGGGTATTTTAGCACGAAAAAGCCTTTTTCGCAAAAGGCGCGCTCGTTGAGCTCGTCTGAGTTTTATTTCACCGCCTCGACTGCGACGATGGTTTTGCGTTTTTTCTGTCCGTTGAATTTCAGAATGCGCTTCTCAGAAAACTTCACCTGGCCGGCAATCGTCGCGTGTAGTGAAAAATCTTTGCCAGCGTAGACATTTGTTCCCGGCTCATATTTCATGCCTTTTTGCCGCAGGATGATATTTCCGGCGACGACTTTCTCACCGCCGAATTTTTTCACGCCGAGATATTTCGGCTGCGAATCACGCGTATTTTGGGTGGAGCCACCAGCTTTCTTATGAGCCATTGTTTGAAATTAAGCTTGTCCTCGCGTAGGCGGGGATTGGCGGATTTTACAACCTAATTTTATTTTTGCCAATAAAAAAGCGCGTCGCCGTCGAATTCCTCAATTTTTCTGAGCCGTTTTTTCTGCCAAATTTTTATCCTCGCTTTGCTGCCTTTTTGAAAAAGGAAAATCTCGTCAATCAAATTTGCCTTTAAAAATTTCTCAGCCGTCGTCAGTCCGCCTTCCAAAAAAATCGAGTGAATGCCGCGTGTGTAAAGTTTCTTCAAAATTTTCCGTAGATCGTAACCGGGAAATTCGCGGCGCGTGATTAAAAGTGTTTCACCGCTATTTTTCAAGACTTTGGCATTTTTCGGTGTTCGTCCGTTCGGGTCGAAAATAATTCGCGCGGGCTGCTTCGCAATCTTCAAGCCGCGGATCGTGAGCCGCGGATTGTCCGCGACGATCGTGCCGACGCCGACTGCGATTGCGTCAAAATTGCGTCGCAAGCGCATGACTTCGCGCCGACTTTTTTCTGAGCTAATCCATTTTTTGCCCGGCTTAGGGATGGTCGAGCCGCGTTCGTTGAGCGCGAGCTTCAGTGCGACAAAGGGCATTTTTTCCTGTGATCCCCGCTTTCGCGAGGACAAGCTTTTTAACCAAACGCGATTTAGCTTGCGACAATCTTTTTCCAAAATTCCGACTTTGACCCCGACTCCATTTGCGCGCAAAAACTGCGCCCCGCCCGCGGCGAGCGGATTCGGATCAAGCATGCCGATGAAAACCTTTTTAATCCCTGATTTTAGGACTGTTTGTGCGCAGGGCGGCGTGCGTCCTTGGTGATTGCAGGGTTCGAGCGTGACGAAAAGTTCGCCGCCTTTGGCTTTCGCGCCAGCTTGTTTCAAGGCTAAAACTTCGGCGTGCGGTCCGCCGGCTTTTTCGTGCCAGCCTTCGCCGACGACTTTTCTATTCCGCAAAATTATCGCGCCGACGCGTGGATTCGGATTCGGATTGATCGCCTTGCTTGCCAAAAAAATGGCACGGCGCATAAGTTTTACCTCAGACTTTTTTGAGCGTGTGTCCGAGCTTGCGTTTTTTTGTGGCGAGATATTTGCGATTCGTGGCATTCGGTGAAGTTTCGAGCGGAATTCTTTTCGTGATTTTCAATCCGTATCCGGCGATTCCGGCGAGTTTTTTCGGATTGTTCGTGAGTAGTTTAATCGAAGTCAGCCCGAGTTCGGCGAGAATTTGCGCGCCGATGCCATAATTCCGTTCGTCTGCGGCGAATCCAAGCTTCTCATTCGCTTCGACGGTATCCGCGCCGCGGTCCTGCAATTCATATGCGCGAATTTTATTGCACAGTCCGATGCCGCGACCTTCTTGTCGTAGAAATAAAAGCACGCCGTCCTCTTTCCCGATTTTCTCGAGGGCGAGTTCTTTCTGCTCGCGGCAATCGCAACGCAGGCTGCCGAAAGCGTCTGAAGTCAGACATTCCGAATGGACACGCACCAAAACATTTTTCTTGCCGGCGACTTCGCCTTTGACGAGTGCGAGATGCTCCTCGCTCGGATTCAGTAAATTACGGAAGACGCTAATTTTGAAATCACCGAATTTCGTCGGCAGCTTCGATTCGGCGACTTTGGCGACGAAACACTCTTTCGCCATGCGAAAAGCGATTAGCGCTTCGATTGAAATAATTTTGAGTTTCCATTTTTTCGCGAATTTTTGCAGATCGGGGAGGCGCGCCATCGTGCCGTCTTTTTTCATGATTTCACAGCAAATGCCAGCTTCGCGGAAACCGGCGAGCCGGGCGAGATCGACGGTCGCTTCCGTGTGTCCGGTGCGGACCAAGACGCCGCCTTTTTTCGCACGCAGCGGAAAGACATGTCCTGGGCGGACGAAGTCAGTGGCTTTCGCTTGCGGGTCGGCGATTTTTTGAATCGTTTTGGCGCGGTCGCTGGCGGAGATTCCGCTTGCGATGCCTTCTTTCAAATCACAGGAAATGGCGAAATTACAGCCGTCGGGATCCTCTGGGTTGCAATTCATCGGCTGAAAATTCAGCTGATTGGCGATTTCGAGCGAGACAGGCGTGCAGATCAGTCCGCGCCCTTCGCTGGCGCAAAAATTAATAATTTGCGGCGTCACTTTTTCCGCCGGCAAAATGAGGTCACCCTCGTTTTCGCGATTTTCGTCGTCGACGACGATTACCATTTTCCCGCGCTTCAAATCCCGAAGCGCTTCTTCGATTGTATTCAGCATGCGCAAGATTTTAATTCGGCACGCGCAAAATTGCGAGTAAAATGTTTGCGTGGTCGATTTCTTCATTTTTCTCGGACTTGTCTTGCTTCTCGCACTGTTTTATTTTTTCGTCGCGGGATTTTTTCGTTCACCCTTCGTGCCGTCGAATCGTAAGACGATTGCCAAAATGCTGCTGGTCGCGAAAATTCGTCCTGGTGAAAAAGTCGTCGATCTCGGCTGCGGTGATGGTCGCATCGTTTTTCGGGCGGAAAAATTTTTTGGTGCGGTCGCGGAAGGCTATGAAATCTCAGTTTTCGTGTGGTTGCTGGCGCAGGCGAATCGCTTGCTCAAAGGCACCAAGGCGAAAATCTACCGCCGCAATTTCTTCACAGCGGATTTGTCGCAAGCGGATGTGGTTTTCTGCTATCTCTTGCCTGAGGTGATGCTGAAGCTTTCGCCCAAATTTAAAAAAGAATTGAAGCCGGGCGCGCGAATAATTTCTGCGAGTTTTAGCCTGCCGGGCTTCGAGCCGCAGAAAATTTATCCGGCGGAGGCGCGGGCTGCCAAGATTTTTATCTACGAGCAGGGCTTGAAGGCTTGATTTCTTGGGTGTTTTCTGCTAAGATGAGGAGAAATAAACACCAAAAAATGAAAATTTTTCCTCCTCACTCACGTCGGCTTTTGCTCCTCACGCTGCTGCTCACGATTACGGCATGCGTATTTTTGTGGGGCTTCGACATGATTGTCGAACAAGCGGCGGTCAAGGCTTGTCTGCTTGCCGCAGGCATTTAGTCTCCGATGATTTTTTCTGCCTGCAAGCACTCGATCAATTTTTCGGCGACGAGCTCTTTCGGCATTTCTGATTCAATTTCGAAAATCAAATCCTGATGGCGGTCATATTCCGACTCGCGCCAAGCCAAAATCTCGGCGAGGGTTTTGGTCTGCGCGCCGACGATGCGTGTCGCGCCATCGCGTCGTTTCGCGACTCTTTTTTCAATTGATTCCAGGGAAGGGCGCAGCCAGACCGTGAAGGCATTTTTTTTCAAATGGGCGATGCCGGATTCCACGAGTGGCACGCTGCCGCTCGAGGCGATTACCGCTTTTTCCACCGCGATTTTCTCGACGAGCTTCGCTTCGAATTCGAGAAATTTGTCATCGCCGAGTTCGGCGAGATGCTCGGCGGAATCTTTGCCAGTTTCAGCCATGATAAATTCATCGACATCGATAAATTCCCAGCCTAATTTCTCAGCCAAAATTTTACCAATGCGCGTTTTGCCGCTGCCCGGCATGCCGATTAGGAGGATGTTCATTTCAAAATAAATTTTCGATTTTGCCTTCCGGCAGGTAGAGAATCACGAGTCCGATGACGATGCTGGCTGCGCCACTCACGAAAGGTTGCTGCGGAAAAAGGTAAAGGTCCAAGAAATACCACATGCCGCGCCAAACCATGATGACTCCGATTGCCGTGAATAAAGTCGGAATGAAATTAGGACGTGGCTTGAGACTGAATTTCGCGCAGAATTTTTTCAATTTGGATGACATCGGGGGAATTTTACACTTTCCCGGATTTCACGAAACGATTGCTAAAACAGTCAGAGTGATAATCCCGATATTATTCTTCTTGCTGTTGATTAGCTGGCGCTTTCATTTCTGCACGCACTTCTTTTCCCATTATCGTATTAATGATGCAATGAATTGATTTTCGGCTTTGCACCCCGTTATTGTTTTTGCCTTGACGAGTTATTGATTCAATAACTCGACCCTCTTCCAAAAGATTTCGTATGTCTTGAGTCAACTCGTTGTGGTCTGCAGAAGTTGTTGTCCTGCGTTCACTTCCGTCGAGATTCGCAGATACTATTAAAATTCCCATTTTTTTAGGGTTAAACAAATTAAGGTTTGATTCTGCCTTCTTTTGTGGTTTCAGCAAAACGCTTGGACAAAAAATTTGCTCGTGCTTTGCGTGTAAAATTCTTTCGTGAATTCTCAAGCGAAATTTATCGAAGAGTTGGCGAGGCTGAATCCGGCGCAGAGCGCAGCCGTCGAAAATATCGAAGGTCCGCTTTTGATCGTCGCTGGACCAGGGACGGGCAAGACGCAGACCTTGGCTTTGCGACTCGCGAATATTCTCCAAAAAACTCAGGCGCGACCGCACAATCTGCTCGCGCTTACTTTCACTGAATCCGGTGCGATTGCGCTCAAAAAAAGACTCGCGAGCGTGATTGGCTCGGAGGCGTTTGGGATTTCCGCGTTCACGTTCCACGCGTTTTGCGCGCGGCTGCACGCGACTTTTCCGTCTGAATTTGCGACGACGCGCGAGCGCATTCCGATTGATGCATTGCGCCAAATTCAGGTTTTTCGTGAGATTCTGAGCTCCGGCAAATTCGAATTGCTTGCGCCGCTGCGCGCGCCAGATCTTTATTTGCGCGACCTAAGCTCAGCGCTCTCGAATCTGAAACGCGAGGGAATCCCGCCGGAGCGTTTTCGCGCGATTCTGACGATTGAGCAACAAAAATTAAGCGAGCAGGAGCGGATCAATCCGCGCACCAAAAAACCTTTTGGCAAAATTCTGGCGGCGGAAAAACGGCTCGCCAAAAATTTCGAGCTGGCTGATTTCTACGCGAAATATCAGACCGCGCTCGACGAAAAAGGTTTCACGGACTTCGATGATTTGATTTTGTCAGTCGTTGATAAGTTAACACCCCAGATATCTGGGGTGTTAACGCAGGATGCAACGAGTACAGATAATTTTTTGCTCGCTTATTTGCAGGAGAATTTTCTTTACGCGACAGTCGACGAATTCCAAGACACGAATGGTGCACAAAATGCTATTCTCAAAGCGTGGGGGAGTTTCGACTCCAAGCCGAATCTCTGTGTTGTCGGCGACGACGACCAATCAATTTACCGTTTTCAGGGTGCGTCGCTCGCGAACATCCTCGACTTTCACGAAAATTTTCCCGCCGCCAAGATCGTGACGCTGACGCAGAATTATCGCTCGACGCAAAAAATTCTCGCTGCGGCGGATTCAGTGATTGCCCACAATTCTGAGCGACTCGTGAATCGGCTTGAGGGTATTTCGAAAAATTTGCTTGCGGAGAATTCCGCCAAAAATGCGCCGCTGCCGCAAATTGCTTTCGCGACAAGCGAAGCAGACGAGACCGCTTTCGTCGGTGCGGAAATTCAAAAACTCATCGCCGCCAAAATTCCGCTCGATGAAATCGCCGTGATTTACCGCAATCGGAGACACGGCGACGAGCTCGCGGGTTTTTTGCAGCGCCACGCGATTCCGTTTTTTCGCGCGGACGGACTCGATGCACTCCAAAATTTCCGCGTGCGGCAGCTCGTCAAATTTCTCAAAATGCTGGTCGAGCCGCGCGATGCGCTCAATTCTTTGGCTTCTTTTTTCGCCGACTTCGCTGGAATTCCCGAGGTCGAAGTTTACAAAATTGCTGCCGCCGCTAATTTTCAAAAAAATTTTCTCGACGCGGCGCTCGAATCGGAGAATTCCGCCGCGCGTGATTTCGCGACCAAAATTCTCGGATTTCAAAAAATGCGCGCCGAACAGAATCTCCTCGAATTCGTCGAAAATGTGGTTGCAGGGAGTGGCATGAGCGCGAAAATCGCTGCAAATAAAGAGTTTGAATCGGCTGAAGCTTTGACGACTTTTCTCGCCTTCACCAAAAATTTCGCGATTTCGCACGACGAGCCGACACTCGAAAACTTGCTCGATGATCTGGCTGCGATGCGAAAAAATTCTCTGCCAATCAAGACGCCGTCGCGCGCGCACGCCGCGCTGACGCTCACGACGGCGCACGCTGCGAAAGGGCTCGAGTGGGAAAATGTTTTCGTGATTCATGCCGACGATAATTCTTGGGGTGGTCGGGCACAGCGTGAAATGATTAAGTTACCGGCGCTGGATTCCGCCTCGGAAAATTCACCCGAAGACGACAAGGCACAAAAGCTGGAGGACGAGCGCCGTCTATTTTTCGTCGCGCTGACTCGCGCGAAGAAGCGACTCACGATTTCCGTCGCGGGCAATTACGAATTTCGTGAGCTGGCGCCTTCGCGTTTTTTAGCGGAAATTGCCGACAATTTAGCTGAAAAAATTCAAATTCCGTCTGCTGAGTTCGCGAGTTTACCGACCACGGTTTCGAGTCAGCTGAGCGAGGACACGCAAAAATTTCTCGCGAGTTTGCTCGAAAATTACCGACTTTCGCCAACTGGTCTCAATAATTTCCTTGCTTGTCCGCGCCGCTTCTTGCTCCAAAATTTACTCAAAATTCCGACGGCGGTCTCGGTCGATGAGCGGCTCGGCGCGATTTTTGGCACGGCGGTGCACGCGGCGTTTGAAGATTTTTTCCGAGAATTCAAAAAAACTGGTCAGCAACCCAAGCTTGAAATTGCGCTCGCAGGTTTGCAGCGCAGTCTGAATCATGAGCCGCTGACTGCGGCTCAGCGCGAATCGCTTGAACGTGATGCCAAGCTCGCGCTCGAAAAATATCTCGACTCGCATTCCGCCGAATTGCGTCCGCCGCTCGAAGTCGAATTCAATTTTGCGCGGCACGAAGTGCGCTTGGAAGTGATTCCGCTCACTGGCAAAATCGATCGCATTGATGCGATTCCAGACACGAAAAACGAAGTGCGTTTCATCGATTACAAATCGATGGCACCGCTCACGCCAGCGGCGATTCGGGGCGAGACGGCGAATTCGACAGGCGATGCCTACCGCCAACTTTTGTTTTACGCTTTGCTCGCTGAGCTGGATTCACGCTTCATTTTTCAGGCGCGAGAATTGGTTTTGAGTTTCGTTCGACCCGACCAGAAGGGCGAATTTCGCGATGAAAAATTCTCGCCGCAAAAAGCCGAGTTGGTCGAACTAGAAAAAACGATTCGCGAGGCGTGGGTCAAAATTCAAAAGCTTGAATTCGATTGTGATGATTCGACTGACTGTTCACGCTGTAGCTTCCGAGATGTTTGCGGTGATTAGTTTGCCGCGAATATAATTCTTAAGATTTGAATCCGGTTTTTTCAAAGAATTATGGTTACGAAAAAGATTGCCGACGAAATTAAAAAAACTTTGGATGGTTTTGACGAGAAGAGAATGCATAATCAGATGCAAGCACATTACAGGTTGCTGCACTTGATGGACGAAAAGGGAAAATGGGCGACACCTGAACTGCAAAAGATCGCTTCCGAATTACTGCCGGAAAATATTACCGAAAATGACAGTAAGGATTTTGTTGATGAAGTCGCTCAAATTGCTGAAAAAAATCCGTATTTAGTTAAATTTTTAGAAGAAGTAAAAGACGAAAAGTTTGAACACTTAGCTGCAAAGGTAAAAACTGAAGGTCAGCAAGTGCTTCCAGATGTGATTGCCTATTCAATTGTTTTGGAGCGCTTGACGAAGGCGATGTATGACGATTTCAGAATACTAAAAAATTGTGTTGAGGTGTTTGAAAATGCGAGAAAGGAATCAAAATCTTATAAATATATGTCTTGGAAACATAGAATCAAGCTTTCATCTATAGAAATTCCAGTCAAGAAAGTTTTACTGAAAGCTCATGATTGCGGTGTAGTTCCTAGGCGAGCGGGAAGCTTAATGTATTCCATCAATATTCTAGAGGCGATGTTCGTTGAGTGCGCTTTGGGTTATAAAAAAAATGCAAGAGCTGGTTGGACATTAGCCATCCATAGACCAGGCCCTAAGAAATATAATTCGCGAACAGAGGCGAGACCTTCAGTTTGGTTGGAAGACGGCAGGGCTATTGCGTATGCACCACCGCTACCAAGGAATTGGGCTGATCTATATCAGACATGGAACATGGCTTTCTCATCGTATATGTGTGATTATCCATACATCATACCCAAGCTTCTAATTCCTCAGGTCGCTAATTATCAGAATAATCCTAAGGGCTATATTTACAATAGGGTTTTGGCGCTATACTTGTGTCTTAATTATTTTGCATTTTTTAATGTTAAAGAGGCGAAAACAAATCAGCCGAAACTGCAATGGAGCGATCACAAACTGACGAGTCTTTGGGGAAAATCAAACGCAGAGAGCGCTAGAGAATATGAGTCGGAGCTTGCGAGAAGAAATGTGCGAAAAAAATAATGAATTAATTTTCAAACAGCTTTCTCCCAATCCTCAAGTTCGTCGCGCCCGCTGCGACGGCGAGCTGCCAATCATCCGACATGCCGGCGGAGAATTGCGCGAGTCTGAATTTCTCACACAGAGCTTTGCCTTTTTTAAAAATCTCGCGCGTTCGAATCTCGTCTTCCGCCAGACCGATGGTCATCAAGCCGACGATTTTCAAGTTTGGTAATGCGCTAATTACCTTTACGGCGTCGCCTAAATCTTCTTCCAGAAATCCGTCTTTCTGACTCTCGCGGGCGAGATTCACTTGGAGGAAAATCGGGAGTTTCTTGGTGGCAGAGTTAACCCACCACCTAGGTGGTGGGTTAACAGTCTCTGACGAGAGTTTGGCAATTGCTTCATTCAGAATCCGCGCGACTTTCAGACTGGCGACGCTTTCGATGACATCGAATTCGAGCGCAATTTCGCGAGCTTTATTCGACTGAATGCGTCCGACGAAGTGCTTTTCGCATTCCGCAATTTCAGCTTTTTTCGCCAAAAATTCCTGTAAGCGATTTTCGCCGATGATTTTCACGCCGCTTTGCAAAAGCGCGTTAATTTCGGCAGGGGAGCGATTTTTCGTGATGGCGACCAGCGAAATTTCGGCAGGATTTCGACCGCAGCTGCGGCAAACAGCAGCGAGCTCGGTTTTAAATGCGGCGAGATTTTGGGAACTGTTGGACATATTTTTTCTGAATCCCCGATCGGATCGGGAATAACAAGGACAAGTTAGAAGCTTTTTTTCATTTTTTACGCTAAAATTATCGCATAAATGCAACTCCGCGTCGCTCTCATCGGTCGACCTAATGTCGGCAAATCCACGCTTTTCAATAATCTCATCGGCAAACATCTCGCGATTACCGCGGAAGAAGCCGGCACGACGCGCGATCGCATCGAGCGTGAGGTCATGATTAACCGCGTGAAATTCATTCTCACCGACGCCGGCGGCGTCGAGACCGCGAGCGGTGGCGATCTTGATGATGACATTCAGCGGCAGGTTCAGTTCGCGATTGCGAATTCCGATTTGCTCGTTTTCATGGTCGACGCCAAATCCGAAATTACAGCTGAGGATTCGCACGCTGCCGAGATGCTGCGCCGGACATCCAAGCCTGTCATTTTCGTTGCCAATAAATTCGAGAATGAAGATGTTACGAATTTGATGAATTTCGCGAGCTTCGGTTTCGACGTGCCGCTCGGGATTTCTGCAATTCACAAAAATGGACTCGACGAGCTCAAGAGCATTTTAACCAAGAAATTACGCAAAATTCGCTCAGAGAAAAAATTAAAACCGGAGAAAACTGAAATGAAAATCGCGGCGAAAGTCGCGGTCGTCGGTCGACCGAATGTCGGCAAATCTTCGCTCGTCAATAAAATTCTCGGCGAAAAACGCTTCGTCGTTTCGGAAATTCCGTGCACGACGCGCGATGTCGGCGATGCGGTCGTCGAGGTCAATGGTCAGAAATTTCAATTGCTAGACACGGCGGGAATTCGCCGCGCGGGCAAGATCGGCAAAGGCATTGATCGTTTCGCGACGGGTCGGACATTGAATGCGATTTCGGACGCGGACGTCGCGCTGCTTTTGCTCGACGGTTCCGAAAAAGTCGTCGCGCAGGATTTGCACGTCGCCGAAAAAGTTCTCGCGGCGGGCTGCGGCATCATCATCGTCGTCAATAAAATCGACCTTTGGGATGAATTCGAAACTGCGCAAAAGACTTGGCTCAATGATCTTTCCGCGCGTTTCCAATTCGCGCGGTGGGTGAGCGTCGTGATGCTCTCTGCTGAGACTGGCCGTCACATTCCCAATCTTTTCGAGCAAATTCTCGCGGTGCAGGCAGAGCGCGCGAAGCAAATTCCGACGCCGGAGCTGAATCGTTTTTTCAAAAAAATCGTCTCGCAGCATTCGCCGGCGCAGACCGACAACGCGAAAGCACCGCCCAAAATTTACTATGTCACGCAGCTCAAAAATCAGAAGCAGCCGACTTTCGCCCTGGTCGTGAATCGTCCGCTGGCGTTTCATTTCAGTTATCGCCGCTTCATCGAAAATCGCTTGCGCGAAGAATATGGTTTCGCGGGCGTGCCGCTCAAGATTGAATTCAGAGAGCGCAAAAGAGACGCGCGGGGAAAATAATAGATTTTTAAAAAGCGAAAAATGTCTCAAAAAATTGGTTTTTTGCCCGACATAAAAGTTCCGCATGTTGGTAGTTTTACCTGCACTGTCGGAAATTTTGCATTATCAATTCAGGATTTTATAAATGTAGTTAATGAATTTGATGAAAAATACAGAGGTCCATTTTTGGCTTGTTGCGTAAGGTTGGAACAAACCATTGATGAGTTGGTAAATATTTTGTTTTTGTATCTTGTGGGGCACGGACAGAGTTATAGCAAAAGTATTTTAAAAAAAGATTTAACCTTAAATCAAAAGATAATAAATCTGTTGAAATTATCCTATGATTTCGATTTATTTTTCTTTCAAAATATAGAAAACGCAACAAATGGTAAGGTTGAGATGGGGACACTACTTAAAGATTTTAAGAGTTTTAGAAATTTTATGGCACATGGTCGTATTGAGCCGCGAGCGAACAATAAAAGGAAAACCGTAGATATTTTTCTTGTTTGGAAAAAAGATGCAATAAAGATAGATAAGGTTTACCTCAAGAGTGCAATTAAAAAACTACATGTCGTCAACAATTTTTTTATGGGTTTTAGAAAAAATTTTAAAGTTGATAGAAAATAAAGTTAATCCGTGTGTTCAGCAGCTATCTCCTGGATTCCCGATCAAGTCGGGAATGACAAAGGGGGTGTTCGGGAATGACAAAGGATTAGCCAGGAACGACGAATAGTTTTTTGTTAAACTCACTGAAACTAAAGTCTTCAAATGCTCGCTGACGAAATCGCGAAAATCTTGCTCGACCGCGGGGCGGTCAAGATTAATCTCACCGAACCATTCACATGGACGAGTGGAATTCGTGCGCCGATTTACTGCGACACGCGCGCGCTTATTTCTTTTCCTGACGCGCGCGAAAAAATTCTCGCGGGATTTTTGCAAAAGATTGCTGAAATCGGACTCGAGTTTGACGCGGTCGCCGGAGTCGCGACGGGCGCGATTGCTTTCGGCATGCTCGTCGCGGATCGCCTGAAAAAACCTTACGTTTACGTGCGACCCGAACCGCGCGACCATGGCACTTCGCGGCAAGTCGAGGGTTCGCTCGCTCAGAATTCCAAAGTTCTCGTCATTGAAGATTTGTTCTCGACGGCCGGCTCGACGGTAAAAGCCGTCGCCGCGCTGCGCTCTGAAATTTCCGCAGAGGTCGTCGGCGTGATCGCAATCTCAACCTACGAATTCGAAAAAGCCGCGACCAAACTGGAGGAGGCGGAAGTGCGCTGGTGGACTTTGACGAATTTCACGGCGATTGTCGGACAGCTCGAAATCAGCGAAGCGGAGAAAAAAGCGGTGCTTGAATTTTCCGCCGACCCGGCGAGTTGGTTCGAAAAGCAGAATAAAAAAACTTAATCTTAATCTTACTTCTTCCGTCCATGAATCCCATGATTGCCAAAGTTCGTGCGATTATTCAGGAAAAAGAAAGCAATCTGTGCGTCGCGGCGGATTTCACGAAGTGTGAAAAGGTCTTGGATTTAGCCGAAAAAATTGGTGACGAGATTTGCATGCTTAAGACGCATGTCGATATTCTCGAAGATTTCACGCCCGATTTTC
This sequence comes from bacterium, assembly GCA_021779375.1. Classification (GTDB taxonomy): domain Bacteria; phylum Patescibacteriota; class Gracilibacteria; order JAHISY01; family JAHISY01; genus JAHISY01. The sequence continues at coordinate 130,954 of JAJYAT010000002.1, read as the reverse complement.
CCAAAAAATTACGCGCGCTGGCTGATCGTCAAAACTTCCTGATTTTCGAAGACCGCAAATTTGCGGACATTGGCAATACCGTCTCGCTCCAATTTGGCGGCGGGATTTATCATATTTCCGAGTGGGCGGATCTGATCAATGCGCACTCAATCGTAGGGGAGGGCATCATCGACGGATTGAAAAAGGTCAATAAAAATAGTGCTTTGATCTTGTTGGCGCAGATGACGCCCGAAGGTAATTTGTTTGACGAAAGTTACGCACTGAAGACTGTGGCGATGGCGCAGGAGAATTCCGACTTCGTCGTCGGCTTCATCGGATCGAGCGATCGACCGGAGGTACTCGCCAAAATTCGCGCAGCCGCCGGGGAAGATTTCTTGATTCTGACTCCCGGTATCAAGCTTTCCTCGGAGTCGGACGGACTCGGACAAACTTATAACACGCCGGAAAAAGCGATTCAAAATGGTGCGGACATCATCATCGTCGGACGCGGAATTTACGAGAGTGCTGATCCGATTAGCGAAGCGGAGAAATACCGCGCTGCGGGATGGAATTCAATGAGAAAATCAGCGAATGAGTAAATGATTTAATTTTCTTATTTACTCATTGAATTATTAAATCATTGCTCTGCCCAGTTCTCACGGTCGTCGCCAGTGAACTCGAAAAAACTAGAAAGGTCTCTTGGCGAGCTCTTGACAAACTGAAAGTGTTCCTTTGATGTTTTGCCGTTCGGCATATAAAGCTGCCGCTTTATTAAAATCGGCGCGCGCTTGTTGAATTTCATCCTGTTTGACAGGAAAAATGTCTCCCGCTTCCGCTAGAGTTATGACTTCATCATCTGTGCCAGTTCTCCCAGCTTCATTAGCCACAATTTTAGGATTTAAAAAGCGAGTTCAGTTTAATTTAATTCTTAATTTTCCAAAAGTCAGATTCCAAAATCTATTCAGCGATAAATCCACCCGCTTGGAGCTCGAAAAGTCGGCGGTAAATTCCGTTTGGTTTTTTTAGCAAGGCGGCGTGTTTGCCCTCCTCGACGATGCCGCCATTTTCGAAAACCAAAATCCGGTCGGCCGAGCGAATCGTCGCGAGACGGTGAGCGACCACGACGACAGTTTTGCCGTGCATCAATTTCGCCAGCGCATCCGAAATTAATTTCTCGCTCTCGGAATCGAGGCTCGAGGTCGCTTCGTCCAGAATCAAAATCGGCGTGTCGGCGAGCATCGCGCGCGCGATGGCGACGCGCTGGCGTTCGCCGCCTGACAATTTCACGCCGCGTTCACCGACGAAAGTCTCGTATTTTTCAGGTAATTTCTCGATAAATTCTGATGCGTGCGCTGCGCGTGCAGCGGCTCGAATTTCCGCCAGTGTCGCATTCGGCTGACCGTAGGCGATGTTTTCAGCGAGGCTGCGGTGAAAAAGAATTGGCTCCTGCGGTACGACGCCGATGGCGCGCCGCAAACTTTTTTGTGTCACGGTCGCGATATTCTGACCATCGAAAAGAATCTCGCCTTTTTCAACATCGTAAAGGCGCTGCAATAATTTCACGAAAGTCGTCTTGCCACCGCCGCTCCTTCCGACCAGTGCGATTTTTTCACCTGGTGTGATGTGCAGATTTAAGTCTTTGTAAATCGGTTTTTTTTGATTGGAATATTTGAAGCTCACATTTCTAAACTCGATCGCGCCCTGCTTCACTTTCAGACTGAGCGCGTCCGGACGGTCAGCCACGTGGAAATCCATTTGGCTGAATTGGACGATGTCCTCCAATTCGCTCGCCGCCTTTTGCGTTTCGCGAATTTTTTCGCCGATTGAACGGAGGTGGCTCGAAATCAGATTGTAACTTGCCAGCACGAAAACAGCATCGCCGACGCTGGCTTTGCCATTCGCCCAAAAAAGCACGACCGGAATTAAAAGTGCGAATTTGAAAAGCGTCATCACACAAGCCTGCGCAACATCAGTTAGATTGAAAGCGAGCCAAAGTCGGAAGTGGCTGTCGCGCCATTTTTCGACGACGCGCGCGAAGCGGCGATCCTCGAAATTTTCCCGACCAAAAATTTTCACCGTGGCATTGCAAGAAATCGCATCGGCGAGCGTTGCGCCGATTTTCGTATCCGTGCCGGTTGCGGCGCGGGAGCGCGGTGCGACGAATTTCTTCACGACGAAAACACTGAAAGCTATGTAAATCACGACACCAGCAGCGATGATTCCGCCGATTGCGGTCCAGCGCCAAAACATCAGTCCAATCATGCCGAGCACGATGAAGGAGAGTGGGATGAAGGTGAAGAGGAATTGGTCGGCAAAACTATTGGCAGCCCAGACGCCGCGGGTGATTTTGCGCATCGTGGCGCCCGCGAATGAATTCACGTGCCAGTCAGTCGAAAATCTTTGGACACGGAAAAAGGCGTCGGTCTGAATTTCTTCCAGCATCTTGGTCCAGCGTGAATCCCAGAAAATATTTTTGCCCTTACTAGCAATCCAGTAGATCATTCCTGCGATGCCGATGGCGGCGAGCACCCACCAAATTGCCGGGAAAGCCGCACTCGGATCCGTCGCGTGATTCACAAGTGTGTCGGTGAAAATTCCGAATAACTGCGGCATCGCGACTTCGGCCGCGCTTTGTAAAATCACCAAAAGTAAAACGCCGGTGAGCCACAGCGGCTTTGCGCGGAGGTAGCTCCACAAGAATTTCGCGACCGACCAGAATGAGATTTGCATTTTTGAGCTTGGATTTTAGCATAAAAATTGTGTTCAAAAGGGTTTTTGACAAAATTAATTCATGAAGTCAAAATAGCTTCCTTTTTTATTCTTAACCCAGAAAATTATGCCTTCTTTAGAAGATCAAAAATTGGCCTGGGGTGAATTTGGAAATATTTGCCATCGAGATGGTTGTGATCAGCCACAGACTATGTTTTCGGAAGCTGAACTTGAAGAGCTTATTAAATTGGCTTCTGGTGTTAGGGGCGAAGCACTCCAGGAGATTTCTGCAAATGCTAGTAGTATGCCTAGAAAACTGCCTAAAATACTTACTCCAAGCGATGCAGTTTGTTTTGCCGCGACAGGAATTTATGATAATGGTTCTCAAAATTTATATTTATATAAAGTTTCTCAACTTGTTTTGAAGCATCCAAAAGTCGTTGAGGCTATTTCGCAAAGACCCGCAATTCTTGAATTATTAAGAGGTATGGTTTTGTCTGATTTAGATAAAAAAGCAAAAAATCCAAAGGCAGGGATTAATAGTGATGGGGTTGATTTTGGTGATGGTAATAGTAGGAGGGCGCGCGAGGTAGCGGATTTGATTCGCAATTTATATTGCCAGGGAAAGACAGTATAGTTTTTAGCACAAAAATTGTGTTCAAAATCTCTCTTGGTTTTCCTCATCTTTTCCCCAATTCTCGGGATTTTGCCAAATATAATCACGAACGCGATTTAGTTCATCCTCGTTGCGGATTATCCTGTCATGAAATCGCGGTTGCCAGACGCGGTCGAGCGCAGGGTGGATTTGGTGAATGCGTTTTGTGCAGATTGATTTAAATTGGTTGATGATTGCGCCAACCGAACCAGGTTTCCATTCTGGTTTGTGATTAGGGTTGCGAATTTGTTTTTCCGCGTTAGAAATGCCATCTGCCGTGAATCCCGCGGTAGAAACGCCCCGGCGGGGCGTTTCTACATTCAATATGCAATTTGTTTCTACGTGATGATGCGGTTCTGCATCCATTGGGCGGGGCGTTTCTACATTCAACCGCCTGGGCGTTTCTACATTATTTCTAACTGGCGTTTCTATTCCTAAATTATCAATTACCAAAATTCCATGCAGATGATTCGGCATCACGACAAACGCGTCCAATTTCACATTTCGGCGAATCTTTTCAGTTTGTTGCCATTCTTCTTCCATGATTTTTCCAATCTCGTTGAGCTGCATTTTTCCATTTCGGATTTCGCCAAAAATATTTTCCCGATTTTTTGCGCAGATTGTGATGGAATAATAACCGTCTGCCGAATAATCCCAGCCAGCCAGCCGACGTGATTCCGTGCGGTATTTTTCTTGGAATTTCACGTAAAAATTCTAACATCGACCTTTTGTCAAAAACATGGGGGTAGAAATTGCGGTAGAAACGCCCCGGCGGGGCGTTTCTACGGACAATATTCGGGGCGTTCCTACGGACAATATTCGGGGATTTTTACCAAAATTTTCAGCACACAAATTTTGTTCAAAAGGGCGAGTTGCTGAGATAGGGCAGGGCGACTAAAATCTTCGCACTTAAGTTTAGGATTAAGGAGTAAGAAATAAGGATTAAGTTTTATACGTTTAAAAGGCAGGTTAATCAATCTACTTTTTCTCCCAATGCACTCCCAAAAATTCTCTCGTCCCTAATTTACAGGGGTTTTTATTCTAAATTTTTTCTCAAATGCCCAAACGTGTCTACGACTTTACGGAAGGTTCAGCCAAAATGCGCGAGCTGCTCGGTGGTAAAGGCGCGAATCTCGCTGAGATGAGTTCGCTCGGGATTCCGGTGCCGCCGGGATTCACGATTACGACTGAGACTTGCGCGGAATATTCCAAAGCAGGCGGCAAATTTCCGACGGGGCTTTTGAAAGAAGTCGAAGAACACCTCACGAAGTTGGAGAAAAAAATGGGCAAGAAACTCGGCGACGCCAAAGATCCTTTGCTCGTCTCCGTGCGCTCGGGCGCGGCGGCTTCTATGCCGGGTATGATGGATACAGTTCTGAATCTCGGTATGAATGACAAGTCGGTCGCGGGTCTCGCGGCTGTTTCGGGCAACGCGCGTTTCGCGTGGGACGCTTACCGTCGCTTCATTCAAATGTTTGGCGATGTCGTCCTCGGCGTCGAGCACGCACATTTCGAACACGAACTCGATAAACTGAAGACGACGAAAAAAGTAAAAAATGATCTCGAACTTGATGCGGCGGATCTCGAAAAGCTGACGGCGAATTTCAAGAAAGTCGTGAAAGACGCAATCGGCAAAGACTTTCCGCAAGATCCGCTCGAGCAACTCAAGCTTGCGATTCAGGCGGTCTTCGGCAGCTGGGACAATCCACGCGCGATTTATTATCGCAAGATGAACAACATCAAAGGTCTGATTGGGACAGCGGTGAATGTTCAGGCAATGGTTTTCGGTAATCTCGGTGAAACTTCGGGTACGGGCGTTGCCTTCACGCGCGATCCGTCGACGGGCGAGAAGAAATTTTTCGGCGAGTATCTGATGAATGCCCAGGGCGAGGACGTCGTCGCGGGGATTCGTACGCCGCAGCCGATTTCCCATTTGCAAAAATCGAATCCGAAAGTGTACGCCGAGCTGACGAAGATTTACCAAAAATTGGAAAAGCATTACCGCGACATGCAGGATCTCGAATTCACCATCGAGCGCGGCAAACTTTTCCTGCTGCAGACGCGCAACGGCAAACGCACGGCGCGAGCGGCGGTGCGCATCGCGGTCGAATTAGTTCGCGAAAAAATGATCACCGAAAAAGAAGCGGTGCTGCGCGTCGATCCTTATTCTCTCGATCAATTACTGCATCCGTCACTTGATCCCAAGGCGAAGAAAATTGTGCTGACCAAAGGTTTGCCCGCGAGTCCGGGCGCAGCCAGTGGCAAAGTCGTCTTCACGGCGGACGAAGCGGAACACTTCGGCAATCTCGGCGAGAACGTGATTCTCGTCCGCAAAGAAACTTCACCCGAGGATATTCACGGCATGCACGCGGCGCGGGGCATCCTCACGGCGCGTGGTGGCATGACCTCGCACGCGGCGGTTGTCGCTCGCGGTATGGGTCGTTGCTGCGTCGCGGGTGCGGAAAAAATCGAAGTTGATTACACCAAAAAGCAGTTCCGCGTCGGGACGAAAATCGTGAGTGCCGGCGAAACAATTACGCTCGACGGTTCGACGGGTGAGGTGATGCTCGGCGAAATCGCTACGGTCGAGCCGCAGCTTGATGCGAATTTCAAGAAGCTCATGACTTTCGCGGACAAATTCCGCGAACTCAAAATTCGCACCAATGCGGACACGCCGCACGACGCCGCTTTCGCGCGCGAAATGGGTGCGGAGGGAATTGGTCTCTGCCGCACGGAGCACATGTTTTTCGAGCCGGAACGCATTCTCGCGGTGCGTGAAATGATCGTCGCCGATTCAGTCGAGGCACGCAAAAAGGCGCTCGCGAAATTGCTGCCCTTTCAACGTGAAGATTTTTACCGCATTTTCAAAGCGATGAAAGGCTTGCCGGTGACGGTGCGCTTGCTCGATCCGCCGCTCCACGAATTCCTTCCAAACGAAGAAAAAGAAATCCGCGGACTCGCCAAGACACTCCAGATTTCCGAGCAAAAATTGCGCGAACGGATGGCGGCGTTGCACGAAGTCAATCCGATGATGGGTTTGCGCGGAGCGCGCCTGATGGTCGTCTATCCCGAGATTGTCGAGATGCAGGCGCAGGCGATTTTCGAGGCGGCAGTCAGATTGAAAAAAGAAAAGATCGACGTGATTCCCGAGGTCATGATTCCGCTCATTGGCATGATGGAGGAATTTTATTTACTGGCGAAGATCGTGCGCTCGACCGGCAACGCCATCATTCAAAAATCCGGCGTTCAGCTGAAATACGCGGTCGGCACGATGATTGAGATTCCGCGCGCCTGCATCCGCGCCCGCAAAATCGCGCGGCAGGCGGAGTTCTTCAGCTTCGGGACGAATGACCTCACGCAACTCACCTTCGGCTTCTCTCGCGACGACGCTCCGAAATTCGTGCCGAAATACATCGAAGAGGGAATTCTCGACAATGATCCTTTCGCTTCGCTCGATCAGCGCGGCGTCGGAGAATTGGTGCAGATGGGTATTGAGCGCGGACGCACTGACAAAAAAGACTTGAAATGCGGCATCTGCGGTGAACACGGCGGAGATCCAGCCTCGGTTGAATTTTGCCACCGCGTCGGTATGAACTATGTTTCTTGCTCGCCCTTCCGCGTCCCGATTGCGCGGCTCGCGGCGGCGCAGGCGGCACTGAGATAGATTATTCGCCTTCTTTTTCCTTCTCGCTTCTTGGTGCGCTTGCCACCAAAGAATCTATTTCGTACTCGTTTGCAAAATATCTGTCCAAAAATTCCAAACTTAGTTTTGAGAATCCTTTTTTGTCATCAATTTTATCGCCGTTCTCGTCGAACAAACAAAAATCGGGATGAGCGCCATTGTTCCCAAAGTTTTTGATTTTGTGGAGCAGTGCTTTTAATTTTGCTGAAATTCCAGTTGACTCAATTTGCTGATATAAATTCGAACCCTTTGCTTTTTTCGCAATCATTTCTTGTTGAATTGCTCGCCGAGCCATCATCATGCAGGAATTGAAAAGCCCATTATTGTAGGCGTCGATTGCTTCTTGAAAATCATTTTTAACATCTTCATTTTGGATTGAGTTCAACTTAACTCGCGGTTTCCAATCTCCAACGGCAGGATAATAAATTTTCAATTGCTGATTATAGCCAGACGGGTTTCTTTGGAAATTAGATGAGTCTTTTGTGTTTGCGTTCCATTTGGTTGCGATTACTCCATGACAATTCGTGCAAACATAAGCGATGTGGTGCAGGTTGTCCCTGTCACAAAAATGATGGCTTGCATCGATTTGTATGAATTGACATTTTGTGTTGCAGTGCGGACAATCTAACGATATTGTTTTTGAGTATTGCATAATGTTTTCATTAATTATGACTGTTAAATATCTCCAAATATTTTTTATAAGCATACGACTGTCCATATTTTTTATCCTGATCTTTTGGTGCCAAAATTTCCATCGCGATAAAGCGATCAATTACGCGTTGTGCTCCGGCTCGCGTGAATTTAGTCCAAGATTGCACAGTCGCGACATTCACAATCGGCTGACCATAAAGTTTCGGCAAAATAATAGTTGCGCTTTCCGAGGCGCGCGCTCCAAGTTTTTGAATTTTTTGGTTATCCTGTTTTCGTAGCTCTGTGATTGCGCCCACTATATCGATTGCTTCGTTGGCGATCTCTATGGCTCCGTCTAGAAAGAAATCGACCCATTCCGTTATTCCACCGTTGTGATAGCCAAAAAGCTTTTCGTAATAAAGTTTTTGGTGTTTTTTGAAAAACGACGACAAAAACAAAACTGGTTTTTCAAGGAATCCCTCTTTCCATAAATAAAAAGTGATGAGCATCCTTCCGGTGCGTCCATTGCCATCGAGGAAAGGGTGAATGGTTTCGAACTGGGCATGCAACAGCGCAGCTTTGATTAGAGTCAGGGTTGCGTCATCGGAATGTATGAATTTTTCCAAATCAGTTAGCGCGAGATTCATCTCATGTACGGGTGGTGGTACAAAACGAGCGTTGTCCGGTCGTGTACCCCCAATCCAGTTTTGAGTTTTACGAAATTCTCCCGGATCAGAAAAGTGCGTGGCGCGCGCCTGGTTCATCAATTTTTGGTGCAGCTCGCGTAAAAAGCGCAGCGAAATTGGAAAATCTTCTGTCGTTACGCGTTTAATTCCATAATTCAAAGCTTGGATGTAATGCAAGATATCGTCAACATCTTCCGGAATATTTGCGTTTACTTTGGCTTCGGCTTCGATTGCATCAATCATTGTAGCCTGGGTTCCCTCAATTTGACTCGAAGATGCGGCATCTTTGCGTAAGTACATCAGCAGAAAAAAATCAGCATCTGGCAGTAATTTAGTAATGCCGTCGAGTTTTCCCAGGAGTCGAGTAGCTTGGTCGTTTTTCTTTAAAATTTTTGCGTTAAATTCAAAACCTTCTTTTGGCGGGAAAGAGTTTGGAATAAAGGCTTTGAACCCATCTTTTTGCTCACGATATGTGCCAATAATTACTGGGTGCATTTTTGTATCTAACTTTAAATGATTGTATACAAAGTATACATGTTTGTATCTATTGAGTCAACGGATGCATACAAACTTTTTAGCCTCAGTCGAATTTTGTCACCGCGTCGGCATGAACTATGTTTCTTGCTCACCCTTCCGTGTCCCGATTGCGCGACTCGCGGCGGCGCAGGCGGCACTGAGGAAATGAGCCAATGATTGAATGAGTGAATATCTTATGATTTATCATTGAGCTGTTTGCGAAGAGGGCTGGTTTTATTCGGCCGGGTTTTGAGTGAGGAAAACAGTGGTCTTACCGTTCCTATTGTTTTTAGTGTTTGAAGTGATTTCCGGTTTTTTCGGCCGCTCTCAAATCTTCTTCTGCGAATCCTGCAATTTCCAAAGTGATTATTTCTCGAGTGCAGCCAAATTTTCGTTCGAGATACCGAGCTGTAGTTTCGCAAGAACGATAAGGTGGCGCGGGTTAGTCGGGTCGAAACGGCCAATTTCGATTTTTTCAAGCAATCCTGGATTCTTACTGAAAACATCCCAGACACCGATATTGCCTTCAGAATAAACGATGTCTTTAGTAAAGATCGCACCGCGTGTCGTGCAATCACTCCCGCGAAAAGTTCGCACGCAGCGCAGCCAGGCTTTATTTTGTGAGTTTTTCATCGCGGTCTCTGGATCTTTCCGCGCTTTGATTTCTTGAAAAAAATAATACTTTTGCATAATCTCAAAAACTTCTCGAAAATTGCGCGGTTTGCCATCGAGTCCGACGCCGAGGCTGATTGCGAGATGGCGATCGAGTTCTTCGTATTTTTCAAATTTTTCCGGATTAGCTGCGAGACTGCCGGCGAATGTCGCGATACCCTCGAAACCCTTCATGTTGTGATCGAGACCGATGCCGAGTAATTGCAGGCGCGAGCGGCGTCCGCCCGTGATTTGACCTATGTGGCAACCGATTTCGTGGAGCAGTAAATTTTTTACTCGCGTGACCAAATAGGATTTTCCCGTTGGAATTGAAACTTGATTTTTTTCGTCTTCAATACTGATGACCAATTTATCGGGGTCCAAAACGCTCTCCCAATCTTTAGCTTTGATTTCTGGTAAGGCTTTATCAAAAGTTTCCGCCAAATCTTCGGAGCTGTATTTTGGTTTTCCCTCATCGACGATTTCCAGTAAATTTTTGAATTTTGTGCGTACAGCGTTACGCAGATTTACGAAAGTCTCGGGTGTGGGCGGGGGAATCTCGAGTTCTGATTTTTCAGTCGCGACGAAACGCGGCAAAACTTTTTCGAGTTCGGCTGCGGCCTGTACGAGTTTGGGATTAGTAGAATTTTGCACGAGAGCGAGTTCATTTTTTAGCGATTCAATTGTATGCGCAAAAATTTGCAAATCAGGCGCCCCGAAAACGGCGCGGGAATATTCGGAAAATTTCGGCATATCGCCATGCGCGCTTGCGAGGAGCATTTTCACTTCGCTGATTTTCTCGTTAATTTTCCAATCGTAAATTTCTCGAATGGTCGGGTCATTTTCTTCCGCCAAAATTTCCTGCTTCAAATTTGAAAAAGCAATTTTGAGATTAGTGAGGCGTTGCACGTCGAGTTTGTTGTAGGCGAGGCGTGGATTTTCAATCGCGCCGCTCAAAAATTTTGGTTTTTCCTCTTTTTGATTTTTACACTCAAGCCAAAGGTGTGAATCCACGTTGCCAATTGCTTCAAATTTTTTACGCCACCGCTCGTCCAAAATTTGACTCTCGGAATTTTTACTCGGCTTTTCGCTCATCAGGTTATTTTAGCCTAAAGACTCCGAAAAAGCAAGGTAACGATTCAGCTTCGCTGCGCTTTCGCGACGAGGTAATCGAGCATTTTTCCAGCTACATCGAATTTTCCGAGCTTGGCACTGCGGGCGAAATTGAAAGGGAAATTCACTTCGGCGACGCAATAATCTTGTTGATTTAATTTAATCAAATCCACCCCGCCGAAAGCCAGACCGGAAGCGTTGACTGTCTCAATCGCCAATTTTTCAGTCGTCGGGCTGAGCTTGATTAGTTTATTGGCCGACAGTCCGCCCGAAGCATTCGAACGAAAATCAGATTGCTTGGGGACTGATTTTCGGTAAGCGCAGATTAGGCGACCGTCCAAAACAATGGCGCGGATGTGGCTGCCTGTCGCTTCCTGAATAAATTTTTGGTAGAGAAAAGGGATTTCTTTTTCTTGCCAGGCTTCGACCGAGGAGCGCAGCCCAAAAAAAGAATCAATCAGGATCACGCCTTTGCCGCGGCTGCTGTCGAGCGTCTTGATCAGCAGCGGGAGGCCGAGCTTTTTGATAATCTCTTTTAAGCTTTTAGAATCAGTCGCATTAGAAAAAATTGTTTCAGGCGTGGCGATTTTGTTTTTGCTCAAAAACATATTCATGCGCAACTTGCCCTTGCGCATCATTAAGAGATTTAAATCAGACTTATTCGTAAGCTGATCTGCCTCGCGCAGCGAGACTGCGCCCTTGCCAATCAAAATTGTTTCGAGTAATTCCTCAATAGGATTAGTCGCGATGCGGTAGACCAGTGTTTTTTTGATAGGTCGAAAAGGTGCGACCGATTCAGTGCGAATTTTTGAGTTGGTGACTTCGACTGGAATTTTCCTTTTCTTTGCAGCTGCCACGATTAGTTCCTCGCATTCAGGGTTGTGACCATCATTGATCAGGATGAGCTGCATTGAAAAAGTTAGGACGGCGCAATTTTACTCATTGCTGTCACGAAAAGAAATCGCTGATTTTATGATTCTTTGGCAAGCCTGATTCCGTATCCCTCCCCAAAACCTTTTTTACGATAAAAATTCAACGCGGTCAGGTTGTCGGTGCGGACAGTGACGAGGATGCGTTTGCACCCTTTGAGCTTGGCGATTTTTTGGACTTCACCGAGTAGTTTGCTACCGACACCGCCACTGCGGTCGTTTTCCGCGACGATTAAATCATTCAGATAAATATCCTTGCCACCAGGCGAGAGATTGACATTGATGCTGGCGTGACAAAAACCGACTTTTTGATTGCCGCGAATCGCACCCCAAAAATAGTGCCCAGGAATACGTTCGATTGCTGTTAGTCGTTTTTGCAGATCTTTTTTGCTGAGCTGCGCTCGCAGTTTTTTTATCACTGCAAAAAAATCGGGGACCTCCGCTTTTGTAAGTTTTTTGATTGTGATTGGCGCTAGGCTGTTCGAGTCGTTCATGAGATATTTGGGAGATTTGACAGGATTCTAAATTCTTTTTTTGGCTGGTCAAATTGAAAACTATGCCAAAAATCGGCTGAAATTGGCGCGAGCTTGCTCGTCTGCTAAAATCCGCGGGAAAAGAATTAAATATTAAGAAATAAGGACTAAGTTTTTTCTTACTACTTAAAACTTATTCCTTACGACTTACAACTTACTCCTTACCTAAATGTCCTCAGAATATACCGCCGATTCCATTCAAGTCCTCGAAGGGCTGGCACCTGTGCGCAAGCGTCCGGGCATGTACATCGGTTCGACCGATGCGCGCGGGTTGCACCATTTGATTTGGGAAGTCGTCGACAACTCGATCGACGAAGCGATGGCGGGTTTCGCCAATGAAATCGTCGTCACGATTCAAAAGGACGGCGCTTGCTCCGTGCTCGACAACGGTCGCGGTATTCCAGTCGAGACACACAAAGCGACGGGCAAATCTGCGCTCGATACTGTTTTGACAGTTCTTCACGCGGGCGGCAAATTCGGCGGCGAGGCGAGCGGCTACAAAGTCTCCGGTGGTCTGCATGGTGTCGGTGTCTCAGTCGTGAATGCACTCTCGGTCAAGGTCATCGCCGAGGTTTTCCGCGATGGCAAACATTACCGCATGAAATTCACCGATGGCGGCTCGAAGTCGTATCCACTTGAGATGCTCGGCGCTTCCAAATTTAACGGTACGAAAATTACTTTTTATCCTGACCCGACGATTTTCAAAGAGGGGACGGACTTCAAGCTCGAAACAATTTTTACACGCTTGCGTCAGCAGGCTTACCTCACGAAAGACGTGAAAATCGCGATTCACGATGAGCGCGTCGACCGCAAATACAAATTTTACTTCGAGGGTGGCATCAAGTCCTACGTCGCGAATCTCGACCAAAATCGCGAACGCCTGACGAATGTTTTTTACGTCGGCAAGGAACACCCCGACGCCTTCGTCGAGGTCGCACTCCAATACACTAATGCTTTCAATGAAGAGGTTTTCTCTTTCGCCAACAACATTCACACGATTGACGGCGGTACGCACCTCACTGGTTTCCGCACGGCGCTGACGCGCGAAATCAATTCCTATGCGCGCAAAAATAATTTGCTCAAAGAGAGCGAGACGAATCTCACTGCCGAGGATGTGCGCGAAGGTTTGACTGCGATTGTTTCAGTCAAAGTGCGCGATCCGCAATTCGAAGGTCAGACCAAAGGCAAACTCGGCAACGCCGAAGTGCAGTCCGCCGTGAATGCGATTTTTGGCGAGGCTTTCGCGAATTATCTCGAAGAGCATCCGGCCGATGCCAAGGCGATGGTCGGCAAATGTGCGCTCGCAGCGCGGGCGCGTATCGCGGCGCGAGCGGCGCGCGACACAGTGCTCCGCAAAGGTGCGCTCGAGGGTTCGAATCTGCCAGGCAAACTAGCCGATTGTTCCTCGCGCAAACCAGAAGAATCCGAGCTCTACATCGTCGAGGGCGATTCCGCCGGCGGCTCTGCGAAGCAAGGTCGTGACCGCCACACGCAGGCGATTCTGCCGCTGCGCGGTAAGATTCTCAATGTCGAGCAGGCGCGCCTCGACCGCATGCTGGCGAATAATGAAATCAAAAATCTCGTCCTCGCTTTCGGCACTTCGATTGGCGACAGTTTCGACGTGAAGAAGCTGCGCTACCACCGCATCGTCATCATGACCGATGCCGATGTCGACGGTTCGCACATTCGGACTTTGCTTTTGACACTGTTTTACCGTCATTTCCGCCCGCTCGTCGATGGTGGTTTCGTCTACATTGCTGTTCCGCCGCTTTACAAAATCGCGAAAGGCAAGCAAGTTTGGTACGCCTATACAGATGAGGAAAAATTCAAAATCCTAAAAGATAATCATCTCACTGTCGACGAAATTCCTTCTAACTCTGTGGTCGAGGATGACTCTGACGAAGAGGAAGATTCACCCAAAAAGAAATCATCGTCTGCCGGTGTCAAAATCCAACGTTACAAAGGTCTCGGTGAAATGAATCCGGAGCAGCTTTGGGAGACGACGATGGATCCGACTCGCCGCATTCAGCTGCGCGTCGCGGTCGAGGATGCCGAAAAAGCGAATCAGATTTTCGAGACGCTGATGGGTGGGGAAGTTCCGCCGCGCCGCAAATTCATCCAGACCCACGCGAAGAGCGTGGAGAATTTGGATATTTAAATTAGGCACTTTACGCAAAAATAGCTCGACCTATTTGGCTGAGCTATTTTTGTTTTTGGCTCCAGTCCTGATTTCATTCAGCAATCCGAGGATTGAAGAGTGAGTGATTGAGAGATTTTTGATTCGACGAGCGAATTTCAAATCAGACAATCTCAGTAAAGGAACGCGTATATTTTACCAAAATTTTACCAAAATTGCAAAACTGTTTTTAGCCTATCTCAACTTAATCGCGACAATCTCAGAACGACTGCCGTTGCGCTCAGTCGGTCCCCAGACGCCTGTGCCGCTCGAAATATAAATTTGGAAATTGCCGATGCGGTGTAGGCCGTATTCGTAGCCAGCGTAAATCCACTTCGTGAGAAGCGTGAAAGGAAAAAGCTGTCCGGCGTGTGTGTGTCCTGAAAGTTGCAAATCGATCCCGAGTTCTTCCGCGTCCGTGAAATCCACATTCGGTTTCCAGTACAAATCTTGGCGTTTGGTTTCGCTCGCGCCGATGCCGGTCGGGGAATGTAGCAGTAAGATATTTGTTTTAGCCGAATCAAAAACAGGATTGTCCGCGATGATTTTGCGGATATTTTTGTGTTCGCCAATTTGCGGATAGGCAATGCCGATTAGTTGCAGACCGGATAGGTCGACGATTTCGTCCTCCAAAATATGCATTTTGGTTCCGTGCAAAATCCGCAAGGAATCCGCGATGCCGCGGTAACCCTCGTGATTGCCGGTGACGAAATAAACGCCTTGTTTGCTTTGAATTTCATCCAGAAGGTGGACATAGGATTCAAATCCATCCGCGCTGCCATCGAGCAGGTCGCCGGTGATGACGACGATTTCCGGTTTGAGTTGATTGACATCATTCACGATTTTTCGCAAAAAATTTTCACCTAGAACTCCGCCGAGATGTACGTCGGAAAGCTGCACAATTGTTTTGCCTTTCCACTCCGCTGGTAAATTGGCGAGCTCGATTTCAATATTTTTCACGACCGGATGAAAAACATTCCACATGCCGAAGAGCGACCAGAGAATCGCCGCGGCGATGACGATTTGGGCGAACAATTGAAGATTCAAACTTTGCCCGAAAATTCGCGCTGCGCCAATCGCGAGCCAGGCGACGAGAATCAGCCAAAACAAATTCAGCAAAAATCCGAACCAAACACCGAAACTCACACTGACAATTTTCGTAAATAAATTACTCGTCAGGCGCGACAAAATCATCGATCCCACCAGTCCGGCGAAGAGCAAGAGCAGACCGAGCGCGATTTTTACTTGGACGATTTTGTCCTCAATCGAAAAAGCGCGAACGCAAAAATCGTAGACGGCGAAGTGGATGCCGAATAAGATTCCGAGAATGACAACAAAAAACATCCCGAGTATTTTAGCTTATTTTGCAGTGTTTAAACTTATCGCTACGCAAAAATAGCTCGACCTATTTGGCTGAGCTATTTTTGTTTTTGGCTCCGATACTGATCACGTCGGTCGACCCGGAGATCGAGAGGCGTGCGATTGAGAGTTTTTTGATTCGACGAGCGAATCTCAAATCAGACAATCTCAGTAAAGGAACGTGTTTATTCTACCAAAATTTGATAAAAATTGCAAACTGGTTTTAGCTGATTTTTTTAGGGTCTGTTATTTGTTGGTCAATCACTCATTTTTCTTTTGGTTTGTGAAATAAAAATTTGTCCGGATGCGTATAATTCTTTTAGCATCTCTATCGAAAATTGCCTCCACCCCCAAAGATAATTTCGGACTTGGATTCGGACGTCGAGCTCGTGCGGCTCGCGCTTGCCGATTCCGATGATTACGCTCAGATTGTCGAGAAGTACGAGCGACCGCTATTGCGCTATGTGTTGCGCATTTCCAATATTTCCCGGGAAGAAGGTGAGGATCTGCTCCAGAATATTTTTCTCAAGGCTTACCAAAATCTGCGCGACTTCGACTCCAGTCTCAAATTCAGCAGCTGGATTTATCGCATCGCGCACAATGAAGTGATCAGCCATTGGCGCAAAAAATCAGCGCGCGCGCAAGAAGTTAATCTCGACACATTTGAAGCTGCGCAGCTGCTGAAATCGACACTCGACATTCCAGCCGCGACCGACGAAAAATTTCTGGTCGCCTTCGTTCATTCGATTCTCGCAAAAATTCCGCAAAAATATCGTGAGATTTTGATTCTGCGTTACCTCGAGTCCAAAGATTATGCGGAGATTTCCGACATTCTGCATTGTCCGATGGGCAGCGTCGCTACGCTCGTACATCGTGCCAAAAAGGCTTTTGAGCTCACAGCAGGAGAAGCGGCTCTCAATAAATTTATTTAATTTTTGCAATGCAGAAACTTTCTGAAAAAATCCTCGCTGAAATTAAAGAGCGCAAATTGGCGCCGCATTCGCGTGCGCTTTTTCTCGTCAAAAACTACGGCATTTGGGTGCTGGCATTGATTGCGCTTTTGGCTGCGGCGATTTTCGTCGGGACTTTCGCTGCGGAATTATTCGAAGCTGAATGGGAGTTGCTGCCACATTTCCCGGGCGGTCAAATTAATTTCATTACTCACACCTTGCCGATTTTTTGGCTCGCGACGATTTTGGCTGCCAGTGCATTTGCGTATTTTCTCTTTCGTCACACTAAGCACGGTTACCGTTTCGGTGTGCTCGCGGTCGCGGGTGGGATTTTCGTCGCGAGTATCGCTGGTGGAATTTCATTGCTAGCGACGCCGTTGCCGCCACAGTTGCACGCTTTGCGCGTCCAAAATTTTCCGCCGCATTTTGACGAGAGCGAGTGGATGGATCCCGAAGAGGGTTTTCTTTTTGGCGAGGTTTTTTCGATTGAGGAAAAGCTTTTGATTCTGAATGCACTCGATAATTCAGTCTGGAATGTCGATATTGCGACTGCCAAAATTCCGCCGGAATTCACGATTACAGTTGGTGAGAAAATCCGCGCAATCGGTACCAAGACTGATGATACTAATTTCACAGCTGACTTTATTTTGCCTGAAAATCCCAGGCAATTAGAACGGGCGAGATTTGAAAGAAACATGCCGATGCGCGCGTATTAGTTTTTGAAAACGCGTTTGAACTTTCAATTCTTAACCCCAAAAAAATGAAAAACAAGACTATCCTCGCGGGGATTTCCGCGCTCACCCTTTCGGCAATCGTGCTTCCTTCGGTTTATGCTTTCGGCGGCTTCGCCGGTCCGGGTGACAAAAATTTCGATCCAGCCAAAGCGACTGCGATTGAGACGGCCATCGAAAACAAAGATTTCGCAGCCTTCCAGACTGCGACCGGGAATACCAAGATGACCGAGGATCAATTCACCAAGATGGCTACCAACAGAGCCACGATGGAAGCTGATCGCACAGCACTCGAGACGGCAATTACAAATGGCGATTACGCAGCTTGGGTCAAATTAATCACTGCTAAAAATCCCGACGCACCGATTCTCAAAGTAATCACAGCCGACAATTTCTCCAAACTGAAAGATTTACAAAACTTGAAAACACAGGCTCAGGCGATTGAGAAAGAGCTAGGAATCGAAGGACCAGGATTCGGTATGGGAATGGGATTCGAAATGGGTGGCGAACATGGCAGAGGTGGGCATGGTGGAATGTTCGGTGACCACAACAATGACACAGACGAAGAGTAGAGATTTAATTTCGAGGGTGGGAAAAAGCCTCCGCAAGGGGGCTTTTTGTTTGATATAGCTAAACAATTATAAAATGCCACACCTTTTGTTTTATTTCCTTTGTCTTCCCCGCGCAGGCGGGGATCCAAACAGTCTCGCGCTTTTTTATTTTGGTCCCCTGCTTTCGCAGGGGTGACAAAATTCAAGCAAGCTCAGCAAATTTTAGGCAGTTTGCTTAAAAGTATGTTTTATGCTAAAATCAAAACAGTTAATTACCGCAAAAAATAACCAAAATAAAATGGAAAATACAAACTTGCAATTGTCACTGCTTGCTTCTCAAACATTTACAACAGAAAGGAGGTTGGTGTTTAGAGGTGGCGGTGGTCCTGAAGTGCAGCAATCGCAAGGGAAAGAAATATCTTCCAACAACGAAAGAAACGATATACAAAAAAAGGAAATTAAAGAAAGGATAAAATTGTTAGATGATGTAAATAGCACCAAACCAAAAGTAGAATCTCAAAATGATCCGGAAGTAATTCGCTACAAAACTGCTCTTGATAAATTACTCAAAAAACAGGGTTATCAATTGACGGCAATAGCCGCTTTCGACAAAGACCCCCTCAATGGCATTATCTCCATTGCTGTTAAAAAAGGAAATAGTATTGAGGTACCGCTCAATCCTAATTTAAGTTTCAGCGCAGATGATTTGGAGTCGCTATTGGCAAAATTTAACAATCAGGATGAATGGTCTCCTGGGCTGGATGATTACAGCATAAGAGCATTGGTTAATCTTGGGCTAATTGAGAAAATTAATACTGAAGACAAATAATTCCCGTGAGGGAAAATTCCTAGCAGAATGAAAATTTTCATTCTCTACGTTCGCAGGTTTTACTTTCCATTCGCCAATTCTTCCGCGCGTTTTTTCGCGGCGAGTGTCGCGTGCTCGACGATTTTCGTAAGTCCCGCTTTCTCAAAAACCGCGAGTGCGGCGGCGGTCGTACCGCCTTTCGAAGTCACATTTTCCCGCAGCTTCGCGAAAGGAATTTCCGAGATGTCGGCTAATTTCGCCGCGCCAAAAAAAGTTTGACCGACGAAAGCAGCAGCGTTTTTACCGAGTCCCATTTTGCGAGCCGCTTTTTCCAGGGCTTCTGCGAAGGCGAAAAAATACGCCGGACCGCTGCCGGAAATCGCCGTCACTGCGTCGAGCATTTTTTCATTTTTGAATTCGGCCTGTTCGCCGAAACTTTCCAAGATTTGGCGCACCAAAACTTTCTCGTTTTTCGCGACTTGTCGACTCGCGTGCCAGCCGGAAATTCCGCAGCCGACGGCGGCGGGAGTATTTGGCATGACGCGCACGATTTTCGCTGAGCCAGTCAGCTGCTTCAGCTTCGCGACGCGCGTGCCCGCGAGAATCGAAATCACAAGCTTGTCAGTCGAGAAATTTTCACACAAAGATTCAAGTGACTGCGGTTTTACAGCGAGCAAAATCACATCAACTTTTGTCGCCGCATCGCTGATCGAATTCTCAGTTTTGATTTTAAATTTCTTTTTCAGGACACTGAGCTTGCGACAGTTGACATCGACCGCGATGACTTCAGCTGGCGTGAAAATTTTTTCACGAATGAGTGATGCGACGATGGCACTGCCCATCACGCCCGCGCCAACGACTGCAATTTTTGACATAATTTTCGAGTTTAAATTTTTCAAATCTTTCCGTCGAGAATCTCTCGAATAATCTGGGGAATTTTTTTCGCGAGCGCTTGCGGTGTCGTGCTTTCTGATTTTAACGCAATTCTTTCACCGGCGAGACCGAGTAAAAAGGCGGCGATGCCAGCCGCTTCGAAAGCTGCGACTTGGCGTGCGAGCAAACCGCCGACGAGTCCGGCGAGGGTGTCGCCCGATCCGCCGACAGTCAGGATCGGGTTGCCGGTGTCGTTCCACCTTTTGCGTTCGCCTGAAATAATTGCATCGACGCGGCCTTTTTTCAAAATCACAGCGTTCAGCTTTTTTGGTATTCTCTGAAATTCTGCCGCGTGGGGAGTGAGGACGACTTGCGTCGAAATGAATTTCGGTAAATTTGGCAGCAGTGCATCGGCGTCGAGCACGAGCGGTTGGCGACAGTTTTTCGCGAAGAAGCTGACGGCTTTCTCAGTTTCCGGATTCCGTCCAAGTCCGGGTCCGAGGACGACTGCCGCATTTTTTTCGCGCGCGAAAGCTAGAATTTCGCGTGCGGCTTCGATTGTCAGAAATTCAGCATTGCCCTTAAATTTATGAATTAAAAAATTGGGCGAGAATTTTCTCGCAGCGGCAAAATTTACTCCTGGCACGAAAACGTCGACGAGATCGACGCCGGCTGCGAGTGCGCCGAGTCCGGCGAAAAGCGGCGCGCCGAGATAATTCGCACTGCCGCCGACGATGACGACGCGACCATTTTCACCTTTGTGAGAATTTTCTCCGCGTCTTGGAAAATAAAATTCCACATCGCCTGGTCCGAAAAATTGTTCCGCTGATTTCGGAATGCCGATTGGGACGACGACTTCGCGATAAAAATCCCCTGGCTTTTTGTGTGTCGCGGTTTTTTCCAAATTAGTGCCGCGCTTTCCCCCTTTGCGAAAGGGGGAATTTAAAATGGATTGCTTCGAGGTGTGAAAGGCGATGATGAGGTCGGGCTTGAGCTTGCCAGTCGGGACGTCGAGACTCACGACTTTTGGCAGTGTCCCCCCACTGAAGTGGGGGGTTAAATTTAATTTCGCGACGAGGTTGGTAATCGGTGCGCGTAATTTGCCTCGCTGTCCGACCCCTAGAAGCGCGTCGACCAAAAGTGAGCCGTCGATTTTGGTCGCGCTCGAATATTTGATGATGAGCTTTTTCGGTAATTTTTTTAAATAAAATTGCGCGTCTTTATTTTTCACTGCGCCCGCCAAAATTATTTCAACTGGGATTTTTTTTCGTAGCAACTCAAGTCCGACGACGAAACCGTCGCCGCCATTGCCGCCACTGCCGCAAAAAATCTGGACTTTGGCTGGCTTTCCAAATTTGCGCAGGATTACGCGAGTGGCTTGTTTTCCAGCATTTTCCATTAATTTCCGTGTCGGCACACCGCGGAATTCCGAATTGCGATCGAGGACAGCAGAAGGTAGTTGTAAAATTTTCATGCTAAAATTTCACCTGAATTCTCCCAAATATGCTGCGAAAAATCACTTTCTTTTTTCTTTCCTTTTTAATTCTCGCGCCACTCGCATTCGCTGCGACGCCGGTCAATGTTTTCGTGCGCGAGGGTTGCGGTCACTGCGCCGACGAAGAAAAATTTCTCACCGAGCTCGCGACGACGCGCAATGACTTCGAAGTTTTTTACCATGACATCGGTGAGGCTGAGCAGCGCACGCAGTTCGATGCGTTGACCGCGCTCGAAAAACTTCCGAAAGCCACACCAATCACGCTCGTCGGCAACACCATCATTCAGGGTTTCGGTTCAAATGAAACAACTGGTGCTCGGATTTCCGAAATTCTCGATGCGGCTGCAGGCAAAGAAACGCTTGATTTCGAGCAATTTATCGCGGCGGGCGGCAGCAGCAAAGTCGAAAAAGTCGGAGAGGGAATTTGCCAGGACACCGGTGAAGTCTGTGCGGCACCAGCAGAAAAATTAATCGTCGATGTGCCTTTCGTCGGCACGGTCGATGTCACGAAATATTCTTTGCCGACGATGGCGGTCGTGCTCGGTTTCGTCGATGGCTTCAATCCCTGCGCGATGTGGGTGCTGGTCACTTTCCTGATTGTGCTTTTGCAAATCGGCGATCGCCGCAAAATGTTTCAAGTCGCCGGACTTTTCATCTTCGCTGAGGCGGTGATGTATTACGCGATTTTGAATGTCTGGTTCACGACCTGGGATTTCGTCGGGCTCGATCGCTACGTCACACCGCTGATCGGCATACTTTCGATTGGTGGAGCGATTTTCTTCCTCTGGGAAGGTTTCACGAGTGATGGAACTTGCAAGGTTACGAGTCCAGAAAAACGCGCGAAACTCTCTGGACAAATTCGCGCCTTAGCCGCGAATCCGATGACTTGGGCGGTCGCGGCGGGCGTACTCGCGCTGGCTTTCAGCGTGAATATCATCGAGTTCGCTTGCTCGATTGGCATTCCGCAAGCTTTCACCAAAATTCTTCAAATCAATCCGCTATCTTTTTTGCACCGCCAATTTTTGCTCGCGATTTACATTTTCTTTTACATGGTCGACGATCTCATCGTCTTCGCTATCGCGCTCGCGGGTATCGAGAAGCTGGGTGTCACACACAAATATTCCAAAATCTCGAATATCATTGGTGGCATTTTGATGCTGATTCTTGGCAGCTTGTTGATTTTCGCTCCACAGCTTTTGCGGTTCGCCTGATTGATTTACGACTTCTGCGCCCTTGAATTTAAAGCTCTTTTCTGTTAAAATAAAAAAAATAAAAACCAAACATGAATCAAACTTTCGCAGAACCAGTTCAAAAAACTGAAGCTTTGCTGACGCGCGCTCTAGGCGTGCCGGCAGATTTGAGCGCACAGTTTTGCCAAAAATTAAACGCAGCACCCGAAGAGAGTCAGCAAGTCGCGCTCGAAATGATCGGCAGAAAAGCGCTCGAAATCGAAGCTGGTAAAAAAGCAATTTTGCAAAAAATTCGCTCGATTAAAAACAAAATTAAGCTTGAACAGGAAAGGCTCAATAAAAACGCGGCGGAAGAAAATCTCATCGCGGCGTTAAAAAATATTTAACAAAAACAAAATGCCAGACAACGCAGAAAATCTCGGCTCCAGATTCGTAAAAATACAGAAGGCGGAGATTGGTTTAAACGCCGAGGAAATGAAAGCTGTTCTCGATACGAATGGCAAGCAATTTTGGACAGATCCAGAAATTGCGCAAATTGCCAGTAAAACGAATGAATTGAATTCGGCAATTCAAAGAGAAATTGAAGAGTCGCGAGCACTTCTTGGTTCGCCCGAAAAAAACGCTGAAAGTGCGCTGGCGAAATTAGGTGTCGAGCTGGGGCAGGCGATTGATGTTGCTGAAACAGTCGAGCCGATTACCGATGCAATTCAAAAAGCAATTAGTGGGCTGCAGGCTAACGAGCGAGTATTCGCGAACAAATACAATACGCAAGCATATTTAGCTGATCTTGGAATTTCGGTTAACACCAACTTAATTTAATTCTTGTTAAGAAACATCATTTTTTATTTGTCAAGGCGATTTTTAGAATGATTTTACAAACCGAAAAGCTTTCCCTATAATTTTCCGGCTGATTTTTAGGTTGTGAGTGAGTCGTGAGTGAGAATTGCTAATTTTCCTCACCTCATTTTATTTATGGCTACCCCAAAAAAAGCTTCTAAAAAAGAAGCGAAAACGCCAGCTCGCGCCAAAGCGACTTCCGCGGGACGCAAAAAGCTGGTGCTTGAATCGACTGTGAAAGCGAAGCCTTATCGCATTCCGGCGGTTTTGCCGAATGCGCAGACTGCGCGTCCGAAAAATCCGCGTCGCTTCCTCGACAAGAAAAAAGTTCACGTGCCTTTGCCGAATCTCGTCGAGACACATCTCAAGAGCTACAACTGGTTTCTCGAAGAAGGCCTGCATGAGCTGTTTGACGAAATTTCGCCGATTCAAGATTCCTCCGGAAAAAAATTGGAACTACATATTCTCAAGCATTCCATCGAGGCACCGAAGCTCAGTCCGACCGAAGCGAAGGAAAAAAGCGGCACTTATGAAGGTACGCTCAAAATTCAAGTTCGCCTCGTCAATAAAGTGACGGGTGAAATCAAAGAGCAAGAAGTTTTCTTCGGCGGTATTCCGCTCATGACTGACAAGGCGACTTTCATCGTCAATGGTATCGAACGTGTCGTCGTCTCACAGCTCGTGCGTTCGCCAGGTGTGTTTTTCTCGCCGAATCCGCTCGTCCCATATTTTCACGCTGCCAAAATTATTCCGAAACGTGGCGCGTGGCTCGAGCTCGAGACGGACAAACGTGGAATCATTTCCGTCAAAATTGATCGCAAGCGCAAGATTCCAGTCACGGCTTTGATTCGCGCTTTCACCGGCTGGGACGATGCGAAGATTCTCAAAGAATTCGCCGATGTCGACACGGCTGAGGGGCGTTTGCCTTTCATCGCGACGACACTCGAAAAAGATCCGGCCGAGTCAGTCGATGAAGCGGCGCAGCTCATTTACCAAAAAATTCGTCCGGGCGATCTCGCGACGCCGAGCAATGCGAAGGCTTTGATTGACCAGCTTTTCTTCGATTACCGCCGCTACGACATGGGTCCGGTCGGACGTTATAAGCTGAATAAACGTTTCGAGCTCAAAACGCCGGCGGACAAAAAACACCGCATTTTTCAGGTTGACGATTTGATTCTCATCATCAAGCACCTCATCAATCTCAATAACGGCATCGGCGCGTCGGACGACATCGACCATCTCTCCAATCGCCGCATTCGTGCGGTCGGAGAATTGGTCCAAAATAAATTCCGCGTCGGTTTGCTGCGTGTCGATCGCATCGTGCGAGATCGTATGACAGTCATGGATCTCGAGACGGCAGCGCCACAGCAATTAATTAACGCGCGTCCGATTACAGCTTCGTTGCGCGAATTTTTCGCGAGTTCGCAGCTCTCGCAATTCATGGATCAGACGAATCCGCTCGCTGAGCTCGAACACAAACGCCGTCTCTCCGCGATGGGTCCGGGTGGACTTAGCCGCGAACGTGCCGGCTTCGATGTGCGCGACGTGCACACTTCGCACTACGGTCGCATCTGTCCGGTCGCCACACCAGAAGGTCCGAACATTGGCTTGGTCGTCCATCTCGCCGCCTACGCGCGCATCAATGAATTCGGCTTTATCGAAACTCCTTATTACAAGATTGCCCAAGACGCGCCACTCAAAGTCGAAGAATTAGTCTTGCGCCGTGCGAAAGCTGACATCAAAGACGGCAACAAAATTCTCGCGAAAGAAGGCGAGCCAATCACGAAAGAAGCGGCGAAGAAATTAATTGAAATCGCCAAGAAAGAAAAATCCGAGCGCGCGCCGACCCGAGCGTATATCACGACGGACTTCGAATACTACGACGCAGACGAAGAAGAAAAACTCAAAGTCGCGCAAGCCAACTCGGAATTGGATGAAAACAACAACTTCCTCAAGACGCGTATTTCCTCGCGTGAAGGCGGCGATCCATTACTCGCGCATGTCAACGATCTCACGCATATCGATATCGTGCCGCAGCAAATTTTCTCTGTCACGACTGCGCTCATTCCATTCCTCGAACACGACGACAACACGCGCGCCTCGATGGGCTCGAACATGCAACGCCAAGCCGTCAACTTGCTCAAGCCGCAGTCGCCGCTCGTCGGCACTGGTGCTGAGGCAATCGTCGCGCAAAATTCCGACCAGATCGTGATTGCGGAGGACGATGGTGAAGTGACGAGTATCGACGCTTCGCAGGCGACAGTCGTCTACCGCAGCGGCAAAAAGCAGACTTACAAAATCGCGAATTACCAACGTTCGAATCAGGGTACTTGCATCACGCAGCGTCCGGTCGTCAACCTTGGCCAAAAATTAAAACGCGGCGACATCATCGCCGAAGGTGCGGCTGTCCATGAGGGCGAGCTTTCTCTCGGTCAAAATTTGCTCGTCGCGTACATGTCCTGGGGTGGCTACAACTTCGAAGACGCGGTCATCATTTCTGAGCGCATCGCGCGCACGAATCGCTACGATTCCGTGCACATCGAGGATTACGTCCTCGGTGTTCGCGAAACTAAGCTCGGTATGGAGGAAGTGACGCGCGACATTCCGAATGTCGCCGAAGAGCGTTTAAAAAATCTCGACGCGGACGGAATCATCCAGGTCGGCTCCTATGTTTCCGAGGGCGACATCTTGGTCGGCAAAATCACGCCGAAAGGTGAGACCGAACTGACGGCAGAAGAGCGTTTGCTCCGCGCCATCTTCGGTGAAAAAGCGCGTGACATGAAAGATACTTCGCTGCGCATGCCGGGTGGCACAGGTGGCAAAGTCATCGACGTCAAAATTTTCACACGTGATGACGGTGTAGAGCTTCCCATCGGTGTCGTCCGCCAAATTCACGTGCACGTCGCACAACGCCGCCAACTCCAAGTCGGTGACAAGATGGCTGGTCGCCATGGCAACAAAGGTGTCGTCTCGATCGTCGTGCCGGAAGAGAACATGCCGTTCCTGCCGGATGGTACGCCCGTCGACATTATCTTGAATCCGCTCGGTGTCACATCTCGTATGAATATCGGTCAAATTCTCGAGACGCATCTCGGCTGGGCGGGACAAAAGCTCGGCTGCAAATTCGCGACGCCGGTACTCGACGGTATTTCAACTGAAAAAATTACCGAACTCATGAAAGAGGCCGGACTGCCGGAAGACGGCAAAGTTCAGCTTTTCGACGGTCAAACGGGCGAACCATTCAACCGCAAAACCACAGTCGGTATCACTTACATGCTCAAGCTAAATCACCTTGCGGAAGACAAGATTCACGCCCGCTCGGTCGGTCCATACTCGCTCGTCACGCAGCAACCGCTCGGCGGCAAAGCGCAACACGGCGGACAACGCTTCGGAGAAATGGAAGTCTGGGCACTCGAAGCCTACGGCGCAGCGCACGTTCTCCAAGAAATTCTTACAATCAAGTCCGATGATGTTTACGGTCGTTCCAAAGCTTACGAAGCGATTGTCAAAGGCGAAGAAATCCGTCGCCCGCGTACGCCAGAATCATTCAATGTTCTCGTGAAAGAGCTGCAAGCGCTCTGTCTCAATGTCGAGCTGCTCGATCTCAACCCGGTCAATGAATTGGAAGAAGACGAAATGCTGACGGTCGATGAAGACGAAGGGCTCTCAGTCACAGTCACCAAAGGTGAGGCTGACGCTGGCGTCTTCATTCCAGAAGACGAGCAAATTTCCGAGCTCGAAGATTTCTCTGATGAGGAGCTGGACGAGGAGGCCTCGCTCGACGCGGTCGGCGAAAGCTCCATCAAAGAAATGAAAGACGACTTAGATGAACTCGAAGAAGGCAATTCTTAACAAGCGAAAGCGCGAATTGCAATTCGCGCCTACTAAAATTATCAACTAATAATAACTGTCTACATGCCAAACGATCCAACCCTCGACCGCGACAAACTCCAAGCTTTTGATGCGATTTCCGTGTCGATTGCCTCACCCGAGCAAATTTACTCGTGGAGTTACGGCGAGGTCACGAAGCCGGAGACCATCAATTACCGTACGCAAAAACCGGAGCGTGACGGACTTTTCTGCGAAAAGATTTTTGGTCCGTCGAAGAACTGGGAGTGCTACTGCGGCAAATACAAGCGCGTGCGCTACCGCGGCGTCGTTTGCGAAAAGTGCGGCGTCGAAGTGACGCGTTCTGTTGTGCGCCGTGAGCGCATGGGTCACATCAAGCTTGCTGTCCCGGTCACGCACATCTGGTATCTGCGCTCGACGCCGAGTCGTGTCGGTTTGCTTTTAGACTTGCCAGTCAAGACGCTCGAGCAAGTGGTTTATTTCGCAGCGTATATCGTCAAATCTGTCGACGAAGCCGGACGCGAAAAAGCGCTCGCCGATCTCGAAGAGGAATTCAAGAATCAGCAGAAGCTCGCGCGTGAAGAGTTCAAAGACAAAATGAACGAAATGAAATTGCTCCACAAATCCGCGGCGACTGCCAAAGAAATTGCGGCGCAGGAAATCACCGCGCTCGAAGACGAGGCAGTCAGCGCAGTCGAAGAAATCAGCGAGCAGTACCATGTCTCGAAAGAACAGCTCCAGAATCTCGCGGTCGGTAAAGTCATTTCCGAATTAAATTACCGCGATCTCTCGATGAAATTCGGTCATGTTTTCGCGGCTGGTATCGGCGCGGAAGCGATTCGTGAAATCATCGCCGAGATTGATCTCGACGAATTCATCAAGCTGCGTACCGCCGAGCTCAAAAAGGCGACGGGTCAAAAGTACAAAAAAACCATTAAACGGCTGAAGCTCGCGGGATCGCTCAAGCAGGCGGGACTCAAGCCCGAGTGGATGATTCTCACTGTCTTGCCAGTCATTCCACCGGATTTGCGTCCGATGGTGCACTTGGACGGCGGCCGTTTCGCGGCTTCCGATTTGAACGACCTGTATCGCCGCGTCATCAATCGCAACAATCGTCTCAAACGCTTGATTGAGATTGGCGCGCCGGAAGTCATTCAACGCAATGAAAAGCGTATGCTCCAGGAAGCGGTCGACACGATGCTGCACAATTCCGCGCGCAGTGCGAAGGCGGTTTTCTCCGTCGGCGACAAACGCAAATTGCGCTCGCTCTCAGACATGCTCAAAGGCAAACAAGGACGTTTCCGCCAAAACTTACTTGGCAAACGCACCGACTATTCCGGTCGTTCGGTCATCGTCGTCGGTCCGAAATTGCATTTGACAGAGTGTGGTCTGCCGAAAGAAATGGCGCTCAAACTTTTCAAACCATTTGTCATCGGTGCGCTCATTCGCAAGGATTTGGCTTACAATGTGAAGTCCGCCGAAAAATTAATCGAACAAAATCGCCGTGAAGTTTGGGATTCACTTGAAGAAGTGATTGAAGGCAAAAAAGTGCTCCTCAATCGTGCGCCGACTTTGCACCGCCTCGGTATTCAGGCTTTTCAGCCGGTATTGATCGAAGGCAAAGCGATTCAAATTCATCCGCTCGTTTGTCCGGCTTTCAACGCCGACTTCGATGGCGACCAAATGGCAGTCCATCTTCCGCTTTCCACTGCCGGACAGAAGGAGGCTTCCGAATTAATCGCTGCGACGCAGAACATGCTCAAGCCTTCGACGGGCGAGCCGACGACGGCACCTACGCAGGACATGGTGCTCGGCTGCTACTATTTGACTCTCGTGCGTGACGGGATGACTGGTGAAGGCATGGTTTTCACCGATATTTCCGAGGCAGTCAATGCTTACCGTCTGGGTGTCGTCCATTTGCATGCCAAGGTCAAAGGTCGTTTGGCGGCGGGCGAAGAGATCCACGAGACGACGGTTGGACGCTTGATTTTCAATTCCTTCGTTCCCAAAGAATTGGGTTTCCGCAATACTGTGATGAACAAAAAGGCTTTGAAAAAAGTCATCGGCGATGCCGTCCAATTTTCCGGTCAAGACAAGGCGGTGCGCTTCTCTGACGATCTCAAACGCATCGGCTTCAAGTTCGCAACCAAATCTGGACTTTCGATTTCCATGCACGATGTCATCGTGCCGGAAGCGAAGCATGCTTTGGTCGAGGCATCAGACGAAGTCGTGAAAGAAATCAACAACCAATACTGGAAAGGTTTCATCACTGACGACGAACGCTACCATCACACGATCAAAGTCTGGGCGGAGACGAAGCAGAAAATTTCCAAAGAAATTCAAAAGGCGACGCCTGAGGATAACGACATCTTCGCGATGATTGATTCCGGTGCGCGTGGTAACTGGGGACAGGTGACGCAGCTCGCCGGTATGAAAGGCTTGGTCGCCAATCCGGCTGGTAAAACCATTGAACTGCCGGTGAAATCCTCACTCAAAGAAGGCTTCACGATTCTCGAATACTTCATCGCGACACACGGAGGACGCAAAGGCAAATCCGACACCGCTTTGAAAACTGCGGAAGCTGGTTACCTCACTCGCCGTCTCGTCGATGCAGTCCAAGACATTATCTGTCGCGAAGCTGATTGTGGCTCCAAAGATTTCGTTATTCAGCGTCGCGCTGAGATTGAAAAGATTGGTGAGAATTTCGCCGAATCACTTTTCGGTCGCACGCTTGCCGGACCGCTCGCGCATCCGAAGACAGGCGAATTGCTCGCCGATGCGGGGACGGAGATCGATCGTCCGCTGATGCAGAAGATCGAAGAGCTCAAGATTGATGACGTGGCGATTCGTTCGATTCTCACTTGTCAGACAGAAAACGGCGTCTGCCAAAGATGCTACGGTCGTGACCTCGGTCGCGACACGACGGTCGAAGTCGGTACAGCTGTCGGAATCATCGCGGCGCAATCCATCGGCGAACCGGGCACACAGCTCACCATGCGTACTTTCCACATGGGTGGTGTCGCCGGTGAAGAAGATATCACACAGGGTTTGAATCGCGTCGAAGAATTATTCGAAGCGCGCGCGCCTAAAGCCGAAGCGGTTATTTCCGAAGTCTCCGGCAAGGTCAAAGTTCACAAAAAAGACAATCAAACGCTCGTCACGATTACTGCGAGTGGTGAAAGTTTCGACCGCTATTTACTCGCTGGATTCACGCCGGACATCAAGATTGGCGAAAAGGTCAAAGCGAAACAAATCATCGCACGCGGCATCGGCAATCGCCTCACGATCAAGACGCAGAATGCGGGCGTAATTGAAAAAATCACCGACAAAGAAATTGTCATTTCCCACACGAAGGGCAATGAGCGTGAATACGAAATTCCTCCGCGCGTGGGTCTCGCGGTGCGGACAGGTGATCTCGTCGGTGCGGGTGCGCCGCTCACCATCGGTCATCTCAATCTTCGCAAGATGATGGAGCTGACTGATATCAAGACCGTCCAAAATTACATCGTTAAAGAAGTTCAATCCATCTATACCGCGCAGGGTCAATCCATCAACGACAAACACGTCGAGGTGATTGTCCGCCAAATGTTCTCGAAGGTGCGCGTGATTGATTCGGGCGACACGACTTTCCTTCCGGGCGAGGTCACCGACGCAGTCAAGCTGAAGAATACAAATGCCGCGCTCGTCGAAGCTGGTAAGAAGCCGGCTTCTGCCGAAAATCTTTTGCTCGGACTCACGCGTGTCTCGCTCCACACGGATTCGTGGCTCTCAGCGGCGTCCTTTCAAGAAACAATTCGCGTCTTGGTCGAAGCCTCGACTACGAAGAAGATTGATATTCTGCACGGTCTGAAAGAAAACGTCATCATCGGTAAACTTATTCCAGCCGGTAAAACCTATCAAAAAATGCATCCTGAAGCACTTACGCTTCAATAATGATTCAATAATTCGATTGTTGAAATCGTCAAAATTGATTAGAATCCCGCAACTAAATCTTAAATTTTCAATTTAAAATTATTATGCCAACCATCAACCAACTCGTTCGCAAGTCACGCAAGACGCCGCGCCGCAAATCCAAGTCGCCGGCGATGCAGTTCATTTCGAACTCATTGAAATCGACGACGCGCGAAATGAAACTGGGCTGTCCGCAGAAGCGGGGAGTCTGTGTGCGTGTCTACACGACGACGCCGAAGAAACCAAACTCCGCCGTGCGAAAAGTTGCGCGCGTTCGTCTCACCAATGGCTACGAAGTGATCGCGTATATTCCGGGCGAGGGTCACAATCTCCAAGAGCATTCCGTCGTGATGATTCGTGGCGGTCGCGTGAAGGATCTTCCTGGTGTGAAATACCACATCATTCGCGGTGTGCTCGATACGACCGGTGTCGCGAACCGTAAGCAGAGTCGCTCACTTTACGGCGCGAAACGCCCGAAGGCAGACAAGAAGTAGTCAAGTTATAAGTTAGTAAGAAGTAAGGATTAAGCAATAAGCGATAGAGACGGGGCATGCCTCGTCTCTATTTTTTTGAATTTCTCCTGATTCTTTTTTTCACTATGCCTGTCGTTAACTCACCACCTAGGTGGTGAGTTAACTTTTAGGTTTCTTTTAACTTTCGGTGCGCAATTGAAGTTTGACTTTGTGACTATGCATCGATTAGATTCTCATCTTAGTAAATTGATTTTTGATGACCAATCAACGATTAGTAGCGCCGAACACAATAAATCTTGTTATCAAGGAAAAATCGCAACGCCAACTGGCGCATGACAGAATTAAAAAACTTCTTAGTGTCATGGGTGTGCCGCTCGTCGGTGAGCCGAAAGTAACTGGGCGTGGATTACGTGTTCAGATAATTCAGGATTTATCGGAAGATCATATTCCAGAAAAAATAATGGTCAGATTGGCAGTGCGCGGCGTGAGTGTACAGGATTGGCGAATGGTAGAAGAAATAGGTATTTGTCAGAGAATTTCCGCATTAATTAAGGAAAAGGTTTGCATTCTTACGGGATTCCACTAAAATCTGCCAACAATTATTTCCCAGTTAAAGGTGAATTAATTAGTAATCTTTAATCTCTCTCTCCATGAAACGCAAACTCGTGAACGGTATTCCGTTCAAAGGCGACCTGCTTCCGGGTGCCGATCCGCTCCAAGAAAAATTCATCAACTGCCTCATGTTGCACGGCAAGAAATCCATTGCCCGTGAGATTTTTCGTGAAATGCTGGAAGAAGTAAAAAAGAAAGGCGAAGGCAAGCCAGAGGAAATTTTCGTCCTCGCGATTGAAAATGCTTCGCCGGCGATGGAAGTCCGCCCGAAACGTGTCGGTGGCGCCGTCTATCAAGTGCCAATCGAGGTCAATGCCAACCGCCAACGTATTCTCGCGATGCGCTGGATTCTCGACGCGGCACGCGGAGCCAAAGGTCGTCCGATGCATCTCAAGCTTGCTTCCGTCATCCTCGAGACGGCGAAAGGTGAGGGTCCGGCTGTGAAAAAGAAAGAAGACTCACATCGCATGGCGGCTTCCAACAAAGCCTTTGCGCATTTCGCCAAATATTAAAAATTTGCGAATCGTGAGTAGGCGACATTCGCGAATGTCGCCTACGGGTATTTTTGTCGTTTGCGTTTTTTGTTTTTGCTAAAATAGTTTACGAATTAACCCCCATCAAAATGGCTAATAATTCAGACCACGCGAAACACGCGTTTTTTTACCTGATTGCTTTTTTCGCGCTGGGCTTCGTCGCGACCGCGATCGGTCAGGTTATTTTCCAGCTCATCAATCATACTTTCGTCGAAACGACTTCGAGCTATCCCGGCGATTACATCCAATCGATTCTGCGTTTCGCAATCTCGGCACTTATCATTTCTGCGCCGATTTATTATCTCGCGACGCGCAAAATCAATTCCGACCTGGCGAAAGGTCAGCTTGATCCAGACTCGGCAATTCGCAAATGGCTGACCTACATCGCGATTTTCATCGCGGTCGCTGTCGCGATCGGCGATCTCATTACGACTTTGAATTCTTTCCTTTCCGGAGAAATCACACTCAAATTTTCGCTCAAAGCTGCGACGATTTTCGCGATTGTCGGTAGCTTCGGAGTCTATTATTTCTTCGACTTAAAAAGAAAAAACTTCACGCGTGATCTGACGATTCGCACTTTCGGTATTGGTTTTCTGGTGGTCGTGTTTGCTTGTCTGGCGGTCGCTTTTTCCTTGCTTGATTCACCGGCGCGAGCGCGCGCTTTGCGTGAGGATGCAGATAGGATTGGCGAATTGCAGCAGATTTCCTGGGCAGTCACTGAACTTTATAATTTGAATTCTGCACTGCCGCAAAATCTAGATGCGCTTACTGCTGACGGCAAGCTAAATGAAGATGTTTTACTCGATCCGGTTTCTGGGCAGAAATACGAATTCACGATTATCGATTCTTCGAATTATAAGCTGTGCGCGAATTTCGAATTAGCGACGCCGGAAGGTGGAGATTATAGTTATCTCGATCCGGCTTGGCAGCATGCGGCTGGTCAGGCTTGCTTCGCAGTCAGTCTTTCTGGCAATCAGAAAGATTATCCGAACGTCAACGTGAAACCAATTCGCTGATTGAGTTTTCCCAAGATTCCGTTAAAATCACACGGCTGTTAATTTTTTGATGACTAAAATTTCCACAAGTACGGTCGGAATTTTCCCGAAAATCGGCGGAGATGCGCCGTCGTTGCGCGCGAATTTACACAAATTTGACCGTGACGAAATCGACATCGCGGCAATCGAAACCATCATCCAAAAAAACATCGAGCGTGCGGTCGCCGAGCAAATTGCTGCGGGTATCGATTTGCCGACAGACGGACTGATTCGCTGGACCGACCTTTTTTCACCTTTCGTCAAAAGCTGGCAAGGACTGACTAGGCGCGGCATTCACCGTTTTTACGACACGAACACTCTGTACGGCGAGCCGGTCGTCGAAGGTGAGCTCGTTTTCACCGCGTCGCATGCGGCGGCGGATTTCGCAATCGCCAAAGAATTTGGCGCGAAAAAAGCGACCTTGCCGGGAGTCTTCACTTTCGCGGCAGCTTGTGTCGATAATTTTTATCACGACGCGAAAAAATTACGCTCGGTCTTAGCGGCGAATTTACTGCTCGAAGCGCAGAAATTAGTCGAGGCGGGAGCGGAAATTATCGAAATTCACGAGCCGGAGTTGGGCTGGAATCAAATTGATGTAGCTGAAATCACAGCAATTTATTCCAAGTTCGGCGAGCTCAAAACCAAGATTCTGGTCACGACTTATTTCCGCAATTTTTCCCAGGCGACGGCGGACAGTTTGCTCGCAGCTAAAGTCGGGATTGGAATTGATTTCTCCAAGCCTTGCGTAATCGCGAATCTCGCAACTCCACTTCTGCAGGTCGGCATCGTCGATTCGCGCGAAACCAAATTAGAGAGCGCGGAAGTTCTCGCGACACGCCGCGCCGAGGCGCTGCAAAAATTTCCTGCCGCCGAAATTATTTTCGCGACGACGAGTCATGTCGAATATTTGCCGCACGAAATCGCGTTGGCGAAGATTGCGCTTTTACAAAATGTTAAAAATTTGAAATGAAAATTGACCTGAATTTGCCGCTTTTTCCGACGACCTCGGTTGGCTCGTTTCCGAAGCCGGAGTATCTCGCGACTGCGCGCGCACAATTTTACAGAAACGAAATTTCCCGCGAAGCTTTACTCGCATTGGAGGAGCAGGCGACGCGCGAATTCATTTTGCTCCAGGAACGCGTCGGACTCGACGTCCTAGTCGACGGCGAAGCGGAGCGCGGCGACATGGCGACTTTCTTCGCCGAAAAAATGAACGGTTTCAAAATTTCTGAGCCGGTGCGCTCGTACGGCAATCGTTATTACAAAAAACCGCGCATCGTCAGTGCGATTGAATTTCGTGAGCCGATGACAAAACACTTTTTCGAGTACGCCCAAAAATTAACTTCCAAACCGGTGAAAGGCATGCTGACCGGACCGTACACGATGATGGATTGGAGCTTCAATGAATTTTACGGTAGTCGTGAAGAAGTCGTGCGCGCTTTCGCCAAGGTACTGCGCGAGGAGGCGATCGAGCTCATGAAAGCGGGCTGCAAAATTATCCAGGTCGACGAGCCGGCGCTTTCAGTTCGCTCGGATGAGATCGAGCTCGCGGCGGAAGGTTTGCGCTTGGTTTTGGACGGTCTCGAAATGTATTCGATTACGCACATTTGCTACGGGGCCTTCGAATTTCTCGCTCCCAAAATTCACTTGCTGCCGGTCGATCAGATTGACCTCGAATTCGCCGGTCGTGACTTCGAATTGCTCGAGCAATTGCGCGGTCATGAATTTCCGCAGGATGTCGGACTCGGCGTCTACGATGTGCATACGCACAAGATCACGCCGCAAGCGAAGATCGAAGAATACATTGCCAAGGCTTTGACCTTTTTCCGACCGGAGCAAATCTGGGTCGATCCGGATTGCGGCCTCAAGACACGGACTTTCGAAGAATCCGAAAAAGGCCTTGCCGAGATGGTCGCGGCGACGAAAGCAGCGAGATTAAGTAATAAGTAATAAGAAATAAGGAGGTGAGTTAACCAACCACCTAGGTGGTTGGTTAACGGAAAGGAGCAAGAACTAAGTTTTTTTAGTTGAAATTTGAGAAATGGTCGCAACACGTTAAAATTTGCTCGCATAATTTCCCCCAAAATGAAAAAGTTTCTGCTCGCGATTTTAATCGCGCTCGCTCCGCTCGCGCTTTTCGGCTGCGGCGGTGATTCTACTAATACGACTGCCACCGACGGAGTCGCTTTTCAAACCATGCAAGGTGTCGTCCAAAAGTTGGGTACCTCGATTTACCAGCAGGGGACTCATCGTCTCGAAAAAGACGGTGCGCTCGTTGCATTGCTGGAGGCGGCTAGTCCGCAGATTGACCTCAATGATTTCGTCGGTGAAAGTGTCGAGGTCGAAGGGATTGTCTCGCCGACGACCGAAGGCAATTTGCAAATCATGAAAGTGGTGACAGTCACGCCACTCGCTGCTGCGTCGGCTGGGACGACCGCTCAATACGAAAAATTTTCCGACGAGCAATTCGGCTTCTCAGTGAAATATCCGACCGAGCTCACACCGACTCAGACGCGGCGCGGAGTCGCGTTTTACGATTCCGATGAAAAGGTTATCGAAATTGTCGTGCTGGAAAACTCTACGAAACAAGAGCTTTCCGAGTGGCTGATTGATAATTACAATTACACTGCGGATGCGCTGCGCCGTGTTTCGGTCGCTGGACTCATGGGCTACCAATTTCAAAATACGACCGGCTCGGTGATTTATCTTGGTGACGGAGCGCAGATTTTCACGCTCGCGTGGTATGACAATTCCGAAGAGAATCGCGCGCGGAATCGCAATTACTACCTCGAGATTGTGCAGAGTTTGGTCGTCGCCGGCGTCGACACGACCGGCACCAATGTCGCGCCGACAGCGGTCGCAGGCGCTGCCGCCAAAGGCGAATTTTGTGGTGGTATCGCGGCAATCGGTTGTGCGACCGGACTCACTTGCCGACTTTCGGGTAATTATCCCGATGCGGGTGGCATCTGCGTCGCGGCGACCACGACGGTCACGACGACTGCCGTGACTTCCGATCAGATTGCTGCGAACAATAGCTTAACTTCGATTTCCGCAGGCGAGCTACAACGCGGCTGGTATTATGGCGACCGTGATGCCAAGAAGCCTGGTACGCCTGATACTTGGATTCTCGTCGATGCTGGTACGCGTGCCGCGATGTGGCGGCGAGTCGATACCACGGTCGAGCCGACAATCACGCTGCCCGAGGCGACCGCGACAGCGAGTCAGCTTTCGAATGAGGAGCAAAAAGTTTTTGATTATCTTTCCGCGAATATCAATGCGCTCTCACCTGAAGCAGCCACTAGCGGCAGATGGTCGCTCGTGCAGCTGGCTTTCGTTGATCCGAATTTTGTCTACGCGATTTTTTCTGCCGGGCAAGGTCAGCAGCAAACGCGACGCTTACTTTTCACCTACACGATTAAAGATGGCAAAGTCGCGGCTGAGATGCAGGCTTTTTTCAAAGTGGGCGTCGAGCAGGACTGGCTCGTCGTCGAAGGCGCCGATACGGCGGCTGGCAAGGCGCAGATGATTGTGAATACGCGCGGCGAAATCGTCACCAATGTCTCCGAAGGCTTCCGTCTTTTCACGGACTACTCGAATGGTTTTTCTTTCCAATATCCGAAGGACTGGTACTGGCAAAAAGCGAACATGACCAAGTTTGAATTTTCCGATGAGCCTTTTCCGGCGGGGATCGCGGTCTTGACTGTCCAGATTATGAGCGGCAATGCTTTCGACTTCGGTGTCAAAACAACTGAAAAAACTGAGACTGTGATTTACAAAGCACTGACTGCGACCAAGAGTTTGCGTTTCGCTATTTCAGATTTGAATTATCTCGATGTGCTTGAGACTGCGAGTGAGTCACTGACTGCACTCAATTAATTTTCTCGTGGCGGCTATTTTGCTGATGCGAATTTTGAAACAGGTTTTTGGTTTGTTGTAATAGAGGTAAATTTTCGGGACATAAACCGCCAATTTAGAAAATAAACCTATTTGTCGTCCCCGCGTAGGCGGGGATCCAAATTTGTAAATTCGAGGCACTGTTGACTATCCGAACCAATTTACGTTTACACAAATTTTCGAGCCTGACGGTAATTTACTTCCGGATGGTTTTACGAAAACACCAAGGAGTAATAGGCGTCAATCGATTCGAGTGATTTTACGAGCGCAAGTCCCAACAAATAACTCACGGTAAGAGTGAGTGCACTCAGGATGATTTTCTTATTCAGGCTGAAAGTCGGGTGTAGCCAGATCAGCGGCAGTACGAATGGACCGACAAAGAGAAAAGTGATTATCAGAAAAGAGCTCTGGAAATACCATTTCAGCTTTGGTCGTTCAGATGAAAGATTTTCCATCTTTTACTTTTTCGCAGCAATCACATTTTTGCCGACCCACTTGCGCAGCGCTTCGGGAATCTCGATGCCGCCATTCGCGAGCTGATAATTCTCGAAAATCGCGACCAACATTCTAGTCATCGCGATTGCTGTGCCATTCAGTGTGTGGACGAATTCCGTGCCGCTGTCACCGCGAAAACGAATCTTCGCACGGCGTGCCTGGAAATCAGTGCAATTCGAGCAGCTCGTCAATTCACGAAATCTTTTCTCAGTCGGAATCCAAACTTCGAGATCGATTTTCTTTGCTGCCGGTGCGCCGAGATCGCCCGCGGCGATATTGACTGCGCGGTAGGGTAGTCCGAGTTGCTGCAAAATTTCTTCCTGCACACTGACGAGAAAAGCGTGTTCGTCCCAGGATTTCTCCGGATCGCAAAACGAAAACATCTCGAGCTTGTCGAATTGGTGGACGCGGAAAATACCCTTCGTGTCTTTGCCGTACGCGCCCGCCTCGCGGCGATAGCAGGTCGACCAGCCTACATATCTTTTTGGCAAATCGCCTTCCAAAATTTCATCGGCGTGAAACATCGTGAGTGGTACTTCGCTCGTGCCAGTCAAAAACAAATCGTCGCCCTCAGCATTCGTCTCGCTCGACGGATTCACTTCGTAAATGTTCATCTTCTCATTCGGGAAGAAGCCGGTCGCGACCATCGCTTTTTCATGAACGAGCGTCGGTGTAATCATCGGAGTAAAACCCTTGTTCTGTAGGATTTCCAGCGCGAACTGCGCGAGCGCGAATTCGAGCATGACGGCTTCATTTTTCAAATAATAAAAACGTGAGCCCGAAACTTTCACTCCGCGACGCGTATCAATCAGGTCACAGATTTCGCCGAGTTCAGCATGATCGCGCGGCACAAATTCGAAATTGCGAATCGCACCGACCTGGCGCAGTGTGACAGCATCGTCTTCGCCACCGTCGGGAGCGGACTTGTCCGGCGGATTCGGGATGTCGAGTAATTTTTTGTCGAAGGATTTTTGCGCGCGGGCGAGCTGCTCTTCGTAATTTTTCAGGTCACTCGCGACACCTTTCATCTCTTCGATTAATTTTGAGCGCAGGGCAGGATCTTTCGCGCCGGCGATTTTTTGGTTCGCCTCGTTTTGCGTGCGCCGCAAATTTTCAACTCTTTGCAGCAATTCCCGCCGCTCGTCGTCGAGCTCGAGTAATTCGTCCACATCTATTTTTCCGCCTTTGCGGGTGACTGCCGCGGCAAAATCTTGCGGATTGGAGCGAAGTTTTTGGAAATCAATCATGCCGGGATTTTAGCAAATTAGCGTCCGAAAGCATTCTCAAGAAAGCAGTTGCGCGATGTGTCTACAAAATTTAAAATCCATCCACTTTTTCTAACGAAACTAGTAACTAAAAACTATAAACTAAAAACTGTTTGGGGCTGTAGCTCAGTTGGCTAGAGCATCCCGACGGTCATCGGGAGGGTCGGGGTTCAAGCGGTTTAATATCACGAAAATCTGGGGCTGTAGCTCAGTTGGCTAGAGCACTTCCATGGCATGGAAGGGGTCAGGGGTTCAAATCCCCTCAGCTCCACCATTCTTCGCCCTTCGGGCTTCGAATGGCTTCGCCAGTTTCTTAATTCTTTTGGTGTCTACAGTTTATTTAGTTTTGTGGCGAAGAATGCCCTTCGTAGCTTCAGCGAAGAAGGGTAAAATTCACTTGTGTTTTACGTTTATATTCTAAAAAGTTTGTCGAGCTCGGAACAGGTTTATGTTGGTTTTTCTAAAAATTTGAAACAGCGAATTGAAGATCACAATTCCGGAAAATCTCTGCATACCAAAAAATTTAAACCGTGGAAACTCGAGACATATTTAGCTTTTGATGAAGAATCGAGAGCGCGCGATTTTGAAAAATACCTCAAAACTGCTTCTGGTATTGCTTTTAGAAGGAAGAGATTGTGATTTTAAAATTGTTCTAGAAATCTCAAATCATTCTCGAAGACCAGTCGCAGATCTTTGATCTCGTGGCGGAGCATGACCATGCGATCGAGTCCGAAGCCGAAGGCGAAGCCGCTCCACTGCGTCGCATCGACGCCGACATTTTTCAAAACATTCGGGTGGACGAGACCGCAACCGACGATTTCAATCCAGCCAGTTTTTTTGCAAGCCGGGCAGCCGCGACCGCTGCAAATCGTGCAGCTCATGTCCATCTCGAGTCCGGGTTCGACGAAGGGAAAATAACTCGTGCGAAAACGAAATTTCGCGTCGGGATTGATTAGTTGTCGCACGGCTTCTTCCATCACGGCTTTCATATTTGCGAGCGAAATGTCTCTGTCGACGACCAAGCCTTCGAGCTGGTGAAACATCGGCGAATGGCTGGCATCGACGTCATCTTTGCGAAAAACGCGGCCCGGAGCGATGATGCGAAATGGCGGTTTGTGTTCTTGCATCCAGCGAATTTGGACACTCGAAGTCTGTGGTCGCAAAAGCTTCCCGTCTGAATTCTCGATAAATAAAGTGTCTTGCGCATCGCGGGCGGGATGATCAGCCGGAATATTGAGCGCGGTGAAAGTGTGAAAATCGTCCTCGATCTGCGGGCCGGTCGCGACGGCGAAACCCATTTTTTCAAAGACTTTTTCCGCTTCGCGAATGAATTGCGTGAGCGGATGGAGCGTGCCGCGTTCCGCTTTTTCGCCAGGCTGAGTCGGATCAATCCATTCCGTCTCGGCGAGCTTCGCGAATTTCGCGTGTTCGAGTTCACCGAATTTCGCGGCGATGGCCGCCTCGATTTCGATTTTGACTTCATTCGAAAGTTTGCCGACTTGACCTTTTTCCTCGCCCGACAGATCTTTCAGTCCGCGCAAAATTTCCGTCAGCCGACCTTTGCGACCGAGAAATTCCAGCTCGACGGCGCGCAGGCTTTCGGTGTCCGTCGAAGCGGCGACTTTCGCGAGGGCTTCGGTCGAGAGTGTTTTCAATTTTTCAATCATAAGAACATGGAACTTAGAACATGAAACATGGAACAAATGAATGATACCTCGTTTTTGCTATGTGTTCCACGCTACATGCTTCGTGTTATGTGTTCCATGCTGCGTGTTTCATGCCTTCAGTCTTTCGCGGAAAAATAAATTTCGACAAGCCCGACTGCCGCTGCAATTAGTATGCCGTCCCACCAAGTCAGGATTCGCAGGATTTGGAAAACAAGCGCGACTTCGATGGCGATTGTTAGAAAAATTGACTGTCGGAGCGCGATTGAAATGTGTTGCAGGTAAATTTCACCCCGCCGAAACCAGACGCGAAAATAAAAGCCGGTGAGCGTCAGCGTGCCGACGAGCGCGAGGAAAAGCGCGGCGAGGAAAAATGGCACAGCGAGCGCCGTCGAAGTGAATGGGTCGAGCCGCAAAATCACAATCGCGAGCGCACTCCAGCCGAGTACGGCGAGGAGGGTGAGTCCGAGAAGATACGACTTGGAACTTGGAGCTTGAAACATGGAACAAAACTTTTTATTTTTTAAAAATTAGTCGACTGACTCTCCAATTTTTTTAGAATCGCCGGAATTTTAGCAAAATCGGCGAGATGCACGATTCTTTGACTCGGCGAGTACAGCGCGGCGGCAGGATGGTAAAGCGGCAAAAAAACTTGTCCGTCTTTGCGGCGTTTTGGCTGACCGTGTGCGGCTGAGATTTTGAGACCCGGCAAGAAACGATTCATCGAATGTCGACCGAGCGTCGCGATTAATTTTGGCTGGATAATTGCAATTTGCCGAGCGAGGAAAGGCCAACAAGTTTCGACTTCGATTGGCTCGGGATCGCGATTCTCCGGCGGACGACACTTCACGACATTCGCGATGAAAATATCCGCGCGGGAGAGTCCGATTGAGGCGAGCATTTCATTCAAAAATTTCCCTGCCGCGCCGACGAATGGTTCGCCCTGCAGGTCTTCCGATTTACCTGGACCTTCGCCGATGAAAAGAATTTCCGCGCTCGGACTGCCGATTCCGGGGACAGTCTTACTGCGTTTTTCGCAAAGTTTGCAATTGCGACAAACCGCTATTTCCGCAGCGATTTTCGCGAGTTCAACGGATTTTGTTGCTGTGTCCATTGCGGTAATTTTAACACTGCTGGAATTTTCGCTCCCTCCTCTCACCCCTCCCAGAGGGAGGGAGATGGAAATAAAGTTCTCCCAGAGGGAGGAGGAGATTAAAGTTAACCCACCACCTAGGTGGTGGGTTAACGCCTCCTTTTTTTGGGGGACTTAGGTGGTGATTCACGAGAACGACAAAGGTCGTGTTTTTCTCTTCAAGAATTTCTTGAGTTTCTCCACCGCTTTTCCGCGATGGCTGAACTGCGCTTTTTCACTTTCATTCATGGCGGCAAAAACTTTCTCGGTGCCGTCGGCGCGGAAGACGGACGAGAGTGGAATGCGCGGCAAAATTGGCGCGCCGATTTTTTCCAAAATCTCGCCCGTGACTTCGCCGCGAAAAAATTCCGTTGGCAGATCAGGTCGTGCCAAAGCCAAGACTGCGATGAAGCGCGCGCGGCGATTTTCCGCATTTTCCATTCTCGCCAAAAAATGCGCGAGCCAGTCAGCGTCGCTAGCGTTTTCGCCTGCGCCGAAACGGACAGTCTGTACGCCGAGTTCACCCGGCAGTGCCTCGACCAGGATGCCCGAATCGTCGGCGAGCGCGGGGAGTCCGGTTTGTGCGCAGCAGAACTCTGCTTTGATCCGCGCGTTTTCCTCGAAAGTCGCGCCATCCTCTGGCGGTAATTTTATTTTTGGAAAATCAGCCAAAGTCAGGATTTCAC
Source organism: bacterium (assembly GCA_021779375.1). Classification (GTDB taxonomy): domain Bacteria; phylum Patescibacteriota; class Gracilibacteria; order JAHISY01; family JAHISY01; genus JAHISY01. Next base: position 88,313 of record JAJYAT010000002.1, on the reverse strand, counting down.
AGTTCAAGTCAGCGAGTGCGGCACTGAGTTCACGCGCTTTCGATGGATTGGCGGTCGCGAGCAGTAATTGAAATTTCAAGCTAAAAATGGTAAAATGACGAGATAACTTTACTAAAAATGCAAACCAAAACCAAAAAGTCCGACACCAAAAAACTTTATAACTTGCTCTCTGACGCCGAGGTAATCTCGGACGGCGAGCGAATGTTTTGGCTCACAAATTTCGACCGGCTTTCCGAGCAGGCGAAAAACGATCTCGCTTCGATTCTGAAAAACGGCGAACGCGAATTGCGCCAGGAACGCGATGCGCACTCCGCGCGTGTCGCCGAGATTGACACGAAGTGTGTCGCGCAGCTCCAAGCAGTCGCGAAAGCCAACAAGCTGAAAGCTTCGGCGGGAGATGAAGACGAAGATGATTACGACGAGAACGCAATTTTGGAAGCGCTCAAACAAGCTGGAGAAATTTAAAAATAAAAATTAACCCCAATAAAATGTCTCTCAAATCTGCTTTCGCTGAAATCGCGCAGACTGTCAAAACTGTGAGTCAGCGCGAATGGAACGAAATGCTTAATAAATCCAAAGAGCGTGGCATGGCTGCGAAAGATCAGGCCGTGCAGCAAATTGCGGAAAAAAAAGACGAGGTTGCTCAAAAAATTTCTGCTGCCGCGCAAGAAAAATTAGACCAAGTGGCGGCCAAGTTGCCGCCGCAGGTTGTTCAATCTGGCGCGAAGCTCGGTTCAGTCGCCCAAGGCTTGACTGCCAAAGTGGATCAGGTTGTCCCAGTTAGTCAGACGCTTCAGGCTGGTCAAGAAGCTTCTGCTTTGGCGAAGGCGGCTGTCGCACCAGTGGTAGCTCAGCCGACGTCTGCAGAAATCGAGAAAAATTCAGTTGCTGCTTAGATTTAAAAAATAAAAATAAATTTAATTTCTAAAAAATGTCTCCAAAACAAAATCACTCCATTGCTCCTGATGTCGATGTTTACTCAGCAGCTAAGATCACGCCCAAAGATAAAAAGGCTTTCGAGACTGGCTCGCAAAACAAATTGCGAGATGTAATGAAAGATAGTATTCAGCAGGACATTAAAAACAAAACTTTGGATTTGCAAAAGCAGATTCCATTTCGCGAAGTGCAGCGTGGCGATACCGTGCTGACTGTCGTCGCTGCTATGAAGCAGGCAGGTGCGCTTGAGGATGTCGCAAACATTAATAATTTGAAGGTTGAGTTTCAGACTAAAAAAGAAAAAGGCACTTTCAAAAATATGTTTGCAACGGATTTGCCGAATATCTACCAGAATCAGAGAGTGTGGGTCGATGCGACGAATAATAAGATTATTGTTGCGGATGAAATGCCAAAAATTGCGGGAACAGAAAAACCAGTGCCTGCGGAAAAACCAGTGCCTGCGGAAAAACCAGTGCCTGCGGAAAAACCAGTGCCTGCGGAAAAACCAGTGCCTGCGGAAAAACCAGTGCCTGCGGAAAAACCAGTGCCTGCGGAAAAACCAGTGCCTGCTTCAGATAGCAAAAATCAAGAAACTCCGCAAATACCTATCATTATTCCTCCGCAGTCTGCTGAAGCTCAACTCGATGAAACTTATCCAACACCCGAAGCTCAAGCCAAAGCAGGCTTGATTGAAGGGCTTACTAAAATAGATCCCACTTTTGAGACTTTCATGGGGGCTCAGTCCGAAGTCGAGAGACAAAAAATCGAATCTTTCACGCAGGCTGATTTCGAAGCGTTCAAAAAATCAGATGCCGGAAAAGCTTTTCTCGATGCGGTGAAATTAAGATTCAAGGAGATCACCGACTGGGACACTCTTGAGAGCTATAATTTTAGTTATTGGGAAGAAATTCCGTTCGAAGATTTACAAAATCTAAATCTTGATCATATCGAGCCCATAGAGAAAGCGCTTGAATATATCGCGCTCAATGCCAAGACAGCCAAAGGTGAAAAAAATCTTGACTTGCGCAGAGCTTCAGTCTTTAGCTTTGACAATTTATTAGAAAAAATTCCCGAGGATAAGCGAGAGGCTGCCACCGATAGGATGGCACAACGATTTGATGCTATTTCTAAAGATTCAGACCTAACTGAAGTAGTCATCGATAGTCTTGGAAACATTAAAGCGAATTTCGACCAGTCCGAAGCCATCCTAGAAAGGGGAATTAATCACCCAGACGCTGACGTACGAAGCTCCACAATAAAAGTACTTTCGGAAATCCATGCTAATTTTGATCAATCCAAATTCTTCCTCGATAAAGGAATTGATGACCCAGATAGCGATGTTAGATATTACGCAGTTGCTGAGCTTGCTTATATCGGCGCTACTTTCGACCAGGCTGAGGCGATTTTGAATACGGGTATTGCTGATTCAGATGACAGAGTTAAGGTAATTACACTGGATAAGCTTTCCACGATCAATCCTACATTCGAACAGGCTAAGGCAATCATAAATCAAGGTATGATTTCTGAAAACGCAGAGATTCGAAATAAAGCTCTTGGACTACTGGCAAGGTTGGCTCCGGCGGAAGCAATCACGGGCGATTTCAAAGACAAAGCAACAGGCTACATCGAGGATAAATTTAAACCGGAAAATTTTCCTGAAAATTATCAATATTTTCCTAATTTGAATTTTAGTTCTAGCTTCCTGAGCCCCGACCACTGGGCGACCGTATTGGCTATCAAGCTCAAAGGTCCCGAGAAATTTTTGGCAGAGGATGGAGAGAAGCTTTGGAATCAGCACAAAGAAGTATTGGAAAAGAAAGACGATTTACAGACACCCAAAGGCATAGAAAATGCTCTCGCTAGCGTGAAAGAATTAACCATTATTTTGAAAGAATTTACGAAGGAAGATCTGGAAGCTAAAACTGGCAGAATTAAAGATGATTCTCACGATTCAGATAAAGATTATTTCCTGAACGCCGATGGCACCGAAGACACAGCCCGAGAGGGCTGGTCGCCGGTCAAAAAGTTTTGCTGGCGCAGAAATAAGGAGCTGCCAGGATTGATTGACTGGGGCATTCCAAAAATGGAAGCTTATCAGGACGAGCTAAAGCAGAGATTGGAATTATCGAAGGATGCTGAAAATAGTGCAGGAGTCGCTTTATACCAAGAGGGTAAATATGCTGAGGCCATTACTAAATTTAAAGGTCTCGTCGAGCTATATCCCAATGTTGCACCATATCATATTAATCTGGGGTTTTCTTATGAGATGATGGGTAAATTGATCCCGGCAATTCGTAGTTACGCTCGGGCCAAAGAGCTCGACCCTCAGAATAAAGATTACGATAAATATATTCAGCAGGCGAAAGAGAAAACTCAATCAGAAGTAAAATCGCCTAAGTGGTATAAATGGAACACTTGGCCGAATAATGGTGAAATGTAATCAAATCAAAATGTCCTCAGAAAATCAAGAATCCTGAGCAGGAAGCTGCCCCGCACTCAGAGGCAGCTTTCCACGCAGGATTAGTTTTTCGCGAGCTATGAGTGCATGGGAAATTGAAAAAGGAGGATATTGTAAATAATTAAATTTGTTTTGTCAAGCGGAGGTTGGTCGATTTTTCCCATCTCGCCAAAAGTACCTAAAAAAGCTAAAATCTAGCGTGATGAATCAAAAATCTTACAAAATCGCAGTTTTGCCAGGGGACGGAATCGGTCCCGAAGTCATAGTCGAAGCGAAGAAAGTTCTCGAGGCGGTCGGCACGAAATTCTCGATTGGTTTCGAATTCGACGAGCAGCTGGTCGGCGGCGCGGCGATTGACGCGGTCGGGGAGGCTTTGCCTGCGGCGACTTTGGCGGTCTGTGAAAATTCCGACGCGATTCTCTTCGGCTCGGTTGGCGGAGAAAAATGGAACTCTTTGCCGCCGGAAAAACGCCCCGAGGTTGGCGCTCTGCTGCCGCTGCGCAAACACTTCGATCTCTTCGCGAATATTCGTCCGGCCGGCGTGCTGTCGATGTTGAAAAATTCTTCACCACTCAAGCCGGAAATTATCGGTGACGGTTTTAGTTTCACCGTGATTCGTGAATTGACCGGCGATGTTTACTTCGGCGCGAAAGAGCGCGGCGAAGATTTCGCTTCGGACTTGATGATTTACCGCAAAGATGAAGTTGTCAGAATTGCGCGCGTCGCTTTCGAATTAGCCAAGAATTCCCGTCAAAAAGTGACGAACATCGACAAGGCAAATGTGCTCGCGACCTCGCAGTTTTGGCGCAAGATTGTCGAAGAAGTGCACGCGCAGGAATTTCCTGAGATTGAGCTCGAGCATCTGTACATCGACAATGCGACAATGCAGATCTTGGTGAAGCCGCAGCGATTCGACATTGTTCTGGCAGGCAATTTATTCGGTGACATTCTTTCTGACGAGGCGGCGCAAATTTCAGGCTCGATTGGTTTGCAGGCTTCGGCTTCGATCAATTCCAAAAAATTCGGCCTCTTCGAGCCGATGGGCGGGAGTGCGCCGGATATCGCAGGGCAAGGGATTGCCAATCCAATCGCACAAATCGGCTCAGCGGCGATGATGCTCGATATTTCTTTCGGCGAATTGGCTGCAGTAAAAGCGATTAAGCAAGCAATCCTCGCGACCTTGGAATCAGGTCTGCGTACAGGCGATATTTTCACCGGCGCTCTCGGCGAGCAAAAAGTTTCCACCAAAGAAATGGGCGATGCGATCGCTGCTGCGATTCTAGAAAACTAGGCTACATTTTTTTCATAGCCGCTGCCTCGTAGATCATGTAAATCGCCGACAACCCAACCAGGATGTAAACGATTTGCGCGATGATTGGCACGGCGATGATTCCGCTCGCACCAAAAAGATAGGCGACGAGGTCGAAGCCGAAAAGGCCGACCAAACCCCAGTTCAACCCGCCAATGATGACGAGGACCAAGGCCGCCCACGTGAGAGGGGTGGTTTTCATTTTTTAAGGGGTTAAAAAATGAGACCCTTATTATAGGATGAATTTACCTTTCTGAAAAATTTATCTTTGGTAATCCTAAAAAGTGTTTTAAAATAAATCCCATGAAAAAACAGACCGCTCACAAAATCTTCGTCGCGTTCATGGCCATCATTCTTTTGGCGAGCGCGATTTTACCGTTTTTTGTTCGCTGATTTCGGCGACTTCGCGAAGCGTTTCTCCAAAATTTTGCGCGCAATCTCGCGATCGTCCCAGGGAATTTTCTGCGTGCCGACGACCTGAAATTGTTCACAGCCTTTGCCAGCGAGCAGCACGGTGTCGCCTTTCTCCGCGTTCGTCAGGGCGAAATTCAGCGCTTTTTTTCGGTCGACTTCGATCGTGAAGCCCGCGCCTTCTTCACGTGTCACGCCCTCGCGGACTTCGAAAATAATTTTCTCGGGATTCTCAGTGAAGGGATCGTCGCTCGTCAAAACAATTTCATCCGCAAATTTGCTCGCGAGTGCGCCCATCACTGGGCGCTTCGTCCGGTCGCGATCGCCGGTCGCGCCGAAGACGAGCCACAATTTCCCAGGCGTGACGGCGCGAAATGTTCGCAGCAATTTCTCCAGCGCGTCGGGCGTATGGGCGAAGTCGACCACGACGCGAAAATTTTGTCCTGCTTCGACCGTCTCGAGTCGTCCCGGTAGTGGTTTCAGATTGCGAAAAACTTTGCGGATAATTGCCGGTCGAATTTTCAAGGCGAGGGCGAGTGCGCTCGCCGCGAGAATATTTGCGACATTGAAATTGCCCAAAAGTTTCGTCTTGATTGCGAATTTTTCTTCCATGCCGACGACGTCGAAAGTCTGGGAATTTTCGCGCACAGTGAGATTTTCGGCGCGCAAATCACCTTTTTTCAGCCCGAAGGTGACGATGCCGATTTCCGGAATGCGCAAAAATCGTTCGACGTTCGGATCTTCCGCTGGCAGGATGGCAATTTTTTCGCCGCTCGTTTGATTTTGCGCCAGTCGCCAAAAAAGTTGTTCTTTGGCCGCGGCGTAGTTTTCAAAATTGCCGTGGAAGTCGAGGTGATCGTGGGTGATGTTGGTCAAAATCGCGGCACTGAAATGCACACCCCAAACGCGATTTTGCGTTAGCGCATGACTCGAAACTTCAATTACGGCGTAGCTGCAATTCGCGTCGACTGCCTGGCGCAGAAATTTCTGCACGCCGCCGCGACCGAGCGAAGTCATTTTGGTCAGGTTGTCCCACTTCTTGTCGCCGAGCCAAAAATTAATCGTCGTCGCGAGCGCGACGCGCTCGCCATTCGCCTCGAGAATTCGCGCGACGAAATTCGCTGTGGTGGTTTTGCCATTCGTGCCCGTGATGCCGATGACTGTGATTTTCTTCGAAGGAAAACCGTAAAAAATCGTCGCGCCGACGCCCCAGATTAGATGCCAAAAAAGTCGAACTGGATTAGTCGGCGAGATGATTTTTTTAATTTTGGAAATCACGCTGCTATTTTAGCGCAGCTCCAAAATTTCGCGCGCAGCCGCACAGTCTTTTTCAATCTGTTTTTTCAGCTCGTCTGCCGAAGTGAATTTTTTCCCTGCGCGAATCTTCGTCAAAATCTCGAATGCGACTTTTGTCGGCGAATCGGCGAACTTCGTCAGAACATGAATTTCGAGTGTCTTTTCGTTGTCAAAAGTTGCGCGCTTGCCGAAAAATAAAATCGCGGGCCAAACCTTTTCGTCCAAAAAAAGGCGGGCGGCGAAGACACCCGACTCGCTTAGAAAATTCTCCGGCACTTCCAAATTCAAAGTCGGAAAACCAAGTTTTCGACCGATACCTCTGCCGGTAATTATCTTGCTGCTAAATTGCATTATCCAAAAATCTCAAATCAAAAATCGGCAATCCTAAATTAATCAATTATTCGATGACTTCGACTTCGTCTTTATCCCCGCCGACGAAACTCATGATGACGAAGGCGATTGCTGGTAATGAAAACCAAATGTTGTAGTTTTCCGTCATTAATTTCGCCAAGGTTGAGCCGGTCGTGATATCTACGCCGAACGTAGTGGCGGAGCTGCCGACGAAAACTCCGCCGGAAATATAAACCAAAATAGTCGAAACGATTAAACCAGCCGAGAGAAAACCAAATGCGCCGGTCGTCGCGAGATTCAGAATTACCGAGCGCTCGTAATCCATCGCGACGAAGAAGCTGCCGCGGACTGTGATGAGTAGAATCACAAGTACGAAAAGCAAAATTTTGGAAACGACCAAAACACTTGGACCGAAGCTGCCGACATTCAACACAAAATTCGGATCGGAAAGTACGAAGGTGTCCAGTAAATTGCCGAAACCGTCAGCGGTGAGTGTTGCGATGTAGGTCGCGATGATGATTTTGAGCGTGGAATTCCGACCGACGATGAAAGAATATGCCACTACGATGGCGAAGAAAACGATGATAAACAGATCCCAGGTCGGTAGAATTTGCATCGTAGGGAATTTTAGCGGAAACGAATTTTGCTTGCGAGTACCACTCAGGCTCTAATTTAATTTTGCCTGTTAAATAAAAATTCCAAAAATCAAATTTCAAATTCCAAAAAAGCCTGTAGTTTGGTGCTTGGAATTTATTTGGTATTTGGATATTTGAGTTTGGTGCTTTCTCCTACGGTTCATCGTGTCCGCCAGGATTCCATGGATTGCAGCGCAAAATTCGCCAAACGATTTTCGGTAGGGCGCGCAGCACGCCGTATTTTTTCAGCGCAATTTTTCCGTACTCAGAGCAGCTTGGCTGAAAGCGGCAGTAACCGTGCGGAAAAAAAACGTGCAGCCAGGAGTGATCGGGTGAGAGCGTTTTCTGGTAAAGCCAAATCAGCCCGCGCAAAAGATTGCGAGGGAGTTGCCAGATGAAAATTAAAAAGTTTTTCACGCGGGGATTTTACCGGAATTAGCTCGAATGTGATTCGATGTTGTCGTGCATTTTTTTAATATATTGATTAATCAGTATTTGGAGTGCGTTGTTTTCGGAATCCGTAATTCTTATCAATCCATCCTGTTCTAAATTTTGTTCTCTATATCCCGGGATTTTTCCAGCAACATAGTCCAGAAATGTTTTCAAATACTCCGGATGCCATAGAGCCATCGTAATTAGCTCGTTCGCGTCTTCTATCGCACGCACGGCATTTCGTGAAGCAGCATGTTTGACAGCGTTGTAATCTGGGACATTGCCCCAAGTCGATAAGCCTCTTTCCGGATCTTGGGTTCTTTTTTGATAACAGAATTCAAACAAAATTCCGAGCTCTGAAACAATTTTCCCGCTCAATACTTTTTCATACCATTTTGTTGGTTCTGCAGGAGATTCTTCTTGCATCAAATATTTTTGGTAGGCATGGCTGGTTTCATGCAGAAATCTATATTGGTCAGTTTCATCTCCTGGTTTTGGAAATAAATTTTCCCCAGTTGCGCTGTTTTTTCCTAAGCGAAAAATATAATAATTGTACTGTTCGGTTGGCATTGGGAGCTCATTTATGGAAATTTTGTTGTTTCCATATTTGCAGCCCCAAGAATTTCTCCACACATCAATTTTTTGAATGCAGTTTTTTTCGGCTAAAAATAAGCCTAATTTTTGCGGTAAGTTTTGGTTTGGATTATTTGATTTTCTTTGCCTCGGCAAGGTCAGACAAGCTGTGATTGCACTGCGAATTTGACTGTGACTGAGATTGTCGCGGTTGTTTCTATGAAATTCAATCATTATTTTACTTACTTGAATTTTCTTCCGCTGCTTTTGCAATGTGCGCTTGCTCCATCGTCGCGACTTTTTGTCCGTCAATTTTTTCGACTGGTGCCCCCGCGAGTGGTGGTTGCTCGAGCTCATCCGGTAATTTTGCGAAAGCTTTGTCTTTGACATCCGCGAGCTGGGCTTCGAGATCGATGCCGATGCGCGCCGAAATTTCTTGATCGACGAATTCGCGTTTGCGCCCATATTTCAGCCGCGAATATTCTTTGATTAGTCCGGCGACTTTTTCATTTTTACCGGTTTCGTCCCAGACAGTCGAAATCGAAAATGGCCGCGAAGTCGTGTTGTCGATATTCAATTTGATGTACGCCGAGTAATTCGCGATATTGATCACGTCTTGGTCGGAAAGCAGCGGCGCGTATTCTTTCGCCATGTATTCTGCATCAGCGGCGCCGATTTTGAAGTTCATCATCGTACCGACGTTACCGAAGACGGCATCGCGGATGCGTGGGTCTTCGTGCGCCGCGCCTTCGGGATTCGACTGTTGTGTGAGCTGACCGATGTATTGGTGCGCGATGATTAGACCGAGGTGATATTTACGCGCTTCGGAGAGAATCGTCGCAAAAGCGTCGGTGGCGAAATTTTGAAATTCATCGACATAGAGCCAGAAATTCGGACGCTGGTCCTCCGGTACATCGACGCGGCTCATCGCTGCCATCTGCAATTTATTCACGATGATGAGTCCGAGCAGCTGCGCGTTGATGTCGCCGACTGCACCTTTTGACAAGTTCACGAGAATAATTTTTTTCTCGTCCATGATTTTGCGAAAATCGAAAGCCGAATGTTTCTGACCGATGATATTGCGCATCATCGTGTTTGTGATGAAAGGTCCGAATTTCGCCGAGAAATACGGAATCATTTCTTCTTTTTCGCGTGCGCCGGTCTTCGCCATTTCCCGATCCCAGAAGCTGCGGACGACCGGATTTTTGATTTTGGAAATTTTGTACTGACTGAATTCTTCGTCGGTGAAGAGGCGGGGGAGATCGATTAGAGTCGCGCCCTCTTCTTCGTCATCCATCAAAGTTAGGCAACCATTTCTGAAATAGTGCTGAATGCGCGGTCCAAAAATCTCGCTGCCGAAAAGCTTGATAAAAATTTCCATCGCTGAGAGCGAAGCAAAATCTTTTTCTTCCGGCGTCTTGGCTTCGAGCAGATTGAGTCCCATCGGTCGTTCGAGATCGGCGGGATTGAAGACGATGACATCCTTCGCGCGTTCTTTCGGAATATATTTCAAAATGTCTTCAATCAAATCGCCGTGCGGATCGACGACGCCGACGCCATCGCCATTCGCGATGTCCTGGCGCGCCATGTAAGAAATCAAGGCGGATTTACCGGAGCCGGATTTTCCAATCATGTAAAAGTGGCGCGTCCGGTCGTCCGGCTTGATACGCACTTCTTTCGTTTCGCCGCGATATTTATTCAGACCAATCAGGAGCGGTGCATCCTCTTTCTTCGGCAAATTCACCGGTGGTGGGAGGATTTTGTATTTCAGCCATTCGATCAGTGGCGTGAAATTGTAGCGGCTCGTCGGGAAGTGAAAAATGCTCGCGAGTTCGGTCGGGACGAGCAGACATTCTTTTTCTGTCACTGGCCAGACGCCTTGCGCTGGCAATCTGTTGCGGAAATTAAACAACATCCAAGTGTCATTCAGAAAATCCAGGAAAATCATGCGGCGGTTCTGGAGCCAATTCAGATACTCATTTTTGTACATGCCGAAAGCAGTCGCAATCCCGTTTGTGATTTGCTCGGCGGCGGCCTCGCTGTCGCTCGCTCCGACGATGCGAATGAGCGTGTCGAAGGCCGGCTGCGCGATTTTTTCACCGGCTTGTTTCAAGCTTTCGTCAGTGGCTTGATCGCGGACAGTGAATGGATCACCGCCATTCGCACCGGGCTGATTCGTACCGAGCTCACTGATGGCGGCGTCATTGCCGAGGACAAATACTTTGATCAGTGAAACCAGCCAGCCGAGACCAGGGATGCCGATACTTTTTTTCTTCTTGAGCAGCTCGCGGTTTAGGGCTTTGCGCGCGGATTTCTGCCAGCCGCCGATAAGGTGGCTGCCCTTGCGTGGACGGATGACGAGCTGAACACTCGCGCGATCTTCCGTTTTTAATTTCGACAAAACATTGGTCAGCGAATTGAGTGGATCATTTTCAATGACTTTGTAAGTTTTGAACGGTCGCCAGTCTGGCATTTTCTGGTAGAAGAAAAAGCACTTCGCGTGGGACTTCTTCGGTGCCGGCTCCGGCAACTCTTTCATTGGCTCGACGTAGGCGTCGGGATAGAAGCTCGTAATCTGTTTTTCGACGACGCCGGCATAGTATTTATTCGTGACGACGTAAAAATTAATTTTGTCTTTTTCGTAAAAAAACTCGAAGCTCACGAGGTCGGTCCCGAAGACTGCCGAGCGAATAATGTTGCCAAGATTCATTTCGCTGATTTCGTGAATGGCGCGGTAGAGTTGTTCCATCACGCCGATTTTTTCGCGGAAATCTTTTTCGGTCGCTTCCTCACGGTCTTTGTGGGTTTCTTGCCGCGGTTGCGTCACTTTCAGGCAGACCAAACCGCGCGCCCATTTTAGCTGGTAGGCGAGGCGCACGGAATATTTCACGATATCCCAGACGAACCAAGCTGCCGTCACGAAAACAAAAATCGTGATGGTGTGATTCCACCAACCGGGCGCGCTGACATACCAGCTCCACCAACCTTGGACTCTTTCCCAAGTTAGCCAGCCGCGCGCGAATTCAAAAAGCGCGACGCCGGCAATCACAAAAAGTTCCCAGAAGCGCGCGATGAAGCGGATGAAGAAACCCATTGGTTTTTTATTTTTAAATCAGGGCATTTTAGCAAAAATAAGCGGAAAAAGCAATAAACATGGAACATGGAGTATGGAACATGGAGCGATTGGTGATGATTTTTATGTTAAAATTCGAGAAATTTGGAGCTTATTTTTAAATTCTAAATTTTAAATTTAAAATCCGTTTGTGGTTATTCGCCGCTCTCGCCGTCGTTCAGCCCGTCGTCGCTCCTATGCCGCAGCGCCAGTCCGCCGTTCGCGCTCTTCCATTTTCAAAAAAATCTTTTCTTCCGCTTCCAAAACTTCACTCAAGCTCGAGGTTGATTCGCGTATCGCGCGCGACATTTGGGCGATAATTTATTTTGTACTTGGAGTCCTGACTTATTTTTCGCTCGGTGGTGGTATCGGTCAATTTGGAAAATGGTGGGTCATGAGTTTTCGGGGGCTTTTTGGGATTGGGATCAATTTTGTGCCAATCATTTTTTTCGTAGTCAGCGGCGCGCTCGTCGCCTCGAAGACGATTCAATTCAATTTCACCCGTATCTTCGGTATCGTGTTGCTCGTCGCGACGAGTCTCGGCATCGTCCATCTTTCGACTTTGCCGAACGAAATGCTTTCGGCTGCGCCGGAATACGGCGGAATCGTCGGCTTCGTCATGTCTGTTTTTTTGCGCGCGACTTTCGCGGACATCGGCGCCAAAATCATTCTCTTCGCCCTTTTCCTGATTTCGATTTTGCTCGCTTTCGGCGTATCATTCCGCGATATTTTTATGTTCGTCCGTAATTTAATTTACGGGCATGAGGCGGCAAAACCAGTCGAAAATGGTAATTTAAAAGTGCGCGATTTCCAGAAAGAAGCGGCAGAGAACACGGAACATGAAGCACGGAACATGAAGCAAAAAACCGAGGAAAGTAAAAAAGATTCGAAGACGGCTGAATTTCGCATCAATCGTCCGGGTGCGGTCAAGCTGGCGGCCGAATTTAAACCCGAGAAGTCCAAAATTTCCGATGCGGAATGGACGCCACCGTCACTCGATTTGCTCGACGAAGCGGCGAAATCAGCTTCGGTTGACGAAGTTTTATTGCGTCGTCAGGCGGAAGTCATTCGCCAAAAATTATCGCAGTTTGGCATCGAGGTTGAGATGTTCGACGTGAATGTCGGACCGACTGTGATGCAATACACTTTGAAGCCGTCCGAAGGAGTCAAACTTTCCAAGATTGTTGGATTGAAACACGATTTGGCTTTGGCTTTGGCGGCCAAAAGTTTGCGTATTGAAGCGCCGATTCCAGGCAAGAGTTTAGTCGGCATCGAGATTCCAAACGACAAACGCACCTTGGTTCGTCTCAAGGAGCTTTTGCTGTCCGATCAATTTTCCAAGGTCAAATCCAATTTGCGCGTCGTGCTTGGTCGCGATGTTTCCGGCAATGCGCGGATTGCTGATCTCGCTGAGATGCCACATTTGCTCGTCGCTGGTGCGACCGGTTCCGGTAAATCTGTCGGAATTAATACTTTCCTGCTTTCGCTGATTTACCAAAATTCGCCGAATGATTTGCGCCTGATTCTCGTCGATCCGAAACGTGTTGAGTTGGTTCCTTACAACGGCATTCCGCATTTGCTGACGCCGGTAATCAATGATCCAGAGAAAACAATCTCCGCACTGAAGTGGGCGGTCGGTGAAATGACGCGCCGCTATATCGAGCTCTCCAAGGCGAAAGTCCGCAACATCAAAGAATACAACGCGACCAAACCACCAGAAAAAATGCCTTACATCGTGATTGTGATTGATGAGTTGGCGGATCTCATGATGGTCGCACAGAAGGAGGTCGAAGGCGCAATCATGCGACTCGCGCAAATGGCGCGCGCTGTCGGCATCCATCTCATTCTCGCGACGCAGCGACCGTCGGTGAATGTCATCACTGGTGTCATCAAGGCGAACATTCCAACGCGGCTTTCTTTCGCTGTCACTTCGGGCGTGGACTCCAAAACAATTCTCGATGGAGTTGGCGCGGAGGATTTGCTCGGACAGGGTGACATGCTTTTCATCCCGCCGGGAGAATCGAAGCCGGTGCGTATTCAGGGCTCATTTATCTCGACAGACGAAGTGCGCAAAGTGACGAACGCCATCAAACTCAATCTCGAAGAAGAGCCAGAGTACAACGACGAAATCACGGATTCACAAAAAAATGCGAGCGTCGTTTTGCCGGGCGTCAAAAATTCTTCGGCTGATCAGAAGCCGGGCGGCAGCGATGAAGACATTATTCGTCAGGCGGCGCGTGTCGTCGTCGAGACCGGTCGTGCCTCAGCTTCACTTTTGCAGCGCCGACTTTCGCTCGGTTACGCTCGTGCCGCGCGCATGATTGATTTGCTCGAAGAACGCGGATTCGTCGGACCGGCGGACGGTGCGAAACCGCGTGCGATTTATGTCACGGCTGAGAAACTAGACGAGATGGAAGCGGGCGCGAACGATCCGGAAGCAGCGGCAAAAGCCGAGGTCGCTCGTCAATTAGATGAGATGGATCGCGGGAGAGGGGAGCGCTAGTCATATAGCATGGAACATGGAACATGAAGCAGAATTTAAACAACTAAATCCCTCCCCTTTTGGGGGAGGCTAGGTGGGGGTGAAGAAAAGAAAGTGGTGGGTTAACGACGACTCTTGTGCGATTTCATCCCGAAAAATATTGAGGCCCAGTTTAATCAGCTGTTTTTTGCGACAAAAACGGTGCAAATAAATCAACGGGGGTGGTTTCTGCTTCGATTATTTTTTCGATTCTGATGCCCGTAATCTCACCTAGATTAGTTTGTGCGCGGAGTGAGATGCTTTTTCCAGACTGAATAGCACTTGATTCATTTGATACGCAGCCGATTTTTCCACCACGGCTAATCGTAATCAACGCCCCCCTTATTTTTTCTTGTTCTGAATCGAAATATAAACTTAGATTGAAATCACCGTCTAGTTTTTTCTCGAGAATGAATTTGTGAGGAAGCGGTTTCATGCCGACAAATTCTCGTTTTTCGGTCAAAACAAAATCAAGTCTCGCTCGCATTGCGGTGAAAGTTCTCCTAAGTCGGTCAAGCAAGGGGATTGTTTCTAATTTCATAGTTCTGAGGAGAATGATTCGTGGTATTTTAGAACGAAAACATTAAAAGTCAAACCAGGCTAGAATATTTTCCGTGAAAGATTTTATGACAGTCGCGGTTGCCGAGGCGGAAAAAGGTTTGCGCCGCAAAGACGGCGGACCGTTTGGCGCGGTGATTATTCGCAATGGCAAAATTGTAGCTAAGGCACACAATGAAGTGCTCAAAAATTCCGACCCGACTTGCCATGCTGAGATGCAGGCGATTCGCGCGGCTGCCAAAAAATTGAAACGCTTCGATCTTTCCGACTGCGAGATTTATTCTAGCTGCGAGCCGTGCCCGATGTGTCTCGCGGCGATTTGCTGGGCGCGAATTCCGCGTATTTATTTCGGCGCGACGCGGGACGACGCTGCGGCGATTGGCTTCGCTGATGCGAAAATTTACGATTTCATTTCCGGTAAAATCAAAAAAAATTCGCCCATCAAAAAACAACTTGGGCGCAAAGTTTGTCTCGTTCCTTTTCAAAAATGGCTTAATTTAAAGTCTAAAACTCCTTATTAAAATGTCCAATTCCAAGATTTTAATCTCGAAATTACAGAAATTTTTTGCCGCCAGGGGATTCACGCGCGCTGTCGTCGGGCTGTCGGGCGGAGTCGATTCGGCTGTCACGCTCGCGCTCGCGGTGCACGCGCTCGGTTCCGAAAATGTTTTCGGCTTGATCCTGCCGCGCCAAAATATCAGCTCGGACGAGTCAAAAATGCTCGCCGAAAAATTGGCGGCGCAATTCGGCGTGCAAACTTTCGAATTTGAAATTGGCGAGATTATCGAAAAATTTACTCCGCCGTGGTCACAAAATTCTCTCGCTGCGATCAATCTCGCACCGCGGATTCGTATGACTGCGCTTTACAATTTCGCGAATTCCCAAAACGCTTTGGTGCTCGGCACTTCCAATCGCTCGGAGATTTTGCTTGGTTATGGCACGAAATTCGGCGACTTCGCAGCTGACGTCGAAGTGCTCGGAAATCTCTTTAAAACAGAGGTTTTTGCGCTCGCGCACGAGCTTGAAGTTCCGCTTGAAATAATTTCCCGCGCGCCGACCGCCGAGCTGCATCCCGGTCAGACTGACGAAGCCGAGCTGGGTGCGAATTACTGCGTGCTGGATGAAATTTTGCAGCGACTCGAGAAAAATGATTTTACTTTGCCGGAGCGTGCGACTGAGTTGGAACAAAAAATTCTCGCACGCGTGGTTGCTAACCGTCACAAAACTGAGCTCACACCGTTGCTTTAATTTAGACTTTGTTTTTAAAAACTTAATTGTTAGAATTCTCGCAATCAAAATAACCCACTACCGATGCCTAAAAAATCCACCCCCTTCCTCGAGCGCATCGCTCGTAATCTCGGGTCGCTGTTTGTCGTAATCTTTGTGCTGGCGGCGATTGCTCTAGCAGCTACTACTTGGCCTTCTGGGAATGCACCAGTGGCGGCACCTGGTAGTGGCAATGTGGTTTTGACCGCTGGACTTTGGCAAGCCAATGCAACCAATGCTTTTTATAACGGTGGCAATGTCGGTATTGGTACAAACACTCCTGCTGAACTCCTCAGTATCAAGAGTGCCAGTTATCCAACAATTCTTATCGAAGGCACCGGTACAGAAGGCGGCGACCTAATGTTGAAGTCGAACACTGGCTCTTGGCAAATATATTCAGAAGGCTCTGATTTGAGGATTTGGGACACTCAAGACCGGATTACGATTAAGGCTGGTGGCAATGTCGGCATTGGGACTACCACTCCGAGCACCAAGCTGGAGATAGTCGGAGGTCTCACCAAGACAACCGGAGGACTCATCATCGAAACCAGAACCAGTGACCCGACGAGTCCAGTCACTGGTCAGATTTGGTTGAGGACGGATATTTAATTTATTTAATTAGAAAAATGAATAAAAATTATAGAAAATACTTCACGATATTCATTTTTTTTCTGCTTTCTTCAGTTTTTCTTTTTAGTAATTTAAAACAGGCCAATGCTGACTTAGGTATATGCTCTAGCTATGATTTTTTTGCTAAATTTGTCGATAGTAGTGGCAAGACCATAGTCGGTAACCCGGTAGTATATGACTATGGTGATGACATTTATGTGTATGTTTATTTCAAAAACACTGGAGAGTGTAGCTCAACACTAACCTTTAATGGTACTAAGTATGTAGATTCTTACTTTACACCTAAAGTCTTGGTTAGAAATATGGCAGGCGAAACTTCTTCTTATTGGTATGGAAATACTACAGACATCCCGTTTCAGGTAAATATAACAGGCTCAAGTGCTTACGAGATAAATCCTTTATGGTATCGTGTTAATCCTTTGCCTCCCACGCTTGATTTTTCTGTCGATAAAACCACAATCAATCGTGGAGAGTCTATAGTCTTTTCATACACCGTTAAGAGAGCAACTTCTTGTACTGCCAGTAGAACTCCAGCTGGAGCAGGGACATGGATTGGTGATAAAGACCACACCAATGGAACACATACAGTCAGTCCTGCTACTACGCCGACAAGTGCGGGTACGAAAACCTATAAACTATCTTGCGCTAATCCATACGGTACAGTCGAAAAAACAGTTGATGTTGTAGTTAACCCATTTCTGGTTGATGGTGTTTGTGGGACAAGAAACAATAAGGTTTATGCTTCAAATTATGTTAGTTGGCCGGTAGCTGATACTTCTTGTGCTGCAGGAACTTCCAATCCGGTTTCACCAGTTTTTCCTGCTGCCGGGGCTACAACTTTTTGGACTTGTGTTGGGCTCGATGGGGGTGTTACTGCTAGTTGTTCAGCTTCGAAAGTTAACCCCAATACTCTCGTGTCCAATCCTAATCCGATCCAAGTTTGCGATGGATCTGGAATAGGGACAACTACTCTCACATGGAACGCTCCAGGAATTGCCACTGTCAGTATTCGTGTTGGTTCAGCAGTCGGCGATCTTGTCGTCGCTGGACCAGCAACTGGTTCGAAAACTTACAATTCAGTCACAAATGGAATGAAGTTTTTTTTAATTAAAAATTCTGACGGAAGCACCTTAGCAACCAACACTACAAATTTAACAACGGATGGATGCTCTGTTACCCCTCCTCCACCTCCGGCATCTCTCAGCGCTTCTTGTAATGCCAGTGGGCAAGTTTCAACTAGTTGGTCGGCTGTAAGTGGGAGTGGTATAACTTATGCTTTGAGAATTGATACTGACACAAATCCGCCTCATCTTTTAGCTGTAGATAATTTGACAGGCACAAGCTACACATGGAATGGTGGAGTAATGGGAACAGCGTATAACGTTTGGGTGCATGCGGTGCAGGGTGGTCTATGGAGTGATCCACCGACGCTTACCACAGTTTCTTGTGGTGTTCCTTTTGTTTGTACTGGCGCTACGCCCGCGAACTCTACACTGTGTGCTGGCGATGATACCGGACTTACTGCAGATACACCAAAAAAATCGGTGCTGGCTTGTACAGTCTCGACCAAGTGTGAGTATGTGCCAACAGCTTCTACAGAGGAAGATTGTGGGCTGAGAGTGTTTGATGGTGTGAGTGTGCAGAGAATTGCTTGTGAGCCAGTAGGCTCTGCAACATCACCGCTGCGAATTTACAAAAATGGCGCTGTGCGCGGAGTTGCTTTGGTCGACTTGGCAGACACAGCTGCAACTAAGACCAGAATTAAAACTGCCTCTGGGACGAAAGCACTCAAAAAACTCTAAGGTAATTTGCGCTTAGGTTTTGTTTGGCGCGAATTTTGATTGGGTTTTGTAGTGTTTTCCCGAGATAATTTCGATATTATTTGCCAGAGCGATTGGGCTGGGGAGATTAGACTTTGTTTTTAAAAACTTAATTGTTAGAATTCTCGCAATCAAAATAACCCACTACCGATGCCTAAAAAATCCACCCCCTTCCTCGAGCGCATCGCTCGTAATCTCGGGTCGCTGTTTGTCGTAATCTTTGTGCTGGCGGCGATTGCTCTAGCAGCTACTACTTGGCCTTCTGGGAATGCACCAGTGGCGGCACCTGGTAGTGGCAATGTGGTTTTGACCGCTGGACTTTGGCAAGCCAATGCAACCAATGCTTTTTATAACGGTGGCAATGTCGGTATTGGTACAAACACTCCTGCTGAACTCCTCAGTATCAAGAGTGCCAGTTATCCAACAATTCTTATCGAAGGCACCGGTACAGAAGGCGGCGACCTAATGTTGAAGTCGAACACTGGCTCTTGGCAAATATATTCAGAAGGCTCTGATTTGAGGATTTGGGACACTCAAGACCGGATTACGATTAAGGCTGGTGGCAATGTCGGCATTGGGACTACCACTCCGAGCACCAAGCTGGAGATAGTCGGAGGTCTCACCAAGACAACCGGAGGACTCATCATCGAAACCAGAACCAGTGACCCGACGAGTCCAGTCACTGGTCAGATTTGGTTGAGGACGGATATTTAATTTATTTAATTAGAAAAATGAGCACTCTAAAAAACAAATTTATGCTTAAAAGAATTCTGATTTCCTGCGTTTTCTTGTTCACTTTATTTTTGTCAGTGAATCAAGTGTGGGCGGCTTGTCAGAACACAACTACTCCTCCAGGGGCGCTTCTTAATGGTGTTCAGTCTTTCACCGGTTGTAGTGATTCTACGACTTTGAGGGTGTGGAGCTGTGTGGGTCAGGATGCAGTTACTTCTAATTTACAGACCTGTCCGGGCACGGTAGGACTTGCTTATTGCACTGGTAATCATTGTGCAGTTTGGCCGGCGTGTAGAGATACGAGTAGTCCTCCAGGTGCTTATTTCAAGGGTGTTCAATCTTATACGGGTTGCACCAGTACCACTAATTTGATGGAGTGGAGTTGCGATGGTGTTAGTGCCGTTAAATCTACCAATAAAAGTTGTGCGACCTCAGATGGTTATGGTTATTGCAACGACCATAAGTGTGACACATACCAATGCATCCCAGCCAATGTGAATACGGATTGTCCAGATGACTCAAATCCTTGTACTACGACCAAGACCTGCATTAATCATGTTTGCGGATTCAATCTCAGCACAGATCCTGATTGTTCTCAGACAGCGTGTACCTCAGCTGGAGGTACTTGGTTTAGCTCTTCCAAATATTTCGGCGGTACTTCAGCGAATTGTTGCGGTAACGATACCGATGAGAAAATAAAATACACTCTCAATACATACGCATGTCCGACAGGGCAGTGTCCTTGCAGTGTACCATCATACAAAGCGTGTGCCAGACCTGACCAATGCGCAAATTGTGATGGATTCGCCAACAGTATAGGGGACATCTCAAGCTGGGAGTGTCATACTGGCTGGCTGTGTTCAGAGGGAAGCTGGGATGGTCCGAAATCTTGTCCACCTGGCCAGACTTGCTCCAGTAGTCATAAATGCGTTGCTGGTTCTTACAGTTGCACTGGCGTCACACCATCAAACGCAACTTTATGTACTAGCGACGATACCAGTCTTTCTGCTGATACTGCCAACACAGTAGTGGCGACCTGCGGAACGCCTAAATGTGAATATACTTGCAGCAGCGGTTACACGCTTTCTGGTGGCGTATGTACTCTTAATGCTTACAGCTGTACTGGCGCTACTCCTGCAAACGCAGTTTTATGTGCTGGTGATGATACTGGACTTACTGCTGACACACCAAAAAAATTAGTCGCAGCTTGTACAGCGTCGACTAAATGTGAGTACACTCCAGTATCTACAGCAGAAGAAGACTGTGGACTGAGAATATTCGACGGCACGGCTATCGTCAAAGCTGCTTGCCAGCCGACCGGATCGACCACTTCACCCTTGCGGATTGGTAAAAATGGTGTCGTGCGTGGAATTGTTTTAGTTGATATCGCTGATCCAAAAGCTTCATCGGTAAGAATGAAAACCGCTTCTGGTATTAAAGTCATAAAGAAGCTTTAGGTGATTCGTAGGTATTTCGGTTTTACTTACAGAATCTTCTTCGAAATCACTTTTCCGTTCGTATCGACTTCATAGACGATTGGCACGCCGGTTGGGATTTCGAGCTTGACGATTTCCTCAGCCGAAAGTTGGTCGAGTTGCATTACGATTGAGCGCAGTGAATTGCCATGCGCTGAAACCAAGACGTTTTTACCGATCCTGACCACTGGCATGATTTTCGCATCGAAATAGGGCAGCGTGCGTGCGGCTGTATCTTTCAGGCTTTCGCCGCCAGGGGGTGCGACATCGAAGCTGCGTCTCCAAATCTGAACTTGTTCCGCGCCAAATTTAGCTGCGGCCTCAGCCTTGTTTTGTCCGGTTAGGTCGCCGTAATCGCGCTCATTCAATGCGAGGTTTTTTTCTGTCGGCAAATTCGGTATACAGAGTTCTCCTAAAATGATTGCGAGCGTTTTTTGCGCGCGCACTAAGTTACTCGTGAAAGCCGTGTCGAATTTCACGCCGAGTTTTTTCAATTTCTCTCCAGCTGAGCGGGCTTCGATGGCACCTTTTTCGGTGAGATCGACATCGTGCCAACCCGTGAAAATATTTTTCAAATTCCACTCCGATTGACCGTGACGGACGAGAACGAGGAGAGCCATTACAAAAATTATTTATTCGATTGTAGCAAATTCTCTGTGAAACTTATTTCACCGCCTCTACTGCGACGATGGTTTTGCGTTTTTTCTGTCCGTTGAATTTCAGAATGCGCTTCTCAGAAAACTTCACCTGGCCGGCAATCGTCGCGTGTAGTGAAAAATCTTTGCCAGCGTAGACATTTGTTCCCGGCTCATATTTCATGCCTTTTTGCCGCAGGATGATATTTCCGGCGACGACTTTCTCACCGCCGAATTTTTTCACGCCGAGATATTTCGGCTGCGAATCACGCGTATTTTGGGTGGAGCCACCAGCTTTCTTATGAGCCATTTTAGAGATTAAAGCCCGCGGATTTTACGGAAAAGTCAGCATGATTGCAAAAACTTGAAAAGACCTGAAAAGAGCGGTTTTTTTTATTGAAACGATGAGAGAGCAAAAATTTAAAAATGTAATTTTCATCTCCGATCTGTCGACAAAAACGCGAGCGAGCTCGTAATCTTGGGCGATTTTCTCAAGCTTTTTTCGAAATAAAGTTTTGATTTAGTCAATCGAGTGTGATTGTTTATAGGCTTTAAAAATGCTAGAATAGCCAGATTTAAAAACTAACAATGACCAAAACAAACAACAAACTAAAGGTACGTGGTTCGACGGCGGATCTCATCATTGCGCATTCGCGTGCGCATCTTGCGGCGCGTCCGCATCTCTTGATTCGTGAGACGCTGCCGGATTTTTCGAGGTTTATTTCTCCGTTGATTTTTACTTTCGCTGGATTGGTCGTGATTGCGGCGGCGGTACATCTCGTCATCTCAGCGCAGGTCGGACCGTCGGAGTTTGTCGCGACGAATGCGACGGATTATGTCGCGCAGCAAAATTTCTACGCTGGCGTGCCGGTTGAAACTTTGCATGGCGCAGCTGACATGACGGTAATTACTGAGAAGCTCCACGCCGCGGCGGCCGCGACTGCTCTTTCGAAAATTCTGAATGTCATTGGTGCACTGCTCGTCGTCGCGGCTTTGTTTTACCTGCATCACGAGCACAATGTTTTTTCTCCCGGCAAAGTTAAGTTCCGCGTACGTAGAATACGCTAATTTTTGAGGTTAAAAGTTTGGAAATGCAAAAAAGCTCGCTTGGATGAGGTGGGCTTTTTTGTCGAATGAGTAAATAATTTAATGATTCAATGATCGAATAGTTCAATGGTTCAATACTCGAAGCTCAGAAACTTGGAACACATAGCATGGAACTCAAAGCTTCTTACATTTTTCAGCGTGCTCTCTGAAAGTCTTTTCATCTCCGTATTGCATAAAATTTTTATGATGCTGCGGTGGAACGAAGCCATCGATTTTTTTGTGGCGGATTCCGCACCAATATCTTTCAGTCTCGCCAAGAATAGCGACCCAATACGCCGCGAGACCATTGGCATAGCCACAATAAGCGCAGCCGAATTTTTCCATCCAGCTAAGATAGCTCAGGCGGTGTCGGTCGATGCGGATGTATTTTTTGCGCTCGACGTATTTGAATTTGTAAAAGGGAAAGCAAACCCGGTGAAAAATTTCCATGATGAAATCTGCTGTGACGAAGAAGGGAATCATGACAATCGTCATCAAGAATGGGACTAAATTTCTGGGACAATACCAAGGGTTATTTTCCTTGAATTTCATGATTTTGATTTTATAGAAATTGCTAGATTGGTGCTGGGGAGAGGACTTGAACCTCCATGCCTTGCGGCACTGGTTCCTAAAACCAGCGTGTCTACCATTTCACCACCCCAGCATCTTCCCAATTTTATCACGCACTTTTGACTAGTTCAGCCGTCACGATTAAGCGGTGAAGTGCGGTACCTACCGGCGTGCAAGTCATCAAGGTCAGTCGGTAGTCTTGTGTATTTTCCAAAACGCCGACATCGCGCGGTGAGACTTCTTTTTTGTCGCTCACGCGGTAAGTAAATTTGCGTTCGTTTTGCCAGACTTCGATTTCATCGCCAATTTTGATTTGCGGCAGCAGCGCGAAAACATCTTTGTATCGCCCCGGCAGAAGCGGGTAATAGCTCGAATGACCTGTAATAAAAGCATTTCCGCGTTCGCCCGGTTTGGCAGTTCCTGGGAAGCTCACGACGCCATTTTGCAAAGCATCCTGGACTTGTGATTCGATAGTTTCCCAATTCGCCGCGGTCAGATCAACATTCGCCGGAGTTTGGATTGGCGCCTGGATCGAGAGCGAGGGAATGATTAGTCGATTATCGGGTGGCGCGACTTCGGTCAAGAGTGGTGGTAAGGCGAGTCGATTATTTTTTGAGTCTTTGGCGACGACAAGCTTGGGTTTCTGAAATTCAACTTTTTTCGTGACGGAATTCGGTGCAGCGACTGGTTCACTTGACTCGACTTTCGCCAGCAAAAAGACTGCTTGTTTTTCGAAAGCGCCGAAGTTCATGCCGACGAAAACAATGACAAAAATAATCACAGCAGTGAGTCCGAACTTTCCGAATTCGGCGAGTGGTTTGGCTTGGCGCGCGCGGGAGATTCTGCGGCGGAAGCGAGCCTCGGCGCGCATGAGTTCACGGCGCAGTTGCTCGACTTCTGCAGCGCTTAATTCCGATTTGTGGTTTTGGTTTTGCAATTTTGTATTCTCGCCATTTTAGCAGAAAAAAGCTTGTTTTACAAGACAAAACATGGAACATAGCATGGAGCATTAGTCTTAATGCTGCCCTAATCTCGAAACTAATTTCAGGTTTGAGTTGAGAAAATTTTCGAATTCTCAATTCTCGTAATTTACGAAATAATTTTCAAGCTTCAATTCTGCAGTGTTGGAATTTCACCGGTGAGTTTTGAATTTTATTTGAAAATTTGTAAATTCGTAAATTTGAAAATTCTCCTCGTACTCCATGTTTCATGTTGTGAGTTCTATGTTTCATGTCATTTCACTTCGCCGGTCGTGAGATCAACGCCTTTGGCAGCGACGCGAACTTTTTTGTCGATGGTGGCGAAGAGTTTTTTGTCGGCGAGTAGGGCAGCACGCGCTTTTTCCATACCCTGATATTTAGTGCCTTCGATTTCGATGAATGCGCCGGACTTGCCGATGACGCCGAGTCGCACGCCAGTCAAGATTAGATCAGAGGCTTTATCAATTCCGACATTGTAGCGAATCTCGAATTCCGCTTGGCGGAAAGGTGGGGCGACTTTATTTTTCACGACTTTCACGCGCGTCGAGTTGCCGATGGTTTGTTTCGCATCGCCGGTGCCGGTATCGATCTTACCTGTGCGGCGGATGTCGAGGCGCACTGAAGCATAAAATTTCAGCGCATTACCGCCGCTTGTGGTCTCGGGATTACCGAACATCACGCCGATTTTCATACGAAGCTGATTCAAGAAAATCAAAGTCGTCCCAGATTTCGCGACGATGGCAGTCAGCTTGCGCAAGGCTTGGCTCATCAGGCGCGCTTGTAGTCCAGGCAACGATCCGCCCATTTCGCCTTCTATCTCTGCGCGTGGCGTGAGCGCCGCGACTGAGTCGATTACGATTACGTCGACCGCGCTGGAGCGCACCAAAGTTTCCACGATTTCGAGTGCTTGCTCACCGGTGTCTGGTTGGGAAATCAGCAGGTTGTCGACATCGACGCCGATGTGCGCAGCGTATTCTGGGTCGAGCGCGTGTTCGGCATCGACGAAAGCGGCTTGACCGCCGGCTTTCTGGAATTCTGAAATGACGTGCAGCGAGAGTGTCGTTTTGCCAGAGCTCTCCGGACCATAAATTTCAATCACGCGACCTTTCGGCAAGCCACCGCCGAGCGCGAGGTCGAGTGAAATTGAACCAGTCGGAATAGTCGCGACATTGATGCGTTTTGCTTCGCCGAGTCGCATGATTGCACCCTCGCCAAAATTTTTCGAGATTTGTCCGAGTGCGGCTTCGAGCGCTTTTCTTTTGTTGTCGTCCATGGTGAGGGGATTAGTGGTTTTAGTTTAAATAAAAAATTAGGAAATCGACAATTCCAAAATGGCGAAAAAGGCGACTGCGAGCGAGAGTAAAGTCAGGATTAGTTGCGCTTTCTGAATTGAAAAAAAGTCGCTGGGTTGCTTGATTTCGCTTGATTTGAAGGTGAATTCGGTTTGCATGGGACGAGGATTAAGTTGGTAAGGATTAAGAAATAAGTTTGTAAGGATTAATTTTTTAAGATTGCCTTTTTAAATCCATTTAGCATTTTTCCAACTTCTTCGGCTTGCGAAATAATTTCTTCATAGGCTGTTGTCGAGATGTATTTCAAATCTTTTGCTAGCAAAGTTTGATACTTGATTTCTTCCAGACTTCCTTCAGAAATAGTGTAAAAGTGCAGAGAATCATTTTTAGTTTTTCTTTTGAAACCTTCCACAATGTTTGAGGGAATCGAGACGGCAGCTCTGCGAATTTGTGAAGTTAACCCGAATTTTTCTTCGCTTGGAAATTTTCCTGTAATTCCGTAGATGCTTAAAACCAAATTATGTGCTTTTGCCCAGACTTTTAAGTCTTTGAATGTTTGCATTTAAATTAGTTAACTTAATCCTTAATCCTTAGTTCTTAGTTCTTAGTTCTTCAAAATGCTCAGCACTTTGCCGACAATCGCGCCATTGTCACTCGCGTGCAGATAGATTGGTTTATGAATTGGGTTCGAGCTCTGGGGCAGGAGTGAGATTGTCTCGCCAGCACGTTTGAATTTCTTGACTACGCCGCAGTCATTCACACTTGCCAAAACCAAATCACCATCGCGTACGTCATGTGTCTCAGGTCGGACTAGGACATAATCGCCGTCGTCGATGCCGGCCTGATTCATCGAGTCGCCTTCGCAGCGGAAGGCAAAAACTTTTTCAAAACTACGAATCAATTTTTTCGAAACTTCGAGAAAGTCACAGGCATCGTCTTCGAGCAAATTGGTCGCGCTGCCACAAGAAACGCGCGAATCAATGAGTGGGATTTTTTGTGTACTGAGTTTATCGTCGACGAGTGTGATGCCGCGCTTTTTGCTTTCGCGTGCGATGAAGCCTTTGCTCACCAAAGCGTCGAGATATTGTTTCACGCTATTCAGGCTCGAGACTTCGCCCCAGTCGTTTTCTTCCATCCAAACTTTCATCTCGGCGAGCGTCGGGGAGTCGCCGTGCAGCGCGATGAAGTTGCGCAGCAACTCGAGGAAGCGATTTTGGCGGGTGGTTAGCATTTGTCAGCAATTTAACGGAAATATGTAAAAAATCAATAAATTCAGGTGGAAAATATGTAAAAAGATTGTTAAAAATGTTTTTACTTCCAAAATTGCCTAAATTTAAGTGCGCGGCTAAAATACACAAGTAGCAAATCTTAGATTGCAAATAATCCTGCCAAAAGTGATTCCATCGGAATCGCACGCGGGATTTTTTGTTTTTTCTAAAAACTATCAACTATTAACTACCGATTTCCTACCACCATTTTTTCCAGCGAAAATATGCCAGCATGGAGACGACAGTTGCCAGCATCACGCCGGAGATTGTGAGAAATGCGACTGGACTTTCTTGAAGTGGCACGGTGACATTCATGCCGAAGATTCCGGAAATCAAAGTGAGTGGCAGCATAATTACACTGAAAATCGTGAGGATTTTGATTGTCTCGCCGCTGCGGTGCGAGATCAAGCTCTCATTTGCATCTTGCAAAGTCTCGGCGACTTCTTTCAGTGAGTCGAGCGAATTCCATTGTTTTTCAATCTTATCCACGACATCGTCGAAATAAACTTCCAGTTTTTCCGGCAAGAATTTTTTATTTTTGTGCTCGAGAGCAGAGACGACCGGACGTTCCGGTTGCAGAATTCTTCGAAAAGTAATGATGTTTTTTTTCAGCAACATAATGTCTTTTAGGAGGTCGCGCATGCCTTCTTGATCGAAAACGTCCCGCTCGATTGAGCTGACTTGTTGCCACAATTTATCGATGATCGGAAAACAATAATCGAAGAGTTCACTCGTCAATTCGTACAAAAAATAGCCGCTGCCGCGTTTGAAGTATTTTTCACGACCGGATTTTTTTTGGCAGGCGGTGCGAATTTTTTCGAGCGGTGGGAGCGCGTCGTTGTGTAGTGTAATTACGAAACTTTGACCGATGAAAATATCGACTTCCTCAGTCGTGATTTGCCGCGTCCGCTGACTCCAGATCGGAAAATGCAGAACGATAAAAAGGTAATTCGAATATTCGTCGATCTTCGGTCGCTGAATCTCGGTGAGGCAGTCCTCGAGATCGAGCGGATGGAATTTGAATTTTTTTGCGAGAAAATCAATGATCGATTGATCCGGTTTAGGAAAATCGTACCACTTCAAATTTTTGTGTGCGATTGGTTTGGGAGTGCTTTCCATCAGCGAAATTGCTTGCGTTCATTGTGCAAAAATTTAGCTCAAAAATCAAATCTTGAAAGAATAAGACTGAGTTCGCCGATTTTTATTTTTTGACAAATTAGTTCTATAATTGTAAAATAGAAGAGAATAATTTTTGCGATGCCTTCATATTTATCCGAAAAAGATAGGAAGCCGCCAGCCGATAGTTTTTCTGAGGGGAATGTTTTGCCGCTTAAAATTAAGGGGGCCCAGCCAGCTGACAGCATGGGCTGGTCGCATGTTTCGCGAGTCGCAGTCGAAACAAAGGATGGGTCGAAATCAGAAATAGTTTTAAAACGGCTGAAAATTAAAACAAGATCAGAGGTTCAAAGTGTTTTGGCTCAAAATGTAAATTTCTATAATTTACTAAAAAGTTTCCCAGGATTCCAAAAATTCCTGCCGCCAACTTTCCATTTCATTGCTCGGGATAATCCTGAGACTGAGCCGCAAGCGTATCATTTGCAGCCTTTTATCGCCGGTAAAGCCTTGGATCAAATTACAGATCAAGAGCTTTATTCTGACACAGAAGTCGTTCGTCAGCTTTTGGAATTAGTAAATCTTTTGGAAGCGATTTTAGCCAAACACAAAAGAGAGAATTTACCCAGACCCGATTTGTTGCGTACTCCGCGACGCGCGAAATTCCGAGCGGCTGTGGGAGGAGCGCTTGCCGATCCGCGCTATACCAGTAATATCATGATTGCCGACAAGCCGGACCAAAATGAGCAAAGAGTTTTTTTCGTGGACACCGCCCAAAATGGCGATGAACGGATTGGTAAATTCGCCGGCAAGTTGCAAATTTTTATTTCCAATCTGAGTCAGGGTCGTCTTTTGAAAACTTGGAAGAAAAAGCTTGAAAGTGCTTTGGCTAAAAATCTTGAAAGAATGGCGCATAACCTTTAATCTTCTAGCGATGCAATCGGTTTCCCAAAATCTCAAGAATCTTTCGCGGGCGCGACAGATTGTCCTCGCGGGTTCACTACTCACTTTGTTCTCGATTTTCATGCCTTGGCACACGATCGGGACTGCGGTGCTTGGCACCGAGAATTCCTACAATGGTTTTGGCGACCAAAATTTAATTATTGGCATCATCACGCTCGTTTGCATGTTGTTATCACTCGCGGTCGTCGCGCTGCCGCTATTTGGGGTTCGTTTTCCGCGGACTGGCTGGCGGGATTCCGTCTTGCTCACTTTCCTTGGCGGGGAGTCTGCGCTGCTCGTTTTCGTGCTTACAATCATGCATGCGACTTCGCTTACCCGCGCGGCGAATTACGAGCTTCGGCTGGGCATTCATCTCGCGCTTGTCGGCACTGTGTTTGTTTTCTTCGGCGGCTATTTGCTCAGGAATGAAGAGCAGCTGCGTGCACATTCTCACGCTGAACCAATCGCGCATTTGCCGCGGCGTCCGCAATTCGGCAGTCAGATTGATTTGCGCGATGACCCAGAAAAAACCAAAGAAGACGCGCGCATGCGCCTCGACATTTGAAGTTCTAACTGTTCGAACTGTTAGAGATGTTCGAATTGAAATTAAAAACCTCTTTAGAGCAGCTTGCACAATTAGAATATTTCTAACAATTAGAACACCTCCAACATCTTATGTCCTCTGACCTTCGCACCATCACGCCGATTCCCCAAAGTGAGGACGCCATTCCACCCGCGAAGCTCGTCTTTTTTTGCAAGAGGTGCCAGGAATTGGTCGAGGCGAAACAGACCAAAAAGAAATTTACTTTCCGCTGTCCGAAGTGCGCCAAGACGGATGTTGCTTTCGGGACGGAGGAGTCGATCAAAAATTATTACCGCATCAAAAGCTAAGAACAAAGAATAAGGAAAACAGAATTAGGTTCTGAATTCTTACAATCTATTTTAAAAATCCTTAGTTCTTACAAACTTAATTCTTAATTCTGGATTGGCTTACTTTCATTTCAAAATCGCTGAGGACGAAGTTTCTACTCGTCTCGATAAATTTTTAGCTAAGGAGCTGCCGCAG
Source organism: bacterium (assembly GCA_021779375.1). Lineage (GTDB taxonomy): Bacteria > Patescibacteriota > Gracilibacteria > JAHISY01 > JAHISY01 > JAHISY01. Next base: position 58,846 of record JAJYAT010000002.1, on the reverse strand, counting down.
TTTTCGCGCTCCTTGCTTGCGAAATGCGAGCTGCTCGTGAATTCCAAGCCCGCCAAGCCGGCGCAAAAAATTGCGGCGGGTGATTTGATTGAAATTAAAGTTCCGCCGCTCAAAACACTTAAAATTGAGCCGGAAAATTTACCGCTCCAAATTCTTTTCGAAGATTCGGAAATTCTCGTAGTTGATAAAGCAAGTGGGATGGTCGTCCACCCGACGGATCACGGCGGGCATGTCGCGGGGACTTTGGTCAATGCGGTCTTGTTTCATTTGAAAAAAAAGGCGAGCGAAGATCGACGACCGGGTATCGTGCATCGTCTCGACCGCGAAACTTCGGGCTGTCTCGTCGTCGCCAAGACGGAAGCTGCCAAGACATTTCTCGGCAAGGAATTTGCCGAGCGCCGCGTCGAAAAATTTTACCTTGCTCTCGTCGTCGGAAAATTAAAAACCCTGCGTGGGCGCATTGATGCGCCGCTCGGTCGCGATCCGCGCGATCCGACGCGCCGCCGTGTTTCGACCGATTCAGACGCGCGGGAGGCGATTACGGAATTCGAAGTGGTCGAACAATTCGCAGAGGCGACACTCGTGCGGGTCAAATTGCTCACCGGTCGGACACACCAAATTCGCGTGCATTTCCAATCAATCGGCTATCCGCTGATTGGCGATCCGACCTATTCTTCCAAAAAATTAAATGAAAAATTTGCCGCACCGCGTATGTTTTTGCACGCTGCTGAACTCAAATTTCGCCATCCCAAAACCAAAGAGCTCGTCGAATTTAATTCGCCTTTGCCAGTCGAATTGAAAAATTACCTCAGGCGTTTAAAACGGTAACCGAGATTTGCAAAACCGTCGCGAAGGAAACCCACAGCAAATAGGGGATTTGCGCGAGTGCCAAGACTTTCGAGTGTTTCCAGATGGCGAAGATCGCCCAAATGAGCGTCGCCAGTAGTAAGACGATGTCGGCTGCGGCGAGTAGATTATTTTGCAGACCAAATTGGATCGGTGAGAAGGCGAAGTTGTAAAGCAAGTTTAGCGCGAAGAGGAGCGCGACGAGGCGCGGGATTTTTTTCTTTGCGGCGAGCCAAAACACGATTCCGAAAGTGATGAAAATGATCGGATATAAAATTGACCAAGCAATTCCAAAAGCTGCGGGAGGTGGCGCGAAGCTTGGCTTGATGAGGCTGGCATACCAGCTCGGCGCGTTCGTGGCAAAGAAATTCATTTTGGTTTTGTTAAAGTTAGTGAATCCATTCGCCCTTCTTCGCCAAGGCTACGAAGGGCATTCTTCACTGGAGTGAAGAATGGTGCCCGGGAGAGGACTTGAACCTCCAAGCCTTGCAGCACACGCTCCTGAAGCGTGCGTGTTTACCAATTTCACCACCCGGGCATTGGTGGGAATTTTAGCAAAATTTTATTTATCGTTGTTGTTGTGAAGATTTTTATCTTTCGTCCAGTGTGCGGGGTTTAGCCGGATATAATCGCGGATACGATTTAGCTCGTCTTCATCGCGAATGATGTGGTCATGGAAGCTGCGTTGCCAGCGAAAATCTGGTCTAATCGTGAGGTGAATTTCTTTCGAAGAAACAGTTTTGAATGCGCCGATTAATTTCGTGAGTGGTTTGATTTTGTTTTTTGCAAGAATGGTGGTTTTTGTAGGGGTGGGTTGTGTTTTTGTAGGGGTGGGTCGCGACCCACCCCTACAAAAATCTCCCGATTCATCATTACAAAAAATAGAATCAATTATCAAAATCCCATGAAAATGATTTGGCATCACGACGAATTCATCGAGGATGAGATAGGGATATTGTTTCGATAACCACAGCCATTTTTCGCGTACGATTTTTGCACAATTATTCAAAACGATTTTTTCATTTTCGATTTTGCCAAAAAAGTTTTCGCGATTTTGCGTGCAGGTCGTGATGAAATATGCGCCGTCAGTCGAATAATCAAAATCATTCAATCTCGGTGCGAGCTTGCGTTTGTGAAATTCATTTTCCACGAAAAAATTCTAGCCAATTTTTCTTAAAGGTGCGATTGAGATCGCCAGTTTTTTCACGCCGATTGGGAAATTCACTTCGATCACGCCGCCCATGACATTTACGACCGTGCCCTCGCCGAAGACCGGATGCGCGACGCGTTCGCCGACGGTGAATTCGGCTGGCGGGACGACGGGTTGCAACCCGTCGCTACTTTCGTCCGGCAGCATTCTTTCGCCAAAACCTCTTCTTTTTAGCTCTCGCCGGGATTCTTCGGCGAGCAGATTTTCAGGAATGTCTTTGAGAAATTCGCTTGGCGCATTCATCTGCGTCTCGCCAAAAAACATCCTTTGGCGTGCGCGTAGGAGGAAAAGCGAATCCATCGCGCGCGTGATTCCAACGTAAAACAGACGGCGTTCTTCCTCGAGCTGGCGCGGTTCGAGCAGGCTGCGCGAATGCGGGAAGATATTTTGCTCGAGTCCGGCAATGAAAACGACTGGGAATTCTAGGCCTTTCGCAGAGTGAAGGCTCATCAGCAAAACAGAATTTTCTTTTTCTTCGATCTGGTCGGCATCCGAGAGTAGCGAGATTTCCTCGAGGAAAGTCGCGAGCGAGACGGTCGGTTCGAGCGCGTCGTATTTCGCAGCGACCGAGATAAGTTCGAGCACGTTTTCGACGCGAGCCTCGCCCTCGGCTTCGCCTTCGCTCAGCCAAAATTCTTTTAACTTGGTCCGAGCCAAAACATTTTTAATCAGGCTCGCGGCGGTGTTTCTTCTATTCAGATCTTGCAGTTCTTCGATCAGGCGGACGAAGCGCTCCAAAATTTCTTTTTTGCTGTCAGGAATTTCCGTGTTGCGACAATTTTTCAGCGCGTCCCAAATCCCGCCGCCGACCTCGGTCGCTTTGCTTTGCAAAACTTCGACCGTGCGCAGACCGATTTTGCGCGTCGGCACATTCAAAACTCTAAGCAGGGAAATGTCGTCGCGCGGATTTTGAATTATCTTCAAATAACTCAAAACATCTTTGATTTCCTTGCGCGCGTAAAACTTCACGCCGCCGATGATGCGGTGCGGCAGACCGTGTCGGAGGAAGACTTCCTCGATGACGCGCGATTGAGCGTTGGTGCGATACAAAATCACGCAGTCGCGGTAAAAACAATTTGTCTCGCGAATTTTTCTTTCAATCTCTGCTGCGATGAATTCCGCTTCCTCGCGCTCGTCGTTCATTTCCAGCAGGAAAATCTTTTCGCCGCCGGCCTTTTGACTCCAAAGTTTTTTGTCTTCGCGGTTGCCATTGCGGGCGATGACCGCGTTCGCCGCGTCTAGAATCGTCGTGGTCGAGCGGTAATTTTGTTCGAGCTTCACGATCTTGGCCTCAGGATAATTCTTCTTGAAATCGCGAATGTTTGAAATGTCCGCGCCGCGCCAAGAATAAATCGATTGATCTGGATCGCCGATTACGCAGAGATTGCGGTATTTTTCTGCGAGCAAATTCGTGATCCGCGCCTGCGCCAGATTGGTGTCCTGATATTCGTCGACTGAGATGAAGTGCCATTTCTCTTGATATTTCTCGAGAATTTGTGGGAATTTTTCAAACAGCTCGACGACTTTCAAAAGCAAATCGTCGAAGTCGAGCGCATTCGCTTCCGCCAATTTTTTTTCGTAAAGCGGATAAAGTTCAGCTGCCAGATCACCGAAGCGCGAGCCGCCGACGAAGCTCGTCGGGCTGACGAGCCGGGACTTCGCGCCGGAAATCGCTGACAAGATTGCCGCCGGATTGAATTCTTTTTCCTCGATATTTTTATCTTTGAAAATCCTTTTCATCAGCAGCTTCTGATCCGTCCCGTCGTAAATCAAAAAATTATTTTCGCGTCCGAGGTGGTGAATTTCGCGCCGGAGAATCTGCACACAGATCGAGTGAAAAGTGCCGACGACTGGCATGGCGATTTTTTCGCCGAGCATCGCGCGGATGCGGCTCTTCATTTCACCCGCTGCTTTATTCGTGAAGGTCACTGCCAAAATTTCATGCGGCGAAATTCCGCTCGCAATTAGATTCGCGATGCGGTGTGTCAGCGCTTTCGTCTTGCCCGAACCGGCGCCCGCGATGACGAGCATCGGACCTTTCAGCGTTTGGACTGCTTCAATTTGGGCAGGGTTCAGGTTCGCCAAGATTTCTTTCGGATTTTGCACGGGGGGAGTTTAGCAAAAGAAATCTGATAAGCAGGCGGTGTTTCTCGACAAATTCGCAAAAAGGCTCGACAAGTCCTGGGTCAAATTGTTTTCCAGACTCATCGTGTATTTCGGCGATGGCTTCATCTATATTTTTAAGATGATTATATGGTCGCCAAGCAATCATGACATCGAGAGCGTCAGCCATCGCCAGGATTCGTGCAGATAAAGATATTGCTTCACCTTTTAATTTTCGCGGGTAGCCATGATCACGATCGTTCCAGCGCTCATGGTGTTCTAAGATAATTTCAGCAATTTTGGGTAAGCCAAGCCAGGTGAAAAATTTGTGCCCGTAAATTGGATGAGTATCCATTTTTATTTTATCCTCAGGGCTTAATTTGCAGTCATTGAAGGTCATTTTCAAAATGCCATCAACACAGATTTTTCCGGCATCGTGAAAAAGGCTAGCTACAAAAAGTCTTATTAGTTCCCGTTTTTTGAGATCTGTTTGTTCAGCTGCGAATATTGTCGCCAAGATAGCGACTCGGGGGGGATGCGAGTACAGCAAAGCACGCGCCTTCTCGGCGAAGCTTAGTTGCCTCGGAATTTCTCCAGAAGTAAGCGTGGACTCTTCCATGTTCGGCGCGTAAAAAGTAAGGAGTGGGTGAGTGCTTTGCTTTCCTGGATTATTCCTCGATTTCGATTGCTCCGACCGGGCAGACCGCTGCGGCCTCCTCAGCCTTTTTTAAATTTTTCAAATCAACATCAGCGCGAACTTGGCTTTTGCCGCTCACTGGATCCATTTCAAAAACTTCCGGGGCAATCGTGGCGCAAATTCCGCAACCGATACATGCATCACTTACGACGATTTTTGGGGGATTTTTCTTCTTCATCTTAGTAAATTACTATGAGCTTAAATCAAGACGGCATTTTAGACTTAATTGCTGAACTCAATCAAGCTTTTCAATTTCCGTTCCGCTGCGCCGGACTCGAGCGACTGGCGCGCCGCCGCGATTCCTGCCGCCAAATTTGGCACAGCATCTGCCGCGAAGATTGCTGCGCCAGCATTCAGAATAACAATCTCTGTTTTGGCGGCGTCACTTTTGCCCGCCAAAATCTCGCGGCAAATCTGCGCATTCGCCGTCGCATCGCCGCCGCGCAAATTTTCGCGCGCCGTTTTTTGGATTCCAAATTCCGCTAAATCAATTGCGAGCTTTTCGATTTTTCCGTTTTGCACTTCAAAAACAGTCGATTTTCCCGTTGTCGAAAATTCGTCGAGTCCGTCGCCGTGGACGACGAGGGCGTGCGTCACGCCATTTTTACACAAGACTTCGGCGAAAATCGGCGCCAATCTTTCTTCGAAAACGCCGATCAAAAGGTGCTTCGCGCCAGCGGGGTTTGTCAGCGGACCGAGCAGATTGAAGATAGTTTTGCGTTTCAGCTTCGCGCGGACGGGCGCGGCGTATTTCATCGCCGGGTGAAAAATCGGTGCGAACAAAAATCCAATGCCAATTTCTTCGATGCATTTTTCCACGCGCTCAGGCTCGAGATCGATTTTCACGCCGAGTGCTTCGAGCACATTCGCCGCGCCGCTCTTCGATGAAACCGCTTTATTACCGTGCTTGGCAACGGCGACTCCGGCACCGGCGACGACGAAAGCGGCAGTAGTCGAAATATTGAAAGTGTCCGAGCAGTCGCCACCGGTCCCGACGATGTCGACGAAGCGTGCAACTTTGGGAAAAATTTTCCGAGAATTTTCGCGCATGGCGTGTGCACTGCCGGCAATCTCATCTGCCGTTTCGCCTTTTTCGGCGAGCAAAATAAGATATTCTTCCAGCTCAGCTTCGCTCGCGCCGCCAGACATGATGACTTGCATCGCTGCGGCAGCTTCGTCTCGCGAAAGGTTCAGTCCGTTATTTAGCTTTGTAAGAAATTTTTTCATTCAGAAATTGTTAAATTTTCCGCGCCAGCTTGCAAAAATTTTTCTACCACTTCGCTCGCTTTCGTCAGGATCTCCGGAATCTCTGTCTCTTCGCCGGGCATGAATTTCCCCAAAACGAATTCATCAGTCGGCATCACGCCGAGCAAATCATTCGCGATGCCGAGTCGCAGCCGCGCGAAATTCGCTGTTCCGAAATGCTGAATCAAACTCTTTACGCCGTTATGTCCGCCCGCCGAGCCGCCTTCGCGGAAGCGCAATTTGCCGAAGGGTAAATCGACATCGTCGAAAATCACCAAAAAATTATCGAGCTTCGGCTTGTAAAAATTCAGCAGGGCGGCGGCTGTCTCGCCGGAGAGATTCATGAAAGTTTGTGGCTTCACGAGGAAGACCTTTTCTCCGCGAATCGTCTTTTCCGTCACTTCGGCTTTGAACTTTTTCTCTAATTTAAACTCGGGAAATTCAAGTTGCTCTGCCAAAAAATCGACAGCGCGGAAGCCGAAATTGTGCCGCGTTTTGCCGTAATCTTTTTCGGGATTGCCAAGTCCGATAATCAGTTTCATTGGACTGATTTTAATCTAATAACGCGAATCTCGAAACTCAGAAACATTGAAACCCTAAAAAATGTAGGGAATTTTCAAATTTACGAAGTTTCAAATTTTCAAATAAAATCCAAGGTTCAAGGCTCAAAAAATCCAAACGCTGGAAATTCCTGGTCGAAGAATTGAAGTTTGGAAATTATTTCGTAAATTACGAGACTTGAAAATTCGAAAATTTTTCGCAGCTCAAGCCTCGAATCAGTTTCGAGATTCGCGTTAAAAACTAAAAACTACTAACTACCAACTTATTGTCCCCACCACTCGAAGATTTTCCCGGCAATCTCGATCTTCGCGCCCGGTTCGGCACCGGCGCGCGCGAGTTCGCGATTCGCGCCGAATTTCACGAGCACATCTTGGACGCGTGCAATCGCTTCTGGATTGGTCATGTCTGACATCACGACAATCTGATTCAGACGCGGACCGTCGACGATGAAAAGTTTCTTGTTCTTTTTTTTCACTGTGAAAGACTTGGATTTTTGTTCGAGATGCGGGCGGAAGACCGGCAGTTCGATTTCAATTTGCGGCTCGGCAGCTTTCGTTTTCGCCAAAACTTCAAGTGAAAAATTCAGCAGCTCCTCGACGCCTTCATGGATGGGCGCGCAAATTTCAAAAATTTTCACTTTATTTTTCTCCATAAATTTCTTGCGCAAACTGACGAGTGTCTTCGTGTCGACCAGGTCAGTTTTCGACAAAACCAAAACCTCCGGCTTTTCCGCCAGCGCCGGATTGAATTTGCGCAGCTCCTCGCGAATGACTTTGTAATCGGTCAGTGGCGACTTGCTCGTCGCATCGACCAGGTGCCAAAAAAACCGCACGCGTTCGGCGTGTTTCAAAAATTGGTGACCGAGTCCTTTGCCGTGGCTCGCGCCACGGATGAGTCCCGGCATGTCCGAGACGACGAAATTTTCGCCGCGGTGCGAGACGACGCCGAGATTCGGCGTGAGCGTCGTGAAATGGTATTCGGCAATTTTTGGGCGTGCCGCGGAAACGACTGAGATCAAAGTGCTTTTGCCGACGCTCGGCAGACCGATGATTCCGATGTCGGCGAGTAATTTCAATTCGAACTTCAAATCTTTTGCCTCGCCAGGCTCGCCGAGTTCCGCGAAACGGGGCGCCTGGCGCGTCGAGCTGCAAAAATTCGAATTGCCTTTGCCGCCGAGTCCGCCGCGCGCTGCGAGAAAAGTTTGACCGTCGCTCACCAAATCCGCGACGGACTTGCCGTCCTCGAGGACGGTCGTCCCGACGGGAACTTCGAGCACCAAATCCGCGCCAGCTTTGCCGGCGCACAGATTGCCCGCGCCGCCTTCGCCGTTGCCAGCGGCAAAAAGTTTCACACCTTTGAAATGGTAAAGCGTGTTGCGGTTCGCGGTCGCGCGGATCAAGACATTGCCGCCGTGTCCGCCGTGTCCTCCGTCCGGTCCGCCTCTCGTGACATATTTTTCCCGGTGAAAGGAGATTGCGCCGGCGCCGCCTTTGCCTGCTCGGATCGAGATCGCGACTTCATCTAAAAACATTTCTGCTAAAATTTATGAACTTAATTCTAGCTGATGAACCTCAAAAACCGAATTGTCGCCGAATTGACCGATGCGATGAAAAATTCGCGCGAGGTCGAGAAGCAGACTTTGCGTATGCTGAAAGCGGAAATTATGAAAGCCGAAGTCGCTGGTTTAAAAAAAATTGAGTTGGAAGATGACGCGATTCTCAAGATTATCAAAAGGCTGGTGAAGCAGCGGCGTGACTCAATCGAGCAATTTGAGAAAGGCGGTCGCCCAGAATTAGCAGCAATTGAAAAAGCTGAGATTGAAGTGCTTGAGAAATATTTGCCCGCGCAGCTGTCTGAGGAAAAAATTGCTGAAATCGTTGCTGCAAAAAAAGCCGAGCTCGGCATTACCGATAAAGCCAAGATGGGAATCTTAGTCGGCGTGGTGATGAAAGTGGTCGGGGATAGCGCGGACGGTTCCACGGTGAAAATTGTCGTCGAAAAAAGTTTCAATTAGAATCAGCCGGAAAATTTCAATGCCCGGGTGGCGGAATTGGTAGACGCGCACGACTCAAAATCGTGTGAGGCAACTTGTGAGGGTTCGATTCCCTCCCCGGGCACCAAGCTGAATTTATTCGCAGCAAGCGCGCTTGCTATTTTTATCAAATTTTGATATAATATAAATGTTCCTTTACTGAGATTGTCTGCTCTTCACGGATCGCTTCGGCGGCTCGTGCGACATTCAATCACTCGTCTCTCGATCTTTGGATTGTCGGCGAGATTAGCACTGGATCAAAAAGCAAAAATGGTTCGCTTCGGCGGGCTGTTTTTGCATTGCTGTAAAATGCACGTGTGTTCGCTCAAAATATTCTCGAACTGATTCGTGCGGCTGCGACGAATTTGCCGACGGATGTCGTGGAGGCTTTGTTCGCGGCGAAAAATCGGGAAACCAATCCACGCGGGAAATTAACGCTCGGTATCATTCTCCAAAACATCGCACTTGCGAAAAAATTAAATCGACCGCTCTGCCAAGACACTGGCTCGCTCACTTTTTTCGTCAAGGCTGATCCTCAGAGTTGGACGAAAATCGTGAAGGCGATTGACGCAGCGACGCGCAAAGCTACCAAAATAGGTCTTTTGCGACCGAACTCAGTTGACTCCGTTTCTGGCAAAAATCTGGGCAATATTCCGAAAGTTGAATTCGAATCTAAAATCTCCCCCAACCCCTCTTTGCGAAAGAGGGGAGCCATTGAGATTTCGCTTTTGCTGAAAGGTGGCGGGAGCGAAAATGTCTCGGCTCAAGTTGCTTTGCCGCTCGAAACCAAATCCGGACTCGCCGCGCGCGATTTGGCGGGCGTGAAAAAGGCGGCGCTCGCAATTCTCGAAAGCTCCGTCGGCAAAGGCTGTCCTCCTGGAATTGCTTCAATCGTGATTGGCGGCGACCGCGCCGAGGCTTTCAAAATCGCCAAAAAAAATCTGCTCCAAAAAATCGGTACGCCAAATTCGAATCCACAATTAGCAAAGCTGGAGGCTGAGATTTTGCGTTCGATCAATTCTTCCAAGATTGGACCTGGAGGGTTGGGAGGTCAGACGACTTTACTTGATTGTCGTATCGCATCGCTCCCACGCCATCCGGCCTGTTTTTTCGTGACTTTGGCCTATTCCTGTTGGGCCACTCGGCGTGGCAAAATTATTTTAGGCTCAAAAGGTCAAATTCTTAGAAATAATTATTCCAAAAAGTTAACTCACCACCTAGGTGGTGAGTTAACCTCTGCTACTGAAAAAGCCAAAAAAATTCAGCTGCCGATTTCCGAAAAAGCTGTGCGCGAATTACGAGCAGGGGATTTGGTCGCGATTTCCGGTCGGATTTTCACCGCGCGCGACCAAGTTCACGAATTTGTGACAAAAGGCGGTTCTTTAACCCCCGAGATATCTCGGGGGTTAAAGGGCTCTAGTGTTTTTCATGCCGGACCGATTGCCATTCTCAAAAATAAAAAATGGAAAATCGTCGCGGCTGGTCCGACGACTTCGGCGCGGCTTGATATTTTCACACCTAAGTTTCTCGAAAAAACTGGCGCGCGCGTTTTGATTGGCAAAGGTGGGATGGGGACGGCGACGCAAAAAGCTTTGCAAAAGTTCGGCGCGGTTTACTGTCACGCGATTGGTGGAGCGGCGGCTTTTTATGCTGACGCGATTCGCGAAGTTCGCGGCGTCGATTTTCTCGACGAGTTCGGCATGCCGGAAGCGCTGTGGGAATTGGAAGTCGAGAATATGCTTGCGATTGTGGGGATAGATGCGCGAGGTGGTGTGATCAGATAATTACAGGCTCCCCAAAAATTTTAGAATCAAAATTCCGAAAGCTGTGAAAGCGCCAGCTAAAAATAAAACTCTCGTCAGTAAACTGATCGCCTTTTTCGCCATAATATCCATTTCTGCTTCCTCATTCATAAACTAGTTTATTAGTTAACTTAAAAAAATGTTTGCGAGAGGATAAAGCGGCTTTGTGATCCGGTCAATATCTTTCGAAAAAAAGACTTGTCAAAAATTACCGATTCTTTGATTTTGCCTTGTGGAAGCTAAATACAGACTTTGGATTTTTTTGCTTCGCGTGAACCCGTCTGGTCTGATAAAGCTCAATGTTGACAAAAAAATTTTATCTATTAAAATAAAGCCTTTATAAATTATGGGATTTCCTAACAAACTTCTCGCTGGATTTGATTCTGCCTTGCGACAAGGGGCGGGGATGTTATCGCGTGCCACTAGAGGAGCGGCTGATGCGATTTATGATGATTCGCAAGATTCCGAAGGGCGCAGAGATTTTTTTCGTCAGATAGCGGCTGTAGGAGGAGGCGCGTTGCTCACTGCGGCGGTTTTGCGTGGTGGCATGCAGGAAAGAGATTCATCTCCTGCGGAGCAGTCTCCAGAAGTCTGTTCACCAAATCACAAACCAGTCGAATTTGAATACGGTGAATTGATGCAAAACTGGGTTCGTAGTTTTGAAGTTGTTTGGGGCGGCTTGGACAAAAACCAAATTGTTTTCGTGGATCAATTAGGAAATGTTATCGACGACCCTATTACGCTTGATCCGATTCGTTTGTCTGAGAATAAGGCAATTCCCGCATTCGACGAAGATGGCAGCTTTAATCAAATTTGGCTTGATTGGCATCGGGCAAGTCTTGTTAGAAAATATCCAACCATTTTTCATAAACCTGGCACTTTTCCGGAGCTTCATAATTTGAGAAAAGTATTACTGGCAGAAAAACCCGGAACGACTATGTTAGATTTGGCATGGAAAAACGCTCAAGATGAAGTTTGCTATAAAAGATCCAAGAAAGATCCCGGGGTAAAAATGTCCCGTTTAAATTTCGCACAGACAGTTTTTTCTTCGAGCAAGATCTTGCCAAAAGACTTTCAGGAGATTGTCTCACTTGGTATCCCCTCAGTGGAATCAATTTTTTGCGATGAAGCCGTCAGTGAGGATCGTGCGGTTGGTTCTTTCCAAATGACTGAAGACGCAGCAGCGGAGGCGGGTCTTTTTATCGGTTATCGAGAAATGCCAGATCATGAAAAATTTCAAGAGTTGAAGCGTGAGCAAGAAGCCAAGCGCCTCAAAGCCAAAAAGGCGCACAAAAAATTCAAATCCAAAAAAATTCCAATGCCGATGAAGCGCGTGTTCATCGACGAAAGAAAGTTTTTTGTTTCAGCGGCTTTTGGGTCGATGCGTTATTTTGAATCTTTGTATCAGCAGTTGGGTAATTTCCAGCCACTGCTTTCCATTTGCTCTCGCTTCCAGCTTCAGCCGTCTGAGCTTCTTTATCCTTGCGTAATTAATTCCTACAACTCAGGCGGTCCCAGGGTTCACAAGATACTGACTTGGTTTGATAAAAACTTTTCTGTTGAAGATGTGAAAAATGAAATTGGCTCAGGTCCTTATGGAATGGATGTTTTTGCCTTTATGACTCGGAATTTTCACGAATCTGGGATAGATAAACGCTATGGTCGTCGTTCTTTGCGTTATCCGATTCAGGTAATGGCGATGGCTAATCTGATGAAAAATCGGTTGGCTGATCAGAATTTTAAAATTGATCCATTCAGCAGAGAAGATCCTTACGAAGCGCCGCCGGAAGTGGAGGAAATACTTACGTCGGAAACACCTAAGCAGGATCAGCCCAAACATGCATTTTTGAATGCGATGGTTCCGCTTGGCGCTGGAGTTGCTGTCGGTACAGCGGCAGGATTTGCGTTAGATCAGATTGCTAGAAATGAGCCAATGACTCGACGCAAGGCTATTATGAATTTAGCCGCTTCAGCCGCTGGTGCAATTGCCGGGACAGTAGGGGCCGACTTATTAACCAACAAAAAACGCGCTTTGCCAATTTCGGAAAAAGTTCCGATGCTAGTTCAGCCTCAGCACATGGAAAAGCAGGAGCGGACGCAGTCTTTTGCAGAGTTGTTATTGTCGCTAGATCATTTGATTTCCAATAGAGAATTTCGCGGTACAAATCTTCCAAGACGCCAACAATCCACGACGAATGAATTTATCGCGAGTGCTCGACCGCAATTCTTTGATGATTTTGCTGAGGTCAAGACTGCCACCAATCGTGGTCGTCTGAAAACCTTGGAGGAAATGAACTCAGACTATCGCCTCTACAATCTTGGCGCTCAGCTCAAAAAATCCGATGGTGAGGACGCTCCCAATCTATTGCGTTGCGTTTATCCTCATACCAAAAATCTACTTCAAACTATTGACGCAGGGGTAAATGAGTTGCTGCACAAAGAGGCTGGTCTAGATCCGAGATTCAAAGTTCGCCTAGTGGTTACTTCAGCGATTCGTCCAAATAATTACAATGAAAGATTACGACCACGCTCAAGTGCTAAGTCAGCTCATCAGTATGGTATCGCTGCTGACATAGCTAATACTAGATTTGATTTGATCGACACTCAGACTGGAGCAAGTTATGCAGCTACGGAAAATGCTTGTGATCCAATCAACAAAAAATTTCGCGTAACAGTTTTCTGTCGCGCTGCGCTTTATCGGGTGATCAAAAAAATGCACGACGAAGGCAAAATTATCGCTATGCTTGAAGGCGGTCATGTGCATTTCACCGACAAACAGTTCTGATCTTAAGCAATATGATTGTGGGGCTGGATGCGAGCGGCGGGAAAATTTAACTAAAATGTCGCGTGTCAGGTTGTCATTTGTCTTGCCAGTTTGTCCAGTGCTTCTCTTTGTTGTTCAGTTCCCGCTGATTCAGCTTCACTACTGTCACAAGAATCGCATATAGGACCCATTACTGGAATATTTTCAAGACAACGACAAACCCTTTCTCTAGACTCAGTATCTATTGCTGTAAGAACTATTGGGGCTGCTGCTATGTTGACGCATTTTTTTACACTATCGCGAGCAAGACCAGCTTCCATCAAGATATCAGCTTGATGGTTCGATATTGTGATAGGAACTAGTTCACGTGGTTTTCCTAGTTTCATGATGTTAGATAGGTTAAAAGGAAATAATCCTATGGTTTGTAAACCAATCTGTCAAATAAATTTTTATAAAACCACCTTCAGTCGCTCTTTGCCTGCGATGATTTTATTCAGCGCGTTCAGATAACTTTTGACACTGGCGACGACGATGTCGGTGTGGCTGCCTTTGCCAGAATAAATCCGTCCTTGCGCTGTCTCGATTTTCACCGCGACCGTCGCCTGGGCGTCGATGCCTTCGCTCACGGCGTCCATGCGAAATTCGAGCAACTTTACTTTTTCGCCGACGATTTTATTCACCGCGGAATAAGCAGCGTCGACTGGACCAGTTCCGCCCGATTTTTGCTTGAAAATCTTGCCGGCGGAATTGCGCAGCGCGATTTCAGCTCTCGGTTTCTTGCCCGTGCCGGCTGTGACTTCGACTGACTCGACTTTCCATTCTGCGGTCGCTTCGGAGATTTCATTCACGACCAAAGCTTCCAAATCTTCGTCAAAGATTTCTTTTTTCTTGTCTGCCAAAAGCTTGAAACGCTCGAAAGTTTTGTCGAGTTCGTTCTGCGTCAATTTGAATCCGAGCTCATTCATCCGCGCGATCAGCGCGGCGCGGCCGGAATGTTTGCCGAGTACTAATCTGTTTCGCTCGACGCCGACATCTTCGGCCTTCATGATTTCGTAAGTTTCGCGTTTCGCCAAGATGCCGTGCTGGTGAATTCCTGATTCGTGCGCGAAAGCATTCGAGCCGACGATGGCTTTATTCGGTGGCACGACGAAACCGGTCAGACTCGAGACCAGGCGACTTGTCCGAAAAATTTCTTTCGGTTTCACATTAGTCTTCAGCTTGAAAAAATCCTGGCGCGTCTTGAGTGCCATGACGACTTCTTCGAGGCTGGTGTTGCCCGCGCGCTCGCCGATACCATTCACCGTGCACTCGACTTGGCGCGCACCGTTCTCGACGGCTGCGAGCGAATTCGCGACGGCGAGACCGAGGTCATCGTGGCAATGCACTGAAATTACGACATCTTTTATACCGCGCACATTTTTCCGAATATTTTTAATGAAATTACCAAATTCAGTCGGGGTGGAATAGCCGACGGTGTCTGGAATATTCAGAGTCTGCGCGCCGGACCGGATCGCGATCTCGAGCGCTTGGTAAAGAAATTTCGGATCAGAGCGGCTCGCATCTTCCGGACTGAATTCGATGTCAGCGGTTAGGCTTTTTGCGAAGCTGACCATTTCCTTGATTCTGACCAAAGCTTCGGCGCGGCTCATCTTTAATTTGTATTTCAAATGCATGTCGCTCGTCGCCAGAAAAAGATGGATGCGTTTTTTCTTGGCGGGCTTGACCGCCTCGAAAGCAGTTTGAATGTCTTTTTCAATCGCGCGCGCCAAACCGCAGACCGTCGACTTCTTCACCAGTTTGGCGATTTCATTGACTGCGCGAAAATCGTCCGGACTCGCAATCGGGAAGCCCGCTTCGATGATGTCGACGCCGAGCTTTTCGAGCTGCGCCGCGATTTTCAATTTCTCATCGTGATTCAAGCTCGCGCCGGGACACTGCTCGCCATCGCGCAGCGTCGTGTCGAAAATTTTGATGGTTTCAGTCATTTTAAGAAGTTTAAATAAAAAGCCTCTCAGTTTCGAGAGGCTTCAATTTCACAAAAATCGAGCCTCTCAAAAACCGAGGAGAAGGAGCTCGAGAAAAAATTTAGGTGTAATCATTTTTTAGCTTTGTGCTCAATCAGATGGAAATGATGACCAATCGCCCAGTGCGGTACCATGATGAGTAGACCGGTGATGATGCGGGTGAGTGGAGTGATGACGTAAATCGCATCGAAGCTCACATTGATAAAAAGAATGCTCAGCATGTATTCCAATAAACCGTAAAAGCCCGCAGCGAGGACGAGCAGTCCGACGAGAGCGGCTACATAAACGTAGATTGCCTTAATCAATTTAAATGGAGTGCTCATTTTGCGGGGGTTAAGTTGGCTGAATTTTAGACAACTTTTTTCGCGCGAGCAAATCCTGTGTTCGCGCTATTTGCTAAAATGCCGCCATGAAAAATATTTCTGGCTCCGCGCAAATTTTCGCACGAGACGATATCGATACCGATTTGATCATCCCGGCGAAATACCTGACTTCGTCGGATTCCGCCGAGCTTGCGGCGCATGCGCTCGAAGCACTTGGTGGCGCGAAGTTAAATTCCGCTGAGAATCCAATCGTAATCGCGGGCAAAAATTTCGGTTGCGGTTCGAGTCGCGAACACGCTGTGTGGGCACTCGTCGGTGCGGGCGTCCAGGCCGTGATTGCCGAATCATTCGCGCGGATTTTTTTCCGCAATTCAATCAATTTCGGTTTGCCGACTTTCGTGCTCGCCGATGCTGCCGCCAAATTCGCCGAGAACGATGCGATCGAGATTGATTTAGCTAATTCCAAAATCAAGAATTTGACCCAAAAAACTGAATTCACAGTTGAGCCGCTGCCTGAATTTTTACAAAACATCGTTGCAGCGGGCGGGCTTTTGAATCAAATTTGATGGCGTTTTCGCTTTTCAAAAATCACGGTATTCTCGGAATCAATGCGCGGAATTTGCAGTATCTCCATCCTTTCAACCGCAAAAAGGCGGTGCAGATGGCGGACTCCAAATTGGCGACAAAACGTTTTCTGGCGGCGCGCGGCATTCCTGTCCCGAAGATTATTGCGACGATTCGCAATCACGCCGAATTTGAAAAGTTTGATTTTGACGGTTTGCCGGACTCATTCGTGCTGAAGCCCAACGCTGGTTACGGCGGTGAGGGCATTATCGTCGTGAAAGATAAAATTATCGATGGTGTTTGGCAAAAAGTTGGCGGTGCCAAAATCACCGAAGCCGAATTGCGCGAGCACATCGAGGATATTTTGGATGGTGAATATTCCATCGCCAATTTACCGGATATCGCTTTTTTCGAGGCGCGCATTGACTCGGTCGAATTCATTCCGGGCTTGGCGGTCGAAGGTTTGCCGGACGTGCGGGTCATCGTCCACAACCTCATTCCGGTCATGGCGATGCTTCGTGTGCCGACGCCGGTGAGTGGTGGCAAGGCGAATATCCACCTCGGCGGAATCGGGCTCGGCATCGATCTGGCTTCCGGCAAAACGACTTACGCCGTCCAGTTTAATCGCCGACTCGACGAATTGCCGGGCGGTATGGCGACGGCGGGTTATGTGATTCCTGAGTTCGATCGCATTCTCGCGATTGCCAGCGCGGCGCAGCTGCACACCAATCTCGGCTACCTCGCGGCAGATGTCGTCGTCGACCAAAAAGAAGGACCGGTGTTGCTTGAGGTGAATGCGCGTGCCGGTTTGTCAGTGCAAACCGCGAATCTCGCTCCGCTCAAAAAACGCCTCGAACGGATTCGTGGTTTGAAAGTTGATTCGCCGGAAAAAGGCGTGAAGCTCGGCAAGGAGCTTTTCGGTAAAATTCAAAAACAAAGGAAATATCCCAAGAAAAAGATTGTGGATTTTATCGAGTCGGCAGAAATTTTACTCAAAGAAAATCTGATTTACCGCGTCAAAGTCGAGCTCGATGCGACGCACGAGACGAGCGCGGTTGATGCGCAGTTGGCTGAGAAATTGAATCTGCCGCGCGTTGGCGAAAGCGTCAAAAATGTCCACCTCAAAATTATCGTTGCGGACGAGCGCATCACGACCGTCGCGGAAAAAACCGACCTTAGCTCGGCGAATTACAAAATCATCCTTGGTCGGCGCGATCTCACCAATTTCCTCATTAATCCGGTTTTGCGTGATGAGAAAATTTTACCGAAAGAAAATGATTCCGCTGTCTCGTCTAAGATTGATTTCGTCGCAATCGACCAAAAGCTGTCCGAGCTCGATAAGAAAATTAAGCTTCTGTATTTCCTGAAGCCGACCAATTTGCTTGCGGAAAAAGAGAAATTTTTTGCCTCCAAAAAATACGAGCCGGTTTTCACTTATCGCAAATTAGCTTTTGTGCCGCAAGATCTGCTCGACGAGCTGGTCGCGATCAAACTCCCGGAGACGCCACTTGGCGCGATTTTTCGCGACAAAAAAATTGAAATTCGCCGCAAAATTAATTTGCTTGCGGCGATTGGCACGCCGGAATTTTCACTGAAATCCAGGCAACTTTACGGTTTTCCGACCGAGGAAGATCTCGCCATCGCGCGTAAGAAACTCGCCGCCAAACCAAAAACATTTCCAGCTGAAAGTGCGACACTTGATTCCGCCATGGTAGCAGGGGAATTCGAAAAGGTCTTCGCCCAGTATGGTCTCAAAAATTGGAAAGTTGCCTTGCGCGATGACCTCGTCGCGGACGCGCTCGCCGGGAAATCCGGCACGCTTTTCATACGGCGTGCGGCGCGTTGGTCACCGGCAGGTTTGCGCGCGACAATCGCGCACGAAATCGAGACGCACATTTTGCGCGGTGAAAATGGCAGTGCGCAGCCTTTCAAAATTTTCGCGCGGGGTTTCGGCAATTATCTCGAGACGGAAGAAGGCTTGGCGATTTTCAATCAAAGCTTAGTTCTCGCCAAAAATTCCGAGAAAGAATTTTGGCCGGCACTGAATTATCTCGCTGTCGCTGAATCGGCGGAAAAATCCTTTCGGGGAATTTTTAATTTCGTCAAAAAATTCGGCTTCGACGACGAGCGCGCCTGGAAAACAGCAGTAAAAATCAAACGTGGTTTGACTGAGACGGCACAAAAAGGTGGCTTCACGAAAGAAGCGATTTACTTTTCCGGTTTTCGTAAAATTCAAAAGTTCGCTGAAGATGGTGGTGACCTTCAGAAACTTTACCTCGGCAAAATCAAAATCACTGATCTCGAAACACTTGGAAAAATTTCCTCAGTCCGTCCGCCCAAAATTCTGCCGGAGTTTTACAAAAACTAATTTGTAAAAAAAGAACAAGGGGTTAAAATCAATCCCTTTAATTTTTTTGAAATGGATATTGTTTCAAGAAGAGAAACCAGGCTAATTCCCAAAAAAAACCTTGCAGTTTTCAAAGATCAAAAATTATTGTCTGGAGTTAGAGGTCTGGAAAATATACAGAAAGCTTTGGGTGAGCTAAATGAAGGTGTCGAGTCACCGCTTTCTCTTCAGGAATTTGAAAAAGTTACCACCTACTTAGGTCAAGAGCTGAAAAGATTAATCGACGCCGGTTTAGTAAGCTTTTTAGGTTTTGATGGCAAAATAGATAATTCTGAAATTGCCGGAGAGAAGATGACAGGGTTGCTATTAAATAAAGCGAGATTAAAAGAAAAAGTTAGGATTGAAATCCTAGGACTTTTTTGTGATCCATGGGACGATGAAGATGAACATGAAGTGTTCAATCCGTCGATTGACCCATGGAATGATAAGTTTTTGCAAACAATTGGAGAGGTGTTAATTATTCTTGAGAGAGATTTTCGTTTCAGTGCAGGAAAAGACTCAATTGAAAAAGACCCTAATTTGGTTGCAAACTTGCGAGGATATTTAGCCGAAATAGAAGAAAAGCAAAAAAACTAATTGCGTGGATTCTTCTTGCCGTGCCATTTCCGATAATATTTCCAGGCATCGCGCAGGTGTTGGCGCAGTGTCCATTTCTGAAAAAAGGCGAGGAAGCCACCCGAGGAGCAGCGCACGCCGTCTGCTGCGACGGCAACTTCTGGTAAGAAAACAACTGTTTTATCAGCTTCCCAAGCGCGGCGGCAAAAATCTGGGTCGGACATAAACAGAAAAAAGCGCTCGTCGAGTCCGTCCAATTTTTCCCAAAGATCGCGCGCGACAAGCCAAAAGCTCGACTGCAGCCAATCGACTTTTTGGATTTGTGAAAGATCGAGATTGCGGCATTCGTCGTAGGCGACGCGCTTACGCAGGATCGGCAGGCGACGCAAAAAAGTTCGCCGTGCAATTTGGTTCGATAATTTCGGAAAAGCACGAATCGTCATCTCAGTCGCGCCGTCGGTGTCGCGAATTTGGCGCGGCGCGAGCACACCAATTTCAGGATTTTGACCAAAGAAATCAACTAGGTTTTGCAGCGCATTTTCTTCGCGGCAAATAATGTCAGGATTTACAATTGCCAAAATTTCGCCGCTCGCTTTTTTCACCGCTTCATTCACTCCGCGTGGATAGCCTAGATTTTCATTGTTAAAAATCAATTTAATTTTCGGTTGGCTGACGAGTGTCGCGAATTTCTGTTTTTTGGCATCAGTCGCGGCATTCACGGCGACGATGATTTCAAAATCAAAATTAGTTTTTTGGCGCAGCAGCGCAGCGATGTTTTCGAGCGCGCGCGTCGATTTGGCGAAGTCGAGAATGATGATTGAGAGCTTCATTTATTAGGTTCGAAATAGGTTCGGAGGGTGATTGGCTACTAGGTTCGGAGGGTGATTGGTCAGCTGGTCAGAAAAAATTAGACCAATAATTTTTCAATTTCAGCGGCCGCGACTTGGTGTCGCGACGGTTGTAAGTTTGCGCTGAGTGCGTCGAATTTTCGAATGCCTACACCTTCGGCTTTGCCGAAAATTCCAAAAGTTCGCAGTGCGAGCAGGCGTAATTTCATTAGAAATTTTACGCGCCAGGAGAAATTTGCGTCGAAGTTTTTCGCGATGACGACGAATTGTCCGAAAGTAGAGTTCTCTCTTTCGAAGTCGGAACGCTCGGAGCGCGGCTTCGCGTCGCCGAGTCCGCGTGCGTGCCACGCTACGATTTCCGGCGAAAATTTCGCCTGCCAGCCGAGCCAATTTAGCCGAAAGGCGAGGTCGACGTCATTTTTGAAATGCAATTTTTCATCGAAAAATTCGCCATTTTCCGCAATTTCCTCGAGTGCGCTGCGGCGCAAGATTGCGAGTGCGCCGGAAATTCCGAAGACGATTTTTTCCTCCGTGAATTTTTCCGAATTTTCGCCCGAGCCGATTTCAAAAAATTTCCCAGACTTTTTTGTGCCGATGCCAGCCGAGTCGAGCGTTTCTAGTTTTTCATTCTTCTCGAAATCCCAGCCTTTTAATTTTCCTCCCAGAACACCAACTTTCGCGTTTTCTGCTTTGTTTAAAATCTCAGCTGCTCGTACCAAAAAATTCGGCTCGTAAAGTGCGTCGGCTGAAGCCGCGACGAAGAACTCGCCCTGCGATTGGCGAATCAAAAAATTCATTCCACCGGAATGCCACAAGTTTTCACCACGGAAGATTTTGGCTCGGGCGGCGATTTCGGGCAATTTTTCCTCAATAAATTTACTCGCGACGAAATCGGGTGAATGATCGCGCAGCAAAAACTCCACATTTGCAAAATTCTGAGCGAACAGAGAGGAGAGCGACTGCTCCAAAAATTTGGTTTCAAATAAAACGATTCCGACAGAAAAGAGGGGAGGCAACGCGAAGATTTTAGCAGTTTGGCTCAGCTGACTTATTCTGTTTTAAAACTAAAATTATTTTTGTAAATACAAGCGACGAGGCTATTTTTTGGGCTTCTTAAAGAGAAGTTGCACATTTTTTATTCACCCGATGCTTAACCAAAACCATAAATTTAGTTAAAATCGAAAAGATGAATGAAATTACCAAGGCTTATCTCCCGAATGAGGTTGAGTCGGAAATTGCGCAGAAGTGGGCAGCGGCGGAACTTGGCCATGCTGTCGGCAAAGTGAAGAAAAATGTTTTCACGATGATGATGCCGCCAGCGAACGTGACGGGCGCGCTGCATCTCGGGCACGCGATTACGCTGACGATTGAGGATATTCTTGCGCGTTTCGAACGGATGAAAGGCAAAGATGTTTTGTGGCTGCCCGGCACGGATCACGCCGGAATCGCGACGCAAAATGTCGTCGAGAAAAGGTTGCTCGAAAAAGGCATTTCCCGCGATAATCTCGGTCGGGAAAAATTTGTCGAAAAGGTCTGGGAATGGAAAGACAAATATCACGCTCGCATTTCCGATCAAATCAAAAAAATGGGCGCGAGCTGTGATTGGTCACGCGAGGCTTTCACGCTCGACGACGATCGCTCCGCCGCCGTCACGCACGCTTTCGTCGAACTTTACAAAAAGAAGCTAATTTACCGGGACAAAAAATTAGTGAATTGGTGTCCACGCTGCCAGACCGTTTTGTCCGACATCGAAGTCGAACACCGCGAAGAAGAAGGCAATCTTTACTTCATTCGCTATTTCGTGAGTGCGACGGATCGCTCGATTTGTGTCGCGACGACGCGACCAGAGACGATGCTTGGTGATACCGCTGTCGCAGTTCATCCGGACGACCGCCGTTATCAGGATTTCATCGGCAAAACCTTGATTCTGCCGATTGTAAATCGTGAGATTCCGGTCGTAGCTGACGCGCGCGTCGATCCGAAATTCGGCACCGGCGCAGTCAAAATCACGCCGGCGCACGATCCGCTCGACGCTGAAATCGGTCGCACGCACAAATTACCTTCGATTGTCGTGATTGGTCCGCACGGCAAAATGACCAAGCACGCCGGTCGCCGTTTTGTCGGCATGCCTTTACACGAAGCGCGTAAAGCGGTCGTCAAATATCTCGACGACATCGGCAATTTGGAAAAAATTGAAAAACACGCGCATTCCGTCGGGCACTGCTCGCGCTGCGACGCGACGATTGAACCGCTCGAGTCGATGCAGTGGTTTGTCAAAATGCAGCCGCTGGCAGAAAAGGCTTTGAAAATAGTTAAAAAAGGTCAGATCGAATTTGTACCGGCGCGCTTCGAAAAAGAATTTACGCGCTGGCTCGACGAGATTCACGACTGGTGCATCTCGCGTCAGCTGTGGTGGGGACATCAGCTGCCGGTTTGGTATTGCAAAAAAGTGCCCGAATTCGCTGACAAGAAGAACAAAAAAAAGGAAGGCTGCCAGCGCATGATTGTCTCCGAGACGCCGCCGAAAAAATGTCCAACCTGTGGCAATCTCAGCTTGGTGCGTGATGCGGATGTGCTCGACACTTGGTTTTCGAGCGGGCTGTGGCCATTCGCGACGCTCGGCTGGCCGAAGAACACCAAAGACTTCAAAACTTTTTATCCGAATTCAGTTCTCGAGACTGGCTACGACATTCTCTTTTTCTGGGTCGCGCGTATGGTGATGCTCGGCGCGGAATTCACCGGCAAAGCTCCATTTAAGACGGTCTATTTGCACGGGCTCGTTCGTGACGAGCAGGGTCGCAAAATGTCGAAGAGTCTCGGCAACGGCATCGACCCGCTCGCGATGATTGAAAAATACGGCACGGACGCGTTGAGGCTTTCGCTCGTGGTTGGTTCGACGCCGGGCACAGATCTCAAATTTAGCGAGACGAAGGTCACTGGTCAGCGTAATTTCGTCAATAAACTTTGGAACGCGTCGCGCTATGTTTTCGGAGTTTTGGGTGACAAAAAAATTGAAATTCCGTCCGATCCCGCGCCGCACGGCTTGCCCGACCGCTGGATTTTGTCGCGCTTGAATCGACTCATTCTCGAAGCGAATCAATCTTTCGAGAAATACGCTTTCGGTGAGGCCGCCGCCAAAATTCAGGAATTTGTGTGGAGTGATTTTTGTGATTGGTATCTCGAAATCACGAAAGACACGCCGAATAAGAAATTGCTTGCGCATGTCTTGGCGCAGATTCTTCGATTATCGCACCCCTTCATTCCGTTTGCGACCGAAAAATTGTGGGAGAAATTCTTCCCAAACGCGAAGAAACCGAAATTGCTCGCGACTGAAAAATATCCGCGTTCACTAAAGGCGCACATCAATCCTAAAATTGAAGAGGAAATGCAAATCGTGATTGCGATTATTTCCGCCATTCGCTCGGTGCGCAATGAAATGAATGTCGAGCCGGCGCGCCAAATTGCGGCGGTTGTGTATGCTGGGAAATTCGAGCCATTTCTCAAAAAACAGTCGAGCGAGATTAAGAAGCTCGCGCGCCTGAGTTCGCTAGTCGTGAAAAAAAGCGGCAAAAAAGTTGAAAACGCCGTCGCGAAATTCGAAGCTGGACTTGAGATTTATCTGCCGCTGGCGAAATTGCTCGACCCCAAAGTCGAAAAGAAAAGACTCAAAGCCGATTTGAAAGAGACTGAAATTTATCTCGCCGTCATTCAAAAAAAGCTCGCAAACGAAGACTTCACCGCGCGCGCGCCGAAAAACGTGGTCGATGCCGAGCGTGCGAAATTGCAATTCGTCGAGGAGAAAATTCAGAAAATTGAAGAGCGTTTGAAGATTTTGAAGTAAAATTAAGTTGTGTTTGATTGGATTTCAGCTGCGATGAAACGCGATCCTGCGCTGCGTGGCGGATTGCGCCCGCTCGAGATTTTGCTTTACCCGGGGATGTGGGCGCTCGTTTTTCACCGCGTCGCGCATCCACTTTTCGAGCTTGGCGTTCCATTTTTTCCGCGGCTGATTTCACAACTTGGGCGTTTTATTACCGGGATTGAGATTCATCCTGGTGCCAAGATTGGTAAACGCTTTTTCATCGACCACGGTTATGGCGTCGTGATTGGCGAGACTGCGATCGTTGGCGACGATGTCATGATTTACCACGACGTGACACTTGGTGCGATTGGCTGGTGGCAAAAAAACCTACAGAAAAAGCGTCATCCGACGATTGGCGATCGCGTCGTGATTGGCGCGGGTGCGAAAATTCTTGGACCGGTCAAGATTGGCAGTGATTCCAAGATTGGTGCGCTGGCAGTCGTGATCAATGATGTGCCGAAAAAGACGATTGTTGCAGGTTCGCTCGGCAAGATTTTAAAAAATAAAAGAAAAACGTGAGAAGCCATATTTGCCGAAATATATTTTTTGTGTTAAAATAAAAATAAGAATTTATCAAAAATGCAAACTCAAATCTCAACAAAAAATCAAAAAAGTGAATCGGAACTAGAAAACGAGCTTCTGCGAGCAGAAAAAGAGTTTGCGTTTGAAAAGGTTGTGCAACATGAAATTTTAAAAGTGGCGGAAAAAAATGAGCGCGCAGAAGAGACAAATAGTCTTTCTAGTCTTGAAGAACTGATTGAGAATATAAATAATTAAACATGCAAAATCAAAATTGTTTTTCGTTTTTACCAATGAGATTGGTTTGGTTCCAGAATAACGAGACTCAGAAAGTTGAGAAAAATGAAGTTGATAATTCTAGGATTCTGGATTCAAAGAGCGAATCTTTACAGGCTGAGCTTGCAAAAGTGCGAGAAAATACAGCAATTACCAAAGATAGCAACAAGCAGCTTGCTGAAAAATATGGCGTGAATTTATCTGAGATTAGAGATAATTTTAATAGCACGTCTGTCGTCGAAGGCAGTCTTCGCGTCGATGGTAAAAATATTCCAAAAGGAGTTGTCTCCGGGAGTCTTGCGGAAAAAGCTATACTTCGTGCAATTCAACCAATTGAAGGTGTGATTAGTCCAGGGATGGGGGTCATAGTAAATGGAAAACAGTTTGGTAAAAACGCGATTATTGAATAAGCGGATTATGAGAATTTTGGTTTTAGAATCCTAGCTTAGAGTTATCGATTTTCTGCGAGATGAAGAAAATTCGCGCGGGTAATTTTTTGAGCTAAAATCATCAGCGTGAAAGTCGTTCTCATTTCCCACACCATCGATCCGGAAGCTGTCGTCGCGGCAGCGATTAATCAGTGCTATTCCGCGAAAAGCGGCGAAGAATTGAAAGAAACGATTTCGCTTGAAAAGCGTGAGCGCTTGATTGATATCGTGATGAATTCCGGACATCTCTCGACGATTGAACACGCGAGTTTTACTTTCGCCGTCGAGGGAGTTTCGCGCGTCACCGAGACGCAGCTGGTGCGGCACCGCCACGCGAGCTATTCCATCAAGTCAGGGCGCTACAACAAAACTCACACGGACTTTGTCATCCCGGCTTCTATCGCGAATAATCCGGAAGCGATGCAGGCCGTCGAGGAATTCAAAAAAAGCCTAGATCAAACTGTTGAGAAGTTAAAAGCACTTGAAATCAAGCCTGAAGATGCGCGCTATCTCACTCCGCAGGCGACCAAGACCAACATCATTCTCACGATGAACGCGCGGGGCTTGCTCAATTTTTTCGAACACCGGCTTTGTATTCGCGCGCAGTGGGAGATTCGCGAGCTGGCGAACGAGATGCTCAAGCTCGTGAAGCCAATTGCGCCAAATATTTTTAAATTCGCCGGACCGACTTGTGAGACCCAAAAAATCTGCTGGGAAGGTGATTTATCCTGCGGCAAGTGGAAGGCGATTTCGGGAGCGGAGCTGCGAACTCGAACCGTGAAAAAGTCTAGCAAGTAAAATTTTAAATTTTCAATTTTAAATTTAAAATTGAGCCATGAGTTTCGACCCAAAACCAATCGGCATCGGCAACCTCGCTACGAATTTGAAGCGCCCGCAAAGTATCCCAGTGCCTGTTTCGACCTTGCGTAAAGTCACGCCGGAAATCGCCGAAAACGAAGACAGCGAAGTTGCGCAGCTTGCGGTCGATGTCCACGAGACGAACAACAATTTGATCATCGTCGCGCCACTCGCCGGAGTGCATCCGGATGATGTGCGCGTCGAGATTACTGAGGATGTCGTGACGATTGAGGGTGAGCGTGTTTCGCCTTTGCCGGAAATGACGGATGACGATTTCCTCGTTCAAGAATGCTTCTTCGGACCATTCTCACGGTCGATTGTTTTGCCGGAGGCGGTCGATTCCAAAAAGGCGCGGGCTGAATTTAAAAAAAGCGTTTTGGTTCTGACAATCCCGAAGCTCGACAACGTGCGCACGCGGATCGTCAAGATTCAGCCGACCGAATAAAATCGAACATTGAAAATTGCCAAATTAGTCTCGCTCCTGCTTTGCCTCGTTATTTGCACTACGCCACTTGTTCGCGCCGCGACGACGAGCGGGGGTGTTTTCGACCAGGCAAGCAAGACTGTCGATGCGCTCATGTTCGTGCGCAACGAGATCGACAAAAAATACGAAACCTATCTCAATTCCGCTGGCTCAGTCGATCAGGTCGTGAAGGATAAGTTGCCGCTGCTCGAGGCACAGGTCAATACACTGGCGGCACAGGTCGCGAATCTCGACCAAAATCTGGCGCGGGAACAAGCCAATCTCGACAACTTGCAAGAGGCGACCAAGTCGATTCAGCTCGAGCTCGCCGACCTCGAAGAACTATCCGAGATGCGCGAAGTGGCAATGGCGCGCTCACGTGATTTGCTCGATGAATTCATCCGCCTCGCTTATTCCGAGACGATGCAATACACGGATTGGAAAACTGGCGAAATTTCCACGCTCAAATTTCTTTTCACGGACGAATCGTTGGCAGATGTCGAGACGAAGAAAACTTACCTCGACATTCTCCAAAATATTTCCGCGAGTCTGATTCTCGATTTACAGCAAAAACAGTCTGATTACGAAGCAGTGAAAGCGAATTTACTCGCGAAACGAGGCGAGCTGATTCTGCTGCAGCAGGAAATCATGCTGCGCACCCGCGAGCTGGCTGAAACGCGTGCGGCGAAGCAAACTTTGCTAGATGAGACGCGGGGACAAGAAGAGCAGTATCGCAAGCTCGTCGAGGATTCGAAAAAACAGCAACTTCAGGCACTCGCCGAAGTGGCCGAATTGAAATCGCAACTCGGTGTGATTGATAGCCAGCTCAAAACCCTGAAGGGCAGCTTAAGTGAGGAAGATTTCGCCAAGCTGCTGGGAGACCAATCAGTGGCTTCGATGGCGGGAGTGATTTTCCCCGATCGCATTCCGCGCGTACTCTGGCCTGCGAGTCCGGCGCGCGGTATCACGGCTTATTTTCACGATGCGAGCTATGTCACGCGCTTCGGAGTCAAACATGAAGCAGTGGACTTCCGACTCACGCAAGGTTCGCGCGTGTCCGCGGCTGCGCCAGGAATCATCTACAAAGCCAAAGACAACGGCATGGGCTATTCCTACATCATGATTGCGCACGCGGATGGACTCGCCACAGTGTACGGTCATATTTCCAAAATTTTTGTAAAAGAAGGTGAGGCTGTGCGGGCGGGTGATTTGATCGGGCTCTCGGGTGGTATTCCCGGCACGCCCGGTGCGGGTTACATGACGACGGGTTCGCATCTACATTTCGAGGTCATCGACAATGGCGACCATGTTGATCCGCTCGATTATCTGCCGCTTGAAAAAATGCGACTCGAAGACATTCCGCAGAAATATATGGCTGAGGCAGTGAAATTGTAAATTAAGATCTTGGCTCTCACCTTGACTGAATTTGCCTAATTTTAGATTTGCTTTAGAATCCGGTCTTAATTTTTCAAATGAAAAGAATTGAACTAGGCGGAGACGGAGAGAAGATTGATATCTTAACTGCTGGAATCACTGAGCAAGTTCGCAAGCAAATAGAGTTGAGGTTAGGTGATGTTTCGCCTGAAGTTCAAGATGCTATTGTTGCTAAAATAAAATTAATTGAAAAAGCTGCTGCTAGTAGAGCAGCTCCTGCGGATAGAACAGAAGCAATTAATCGTGCGGCAATAATTCAAAGTGAATTAGTAGCATACGAAAGAAAAATTGCGCTCCAAGAAAAATTAGATCTAATTGAGGATTTGCTAATCAAACTTGATCCCAGCCTTGAGTTGGTTAGTTTAATTAAAGCGTTGGACTTCCAAGCTAATTATAATAATATTTCAAAAATAGACATAAAAAGTCGCTTTCTTGATGATATCTTAGGAAGATTAGAAAAGATCGAAATATCTTTTGGGGCGGAAAAACTAAAAGGAAAAACTGCTTGGAGAATTATTAGAAACACCGAAAAAATTGAACCAGTAATTTTACTCGGAGTTGATGTCCAGGGTCGTCTCCAAATTGAAGGGCGGAATACAATCCTAAATTTAGGATCTGATATTTTTGCGAGCAAAGAAGATGCCCAGCAACACCTAAATGTTTTAGCTTTAGGCCATAGAAATAATGATTTCATTCGTAAAGGAAGCTCCACAGGCAAAGCCGGTAAGGGTTTGATTCGTCAAATTATTAGAGGGGAAACCCCTGAAGTTGAAAACTCCGTTGAAAAAAAGCCGAGACCTCAAGGTCGTCCAAGAAAGCAAAAACTCCTGAGACCAGAGTCATTGGTAGAACCAAGAAAAAACGGTTCGATTATCCGTTGATTTTCAAAATCTCCAGCTCCATCTCAAATTGGCGATGACCTCTTTCGCGGCGGTAGCGTTTGCGCTGTTTCATCTTGAAGACGCGGACTTTTTCACCTTTCTTCACTCCCAAGACTTTCGCCTCGACGCTCGCGCCTTCGACGATTGGCGCACCGATTTTCACAGCATCGCCGTCGGCGACGAGGAAGACATGATTGATTTTGATCGTGCCGGCGTCCGCTTCCGCGACTTTCTCAGCGATAATTTTGTCGCCTTCGCTGACGCGGAACTGTTTGCCGCCGAGACCGATGATTGCAAATTTAGACAAGGTAGAAGTAAGGATTAAGCAGTAGGGATTAAGTTTTTTAGATGGAGCCGCCTTCGGGACTTGAACCCGAGACCCCTTCCTTACCATGGAAGTGCTCTACCACTGAGCTAAGGCGGCGGGTTTCTCAAGTTTTTAGTTGTTAGTTTTTAGTTGTTAGATCTTAGTCGAGAAAGTTGGTGATTAATCTTAGGAAGAATCTATAAACTATCAACTACCAACTTCACAGGACCGCGTCGCGGACGAAGGGGACAAGCGCTGCAATGCGCGCCTTTTTAATCGCGTTCGAGAGCATGCGCTGGTGCTTCAGACAAACGCCTGAATATTTGCGTGGTTGGATTTTGCCGTCGAGATTGATGTAGCGGCGCAAAATGCGCACATCTTTGTAATCAATAAATTCGGCGTGTGCGGCGCAAAATTTGCAGAGCTTGCGAACTGAAGAATTTTTGACCATTTTAAAAATTAAATTTAGCTTTTTACTTTATAAATCAGCGAGAATATCATCGAGCTGTTTGTCGATTTCGCCCGCATCAGCCTGAGGTTCGATCTTTTTCTCAATCTTTTTCGTGGTGGCTGCGGCTGGTCTTTTGGCAGCGGCAGCGCCTTTTTTCACGAAGCGCGGTTCGACGGCTGGTTCGGTGCGATCCAATTTCGTGAAATCGTGTTCCAGGTCTTCTTCCGAGTATTCGCGCCATTTGTAATTTTTCGGAGTCTTGCAGATCAAATGCCGAATGATTTTTGGATCGAGGCGTAGCGAATTGTCGAGCTTGTTGATTTCTTTACCTTCAGCTTCGAAGTGTGTGACGAAATAATTGCCGGTCGTCTCACCGTCAATCTTGTAAGCGAGTAGGCGACCAGCCCAAACAACCTTGTTGAGAGTTTTCGCGATGCGCGCGAGCTCAGCTTCCAGCTTCTCAAGCTCTTTCTTAAATTCGCTTTCACGCAAACTGCCCGCGAAGATAGCGAGGAGCTCGTACGAGTTGGTAGTTTTTTCAGTCATGCTTCTTGTGGAATTAGGCTTGGAATTCGACAGGGCGAATCCCAAAAAAGCTGCGTGATTCTAAATTTACAGAAGCCAATCGTCAAAATTAAAAGCTTGACTTTTATTTATTTAGTGGTAAAATATCGAGAAAGCTTTTACAAACTTAATAAAAAGGTTTAAAGTAACCGCTTAAATTTCAAGCAACTTGAACTCGACGCCGCTCCAACAGATCGTAAATCTCCTGCGCCAAAGCGAGAAAATCCTCGTGCTTGGTCACCAAAATCCTGACGGCGATGCAATCGGGAGTGCGTTGGCTTTGTTGCTCGCGCTGCGCAAATTGGGCAAAAGCGTGATTGCGGCGGCGGCGGATCCGGTGCCTGAGTTGCTGGATTTTCTTCCGGCACTTGAAAGCTTCGAGACGACGATTGCCGGTGCGAATGATCTCATCATTAATTTTCCGCTCGCCGAACGTGCTTCGGCAGAGGTCTTTCATAAAATCGAAGATGGCGTACTCAAGATTTCCGTCCGACCAGTCGGCGGTGCGCCTTTCTCCAAAGACGAAATTGAGTTTGCGGTCGGGGAGGCGGATTTCGATTTGATTGTCTGCGTCGATGTGCCTGACCTGCCGCAGCTTGGCGGACTTTTCGACGCGAACCCTAATATTTTTTACGACATTCCAGTCGTGAACATCGACCATCATGCAAGCAATACCGGTTTCGGCAAAGTGAATTTCGTCGATACCACGGCGGCGAGCTCGAGTGAATTGGTCCTGCGTTTGCTGCGCTCGCTTGAATCCGAATTCAACAAAAAATTGCTCGACGAAGATGTCGCGACGCTTATTTTGACTGGAATTATCACTGATACCGGCTCGTTCCAAAATTCCAACACGACGCCGCGCTCGCTCGAATTGTCTGCTGATTTGATCGAAGCCGGTGCGCGCCAGCAAGAAATCATTCGCCATGTTTACAAAACCAAACAGCTCTCGACTTTGAAATTATGGGGACGCGTTTTGTCCAAGATTGAATTCGACGAGGCGCACAGAATCGTGTGGAGCACGGTGACGTCCGAAGATTTTCGCGCGACCGAAGCGGTCGAGACGGCGACGGACGGACTGATTGACGAGCTGCTTTCGAATGCGCCGGGCGCGGAAGTCGTGCTGCTCCTGAAACAAAAAGGTGCGACAGTTTCTGGCAGTCTGCGGACGACGACGCCCGCTGTTTCGGCGAATGAAATCGCCGGACTTTTCGGCGGCGGGGGACATCATGCGGCGGCTGGTTTCAAAATTCCGAATAAAAAAATTGAAGCAATCGAGCCTGAAATTATCGATAAAATTCGCGTGGTTCAGGCAGAGCGACTCGGCTTGTTGCCCGAAAAAATTGAAAATGAAAAACAGAAAAAAGATTTAAAGAAACAGAAATAATTTTTTTAAAAGATGCCTGCAGATAAGTTAACTAAAGCTGGAGTTCCGAAAGAAAAAATCCTGCAAGCAGTTTTTCTATGGCATGATGGCCGTTTTCCGAAACGAGCAAATGAATTTGCTCTAAGAACCGCGCTAGGTCAATCTGGCTGTAATATTCAAGCCATTAAGCTTAAACGCGTCAGATCTAGACTTGTAGATTTAATGAGGAAAGAAGTGAATCAGATTTTGTTTTATCCGCAAGATGTAATCAGCTGTATCATTCCGTTTAGTATCTCTATAGATACGTTGGCGCACGAATTAAGCCTTGGGGGAGAAGTCCCAATCAAAGAGCTTTCTTTTAGGTCGATAAGTAATCCAGATGAAATTTTAGCTATGATGAAGTTTCCAGAAGCAGTTCGTCTTGGTTTTATGCAGAGAATTCGCTTAACTGTGAGTCGACTATTTTGAGAAAATCTACGAACGGCATCTTGATTGACTTCGTGTGTTCGCCGGCGTTGAAGGCGATGATTTTTTCTGGTTCGAGCGAGCGGTCGACGAAAACTGGCAAATCGAAAAGATTGCCGAAAGGCGGGACGCAGCCGATTTCGCAATTCGTGATTTTCTTCACCTCCTCCGGTTTCGCGAGTTCGAGTTTTTTCACACCGGCGATTGTTTTCAATTTTGCTTCGTCAACTTCTTTCGCAGCCGAGCAGATGCTTTGGATATAGCCATTTTCTGTTTTCCAAATCAAAGCGCGGGCGGCCTGGGCGAGTGTGGTGCCGCGAACTTTGGCGGCTTCCGCGGAAGTTTTGACGGGTGCGTGTTCGAGTTTTTCAAATTCAATTTTGCGCGAATTCAGCAGTTCGACAATCTCACTGAAAATATCGCGTTTCGTTTTTGGCTTAAGAGCAAGTGAAGCAATGTTGGCTTCTTTCAGCTGCTCTGCCGGTAAAATATCGGGCGCACCGAGCATCAAATCTTCCGCGCGATTTGTCTTCGGAAAGGCGATGACTTCGCGAATATTTGGCTCGCCCGCGAAGAGCATCGCGAGACGATCAAGTCCCCAGGCGATGCCGCCGTGCGGTGGGGCTCCGTAAGAAAAAGCCTTTAAAATATGACCAAAACGACGTTCGGCATCTTCGTCGGAGATTTGCAAAATATCAAAAATCTTTTTTTGTAAATCACGCTCGTGAATTCTGACTGAGCCGCCACCGACTTCGTAGCCATTCAAAATCACGTCGTAAGCTTCGGCCTTCGCTTTCAAAGGATCGGAGTCGAGATCGGCTGGATTTTTTGGTCGGGTGAAAGGATGGTGCATCGAAGCGAGTCCGCCGGTTTCCGCATCGCGCGCGAACATCGGGAAGTCAGTCACCCAGGCAAAGGCAAATTCATTTTCTTTGCCCGCAAGCAATTTCAATTTTCCGGCGGTCGCGATGCGCACGGCACCGAGCGAGTTACAGGCGGTCTCCCATTCGTCCGCAGCGAAAAGCAAAATGTCATTTTTCACGCCGCCGACTTTATTGACAATTTTTTGCGTCAAATCAGCGCCCAATTTTTCGACGGGGACGCCCTCGAATTTTTCCGCAATTTTAATCCAAGCGAGACCTTTCGCACCGTAAATTTTCGCTGCATCGGTTAATTCTTCGATGTCTTTGCGCGAGAATTCTGCGCCGCCAGGAACGCGCAAAACCTTCACAAAACCGCCTTTTTCAAGCACTCCGGCGAAAATTCCGAAGCCACAACCGCGGCATTCTGCCGAGACGTCGACCATTTCCAAATCATAACGCAGATCGGGTTTGTCTGAGCCGTATTTGTTCATCGCATCGTCGAAACTCAGGCGTGGAAATTTCGCAAATTTCAATTTCACATCCGGTCGGCATTCTCGCGTGACTGAGAGCAGGGCGGCTTCGTTGACCGCCATCACGTCTTCGGCATTGACGAAACTCATTTCCAAATCCATCTGCGTGAACTCGGGCTGGCGGTCGCCGCGTTGGTCTTCGTCGCGGAAACAGCGGGCGATTTGCATGTAGCGGTCGAAGCCGGCGACCATCGAAAGCTGCTTCAGCTGTTGTGGCGATTGCGGTAAAACATAGAATTTTCCAGCATGAACGCGACTCGGGACGATGTATTCGCGTGCGCCCTCGGGTGTGCCTTTGATCAAAATCGGCGTTTCGATTTCGATAAAACCTTGATCATAAAAATATTTGCGCGTTGCCTGCAAAAGTTTGTGGCGCAGCACGATATTTTTTTGCATTCTTTTTCTGCGCAGATCGAGATAGCGAAATTTCATGCGGATTTCCTCGTTCTCAGCATTCTCATCGGCAATCTCAAATGGGGGAGTTTCGGCTTCATTTAGCACTTTAATCGCGGTCGCGAGGATTTCAATTTTGCCTGTTGCCATTTTTTCATTCTCTTGACCAGTCGGTCGAGCGCGTACATTTCCTGTGATTTGCAACACCCACTCTGGTCGGACAGTCTCGAAAATTTTGTGTGCATCACCAGAAATTTCCGGGTCGGTGACGACCTGTGTGATTCCGAAGCGGTCTCTTAGGTCAATGAAAATCAGTCCGCCGTGATCGCGGCGGCGATCAACCCAACCTACAAGGCGGACTTCTTGGTCAATATTCTTGTCAGAAAGTTCGTTGCAAGAATGCGAACGGTAAAAAGTTTTAAGCATTAAAAAAGTTAAATTTTGACGATTTTAACATATCTCATACTTGCTTTTAATTATGATTAATGTTAAAATCAAGGGATTTAAAAACAAAAACATGACTTCAAAAATAAAATCGAGCTGCGCCAGAAAACTCTCTGCACTCAGTCTTGGATTTGGCGCACTGTTGGTGCTTTTATTTGTGATGAATTTCTTGGTTAGCACCTGGCTCTCAGCAGATATTTCTACTCCTGAGCTCAATATTCTAGATGATGTCAAACCGGAACTCACACATAAAAGTGCTGATGCTGCATTGCTCGTCCAAAAGAATGCCGAAGTGCTGACGACTGAGTCGGATAGATTCGAATCAGAAATTCCACATGGTAGCGCTGAGGCTTTCGTCCTGGCGAATCCAGCGACGACTGCTGGTACTTCCAATCGTGAGGAATTGCGCTATTTCAATCATGGTGCAGCAGCAATCGATGGCGAATATTCTTCTAATAAAATCATTTACAAAAATATTTGGTCAAACACTGATTTGCTTGTCACGATGTTGGGCAATGGCGCGAAGGAAGATCTCATTTTGAAAAACACTCAGGCGCCACTTAAGTTTCAATATATCGTCGAGACAGTCGGACTGAAGCTCAGGCTGACTGCGGACGGCGGCTACGAATTTATCGCTGATTCCGGAAAACGTAAGTTTTACACTCCCGCGCCCGATCTCACCGACGCTGCTGGCAAAAAAATTACAGCTGATGTGAAATACGGTTTAGGTTGGGATGCCCAAGTAATTGCGCCTACAGTCGTCGAGCCAGTTGTTCAAATTCCTGCAACTGAGGAATTAATCGAGCCAATCGTCATGCCAACCATTCAAACCCCGGAAGTCGTCGAACCAGCCGAAACAGAGACTAAAGTGGCTCGACCACAAGAACAAATTTCGACCGAAGAAATTATTCTAACCGAAGAAAGTCCGGTTGAAACAATTGCTCCGACCGTTGAAACTCCAGCTGAAGATCAAATTCCAAGCGAAACAACTCCGACTGAAGAGCCCGCTAAGGCGGCTTTTCTTCCCAAACTTTTAACCAAATTATTAAGTTCCGACATTCTAGAATCTGAGCGCGATAACTTCGAAAATTCAACCAAAAATTTTGAGCAAGTGAGTCAAAACGATGGCTCGATTCTCCGCCGCTACAAATTGCAGCTTACGGTTGAATCAGTCTCTGGGCTGACTTATCCACTTGATCTCGATCCGAGCACCTTCGTCCAAACTGAGGATGAAGCAGCTGATCAAGCTGCTGAGGAGGCAGACGATTCGACTGCGGCGGTGACGACGATTGGTCGCAATTTAGTCACGAATGATCTCACTGTCCGTGGCACCCTGACCACTAGTGGTACCAATCTTTCGATCGACTCTGGTCTGCTCTATCTTGATTCCGACAATGACATGGTTGGGATTGGTACGACTGAGCCGAGTGAACAGCTCGATATTTCTGGTAATTTTCAAATACCAAGCACGACACACACTGATTTATTTGGCATCATTTACAAAAACGGAAATCCATTTATCCACGACTTTAATTACGGTGACAATGGCACTGTGACGACTGACGGTCAAAATATTTTCATCGGTGAGAATGCTGGGAATTTCACGATGGGGGCGACGGCTAATGGTCCAGAAGAGTCAAGCTACAACCTGGGGATTGGATCAGGCGCTTTGAGTTCAAATTCAATCGGTAGTTACAATATAGCGATTGGGTCAGACGCCTTTAGTTCTAGCGCAGACGGTTGGGAAAATACTGCGGTTGGGTCTTATGCTTTAGAGGCTGCTGGGTCTGATTATGATGTTAATGATAATTCTGCTTTTGGCTATCACGTTTTAGGTAACTTAATTGGAGGAGATGATAATTCTGCTTTTGGCACTGATGCCGGTACTTATACTAGCTCTGACAACGAAAACACAGAGGCACATGGTTCAGTTTATATTGGCGCCTACACTAGGGCTTCTGCTGATGGCCTCGAGAATGAAAACGTTTTTGGTTATGACGCTGTCGGTATTGGTTCAAACACTGTTGTACTCGGCAATGATGATATTACGACGACTGCGCTGAAAGGGAATGTTGGGATTGGCACGACTGATCCGAGCGAGCAGCTCGAAGTTGCTGGTACGATTTATTCCACTACCGGCGGATTCAAACTTCCCGATGGTACGATTCTTGACGCGGCGGCTGATCTCGGCGGAGGAAACTCGGTCTGGACATCTGGCGCAGATTCAGTAATTTTTTATGATTCTGGTTATGTCGGGATTGGCACGACTGAGCCGAGCGAGCAGCTCGAAGTTGCCGGTACGATTTACTCGACAGTCGGCGGATTCAAACTTCCTGATGGTACGATTCTCGATGCGGCCGCTGATCTCGGCGGTGGCGGGAGTCTTTGGACTGAGAATGAAGATTCCTCAGTTTATTATTCGCTTGGCAATGTCGGGATTGGCACGACAACACCAGCAGCGAAGTTGGATGTAGCCGGGGTGGTACGCATGGAGAAGATTCAGCTAGTTTACAACGGCGGCGGCTCATGCAATACAGAGACAGTTGGTGGTGTGTATTACAACCCATATGATAATGCGCTACAGGTTTGTCTTTATAATGGCGTTAATCCAGCATGGTTTAATTTATCAGCGACACTTGCTCCGTCTTAAAAGATATTGAATTGCTTTATGTTTTCTTTTTTAAAACAAAAATAACTCTGAAAAAGTACAACAAAACCAAAATGATTTTTTATAAAAAAATTTCGATTGCAGTTCTGGCGTTTGCCTTTGTGATCCAAAATGTTTTTGCCGCGCTAATCGGTTTCACCGCCAATGTTCAGATAGATTTACCTAATCTGGAGAGCGAGATTTACATTTTGAGCGGGTCGGCGGCTGATTCTATTACTTTCAGTGATAACTACGACGAGGTGATTATTCAGATTCCAGCGGGCAGTACTTTCAAATTGGGTTCGTCTAGTACGCACTACCTTAGTGTCACTCCTCTCAGTGAGTCAGTCACGCTCAGCTTCCACGATAGTTCTCTCAATTCATCCGGATATATTCAAAGCTGGGCTCTGCAATCATCTGTTGCCACCCAAATTAATATGATGCTCTATGTTCCTGAGAACAGTAAAAATTTTAAAATTTTCGCCAACAATAATTCAATCGGCGAATATTTTTCTAGCGCCAATGGCTTGTTGTCATTTACCGACACCTTAAATGGGTCAAAATCATATAGTTTTGTCAGAAGTGATTTGCCCTCTGGGGCTAGTGCTGGTAATGACACAACTACTCAGCCAGTTCGATTGCCGCCATCGTCAGGTGGATCGACAAGTGGCGTTAGCGATCTAGGCACACTCGCTGTTCAGAGTTCAGTCACGCTCGCGCCGACGACAGGAGAAGTCACTCAAGCAGTCAAACTTTATGATGTTCAAAATCATGCGCTCACAGTCGAAATTCAGAAAGATACCAAAGTTACGACAGCGGATGGAAAAGCTTTTGCTAGTATTATCGCCACTCCCAAAACTATTCCTGCGGCAGATGTGGAGGGTAGCTTCGGCGGGGGCGGTTCTGGTAGCAACAAAGTGTACGCTGCGGTCAATGTCGACACGCGTGGTCAAAATGTTTTTTTCGATCGGCTCGCCAAAATTTCGATTCCAATCGATATTTCCAAAGTCACTAATCCTGCTAAGTTAAAAGCTTTTTATTACAACAAAAATGAAAATAAATACAAACTGGCTGGTGATGGCGGGAAACTTTCCGCGGATAAAAAAACTTTTGAAGTCGAGGTCAGCCATTTCACGCTTTTCGCAGTGATTGAATCGGACTTGACGGAGATTGATATGATTAATTCCGATGCCCAAATTTACACTGATATTGCCGAGGCAGATTCAGCACTACACGGTGCTGCTGGTCAATTTGCCGATGTGGACTCGGCTGAATGGTTTGCGCCTTTTGTCTCAGAATTGGCTGCGAAGAAAATCGTCTCAGGTTATCCGGATGGTAACTTCAAGCCGGCAGCGCAAATCAATCGTGCGGAAATTGTGAAGATTGCCGCGACAGCTTTCGATATTCCGACAAACCCTACGGTCACGGTAAAACCATTCCCAGATGTCGCCCAGAGCCAGTGGTTTACACCCTTCGTGGCAGCGGCGAAAACGGCAGGGGTGGTTAGTGGTGATGGTAATAATCTTTTCCGTCCCAGCGATCCTGTGAATCGTGCCGAAGCACTCAAAATTCTGCTGCTCGCGAGTGGGCTAGAGCTGCCGCAAAAAGTCAGTGTTTCTAAATTTCCTGACGTTGCCTACAATCAGTGGTTCACACGTTTCGTAAATTTCGCGGAAGCAAACGGCATCGTAAATGGATTTTCCGACGGGAACTTCCGTCCGGGTGCATTCATGAATCGCGCTGAGGCGGCCAAAATTGTCTCGCTATTACTTGGGCTGAAAGCGAAATCCACCGCAGCCATCACACCTGCCACTGAACTTTCCTTCTGGGAAAAGCTTTTACCTAAAAATCTTTTCGGGAATCTTCTCAGCGTCTTTGAGTAAAGCTCGATGATTTCGGCGGTTGGTGCGCTCAGTCAAATCAAATCAAAACTGTCTCGTGTAAGACTGATTGTTTTTCTCCTGAGCAACTTATTTTGAGCCAGCGATTCACAGGCTTGCCGGAATCAGCTCGTCCGAATCCTCAGTCACTGCTGGAACCGGGAGCGGTTTGAGATCTGTAATGGCAGGAGCAGGAGTTGCTATTTCCTCCGTCGGCGCGCTTTTCGGAGTCTCCGTGATTGCCACTGGAGTTTTGGCCGGTGAAATTGTCTCTGAATTTTCGGCGGTCGCCGGAGCGACTGGCTCGGTGGTCGCGGTGACAGGTTCAGCATTGGCATTTGTCTTGATGACTATCTCGGTCGCCCCCGCGGGGACAGCATCGAGAATATTCGCGCTGAGATTAATGGTGTCTGAGCCGAAGTTTTGCAATTGCTGCCAAACCTCCGGTCCGAAATCTTGCTCGGTCAGATTGGCGAATTCAGCGACCGTCAAATCGGCGAAAGTTGGATTCAAGCTTTTTACGAAATCAACTTTGCGTTGCATTGAGTTGACAGTGTTTTGGAGACTCTCAATCATGCGTCGAATGGCTTTGAAATGAATAGTTTGATAGCTCACACCAAAGATTCTGCCGTCGGCTTCGAAGACACTGGCGGCCATTTTGTCATTGTCGCCCCACATCCAATAATATGAATCAGGTCCGAAAACCGCCGGGCGTAGATTCGTTGCGCCGACGCGATCACGCAATGCTTGGCGCAATTCGTTGTAATTACCGTCAGATTTTTCAATTTCAAAAACCTTGTAAAAAACTTCGCCGACAGAATTAAGGA
The DNA here is from genome assembly GCA_021779375.1 of bacterium. Taxonomy (GTDB): domain Bacteria; phylum Patescibacteriota; class Gracilibacteria; order JAHISY01; family JAHISY01; genus JAHISY01. The sequence continues at coordinate 19,410 of JAJYAT010000002.1, read as the reverse complement.
CAGTCGTTTCCAAAATTGTTTCGCCGTGTGGTGCGCCAACGAAATTCAAAAATTGCTCAACTTCTTGTTGCCCGCCAATTACATATGAGAATTTTTTGACTTCGTCTGTAAAAATATTCGTTCGGCTCAAAAAATTACTTGTCGCGTCGCCGCTATCCTGGACGACTGTGAATAGCGGATGGTTTTCTAGCACGCATTTCCAAAAAGTCGTCTGTCCATCGGTGACGGCGAATTGGTATTTTTTCTCAGGAATAATCGCTGTCGCGCTGAGCCTCCCGGCTTTGACCGCTGCTGCAATCGGATCGATAAATTGCAGGTCGAGCGCAGTCGCACCGCTCAAGACTTTGTCGAGGCTTTCTGCTTCGACGAAAATATCGGCATTCGGTTGTGCGGCGGCGGTTTGTTCACACGCGCCGATTTTCGTCGCGATTGAATAACTATCGAAATTAGTCGCGCTCGCGGATCCCAGATTCGCATCGATTTTCGGGCTTAGGCTGGAATTTTTTCCATTCGCGAAAACACCGCCGACAAGGATTGCCAGCCCAATCGCACTAATCGCGATTTTGAGAAAGCGCTCAGGTTTTTTGATTTGCATTTTTGTGTTATTAAATCCGGCGATTTTAGCATTTTTAGGCTTTTCTTTCAATCAGGCTGACTTGCCGAAAAACAGAATTTTGTTTAAATAAAATCGAGCTTCGCGGGATTTGCTAAAATCATTCCGTGCAAATTTTTATTTATACAGTCTACGGTTTGTTGCTTGCAGCGTTTTTGGTTTTTGCGGGTTTTGCCGTTAATCACGCTTTCAATTATTCTTACATTTCGCCGCGCGTCAGAATAATTTCCTGGATTTTTATGCTTGTCTCTGCTGTCCTGATTGCAATTTCGCTTTATTTTTTGCTCCAATTTCAACTTTAATTTTTTTCAAAATGCCTTCCAAAAAAATCGTGCTCGCTTATTCGGGCGGGTTGGATACGACCGTCATTGCCCATTTTTTAATCCAAAACGGTTTCGAAGTGATTGGTTTTCTCGCTGACCTTGGTCAAAAAGTCGAAGATCTTTCCGTGATTCGCGAGCGTGCCAAGAAGACCGGCATCACGAAATTTGTCGCGCAGAATTTGCAAAAAGAATTCCTCATGGATTTTATCCTGCCTTTGCAGTGGGCAGCAGCGAAATACGAAAACTACTATTTACTGGGCACTTCTGTCGCACGACCTTTGATTGCAAAAGCACAGGTTGAGGTTGCCAAAAAAGAAGGCGCGCAATTTCTCTCGCACGGGGCGACTGGCAAAGGCAACGACCAAGTGCGTTTCGAGCTGACTTACCACGCGCTCGCTCCCAAGCTCAAGACCTACATTCCGTGGCGCGAAAAGGCTTTTTACAAAGTGCTCGGCGGGCGTCAAGAAATGATTGCTTATGCGCAGAAAAATAATTTGCCAATCAAGGCTTCGAAATCCAAGCCGTGGAGCTCGGACGAAAACATGCTGCACATTTCCTACGAAGCGGGGATTCTCGAAAATCCAAATCGCGTGCCGCCAGCAGAAATGTTTGAGCTGACTGTCTCGCCTGAAAAAGCGCCGGACAAGACGACTCAGCTTGAGCTGGAATTTGCCAAAGGTATTCCGACTAAATTAAATGGGAAGAAAATGGACGCGCTCGCAATTTTCCAAAAGTTAAACGAGCTCGGCGGACAGAACGGTATCGGTCGCGTCGACTTGGTCGAAAATCGCTTCATCGGCATGAAGAGTCGCGGAGTGTACGAGACACCAGGCGGCACGATTCTTTTCACTGCGCTGCGTGCTGTCGAGAGTCTGACGATCCCCAAGGACGAGCTGCACGCGCGCGATCGCATTTCCGCCGAATACGCCGAGTTGGTCTACAACGGATTTTGGTTTTCGCGCCGCCGTCAGGCACTCGCGAAACAGGTCGATAAATTGCGCCAGAAAGTGACAGGCAAAGTGAAGCTCGGACTCTACAAAGGCAATGTTACGATTCTCGGACGCGAAGCCGCGAAGACTTTGTACGATGAGAAAATCGTCACTTTCGAGACGGACGGAATTTACGAGCCGGAGAAAGCGACGCGCTTCATCCGAGCGAATTTCAAGAATTTGTAAAACGAGTTAAAATCGGCAACTTGTTTTATCAATTTTTATGAAATCCCCAGAGTTTTTTGAAGGCTTGTTTCGACCCACCACTTTGCAAGAAGCTGGTGGCAATCTTGCTGAGTTTTGGGATTTAGAAAGATGCAGGTTGTTGATTCTGAAAGTCCTGGATAATAATTTTAATCCTGACAAGAGTTCACCAGAATCAGCCATTGTGGAAAGCACTAAAATTAAAAAAGGTGGAGTCAGCAGTATTTCTTGGACTGAAGAAAGAGATGGGAAATTAAGGTTTTTTGACTTTGTTTTTCCTACTGGTGTTTTGGTTCCCATTTCGAAAATAGAAAAATGGCAGGATTTTTTAAGAGTTGTTCCTGAGTCAAATTTCAGGCGAGATGCAAAAGGGAAACTGGTGGTACCTTTCAATGGTAGAAAATGGACTATCCCATATTGCAGATTGCCAGAAGATCTTGAGGAAAAAACTTAAAAAAATTTCAAACTTTTCTTCCAAAAAATTCTTTCTCGTTTAGAATTAAGGGGTGGAGAAATATTTCGCCGCGCTGAATTCGCTTGAAAAAATCACACCGCTGCGTTTCGGACGGCTTTTGCAGTTTTTCGAAAACGACGCGGAAAGAATCTGGAAAGGTTCGCGGCACGACTGGCAAAGAGCCGGGCTGGAATTTAAGGCAGTTTCCGAGATTTTCAGTGAGAAAGAAAAAATCAATCCGGATGAAATTTTCACCAAATTACAAAAAGTCGGCGCACAGGTTTTGCCGATCACTTCGGAGAAGTATCCGAAATTGTTGCGCGAAATTTTTGATCCGCCGCCAGTTTTACTTGTGCGCGGTGAATTCCCGATTTCCGCCGATGACTTCGCGATCGCGGTGGTCGGCTCACGCATTCTCACGAATTATGGTCGGCAGGCGACGCACGAAATCGCGCGTGATCTCGCAGTCGCCGGTATTTCAATCATTTCCGGACTCGCGCTCGGCGCGGATGCAGCGGCGCACGCCGCGGCGCTCGAGGTCGGTGGTCGGACGGTCGCGGTGCTTGGCAATGGGATTGAGGCGATTTATCCGCCGCGCAACAAAAATCTCGGCGAAGAAATTTTGCGCAAAGGCGGCGCGATTATTTCTGAATTTCCCATCGGCACGCCGCCAAACGCTTACAATTTTCCACTGCGCAATCGTATCATCGCCGGACTGGCGCGCGGCACTGTCGTCACGGAAGGTCGCGAAAAGTCGGGGAGTCTCATCACCGCTTCGCTGGCGAATGAATTTGGGCGCGAAGTTTTCGCCGTGCCGGGCTCGATTTTTTCCGAGAATTCGCTTGGTGCGATTCAGCTGATTCAGCGAGGGGAGGCGCAGCTGATCACTTCGGCCGCGGATGTGCTCGACACTTTGGAGCTGCGTGATTTACCAGAGAAAATCAAAGTGCGCGAGATCATCGCTGATTCGGCGGAAGAGACTGTGCTCTTGAAAATTCTCCAAAAAACGGCGCGCCATGCCGATGAGATTTCGCGTGAGTCGGGAATGACCGCGAGTGAGGCGTCGGCGATTCTTTCGTTACTCGAAATGAAAGGTCTCGCGAAAAATCTCGGTGGGATGAATTGGGTTCGTGTTTGAACATGGAGCATGGAGCATTCAGCATGGAACATGGAACAAATATTCTGCTAAAAATTAACCCATTACCTAAGTGGCGGGTTAACGGTTTTATTATTTCCTCTCCCTCTGGGAGAACCCTATCTCCATCCCCCTCCCTCTGGGAGGGGTTAGGGGAGGGACGAAGAAGTATTATCTCCTCAAACAAACCTCCCTGATTTTCTCCAAAACACCATCTAAATTTTCTGCTAAAATTCAGGAAATGCTTAATTTAAGTAATTTTCCCGTCACTGTCGAAGTGAGTTCGCTCGCCGGGAGCGATGTTTCGGCGATTGTCGCTGAGGCGAAAAATTTGCGTGCCGATGCCCTCAATATTCCCGACGGCATTCTCGGGCGACTCACGATTGATCCGATTGTTTTGGCTTTTCGCATTCGTGAGGCGACGGGGATTCCGACGATTGCACATCTGACTTGTCGCGATTCGACCAAGCTCGGTTTGGCACAAAAAATTTTGGGCGCTGCGAATCTCGGAGTTGACGGAATTCTCGCGCTCTCAGGCGATGCTGGCGCGAAAAATGTTTTTGAAATTCGTGCGCCTGGTTTGACTGAGTTGATTCGCGATTTGAATTCCGGCGAATTTCTCGGCAAGCCAATCAAATCACCGACTGCTTTGAAAATAGCAGTCGCCGCGAATCCAAATGTGGAAGGTCAGATTGAATATTTGAAAGAGAAAGAAGCCGCGGGTGCGCACTTCGTTCAGACGCAGCCGGTTTTCGATTTCGAAACCGCTGAAAGATTTCTCGATGGCGTGAAGAAGGCGGGGATTCAGATTCCGATTTTGCTCGGCATCATGCCGCTCAAAAGTTTGAAAGTTGCCGAATATTTCAATTCCAAAGTGCACGGTGTGACGATTCCGCAAGCTGTTTTGGCGCAATTAGCCGCCGACGAAAATTGTGGCGCAGAGCTGGCGATTGAACTTTTGGCAAAATTAAAAGACCGTCTCGATGGCGTGCACATCATGCCGCTCGGTCGCACAGATTCTGCCAACCAGATTTTTGATTTTCTGAAGGGATAGTCTAAAATCATGACCTCGTCGCGGGGTGGAGCAGTGGTAGCTCGTCGGGCTCATAACCCGAAGGTCGTGGGTTCAATTCCCACCCCCGCAACCAAAAAATCTCGATAAAAAATGCAGAATTCAAGCCAAAAAATCCTGAAATCATTAACCGAAGGTCAGAGGTATTTGAGAGACGTTATGGGGTTGGACGAGGAGGAAATAATCAAGTACGAGAAACAATGGCTGGAGGAAAAAACCAAGAAGTCTCAAAACCATAAAGTGTCGGAGGAACAACAAAAGAATATAGACCAAGCCTAGAGGGAGTTGGTGGGGAAATAAACACTTAGGCTATTGAAAGTGAAACAAGCGGAAAGTCAGAAACTTTTTAAACAAGCCACTATGTCAATTTTCTCGAGAAAACAAGAAATCAGTACAGAAGATTTTTGTCGTAATTTTTATGAAACCCAAATTCTAAATCCAAAAATTGGAGAAGCTGGCATTGATGCCATGAGTGTATATGCCGAGCAAATAAAAAAGTCTGTTGCTGAGGCAGATAGTGCTTTTGCAGATATTGATTTATCAAAATTAACACATGAGCTTATAGCAATGCGTTTCGAGTTATTTGCTCTTGCATGGACGCACAAATTCATTAGTGGGAAAAATGTTGTTGCCCAAAGTGCTTTTACAAAACATTATCTTATTGAAAAAGGACGAGAAGATATTTGGGAAGGAATGAGAATCTATAACAGCATTATTAATGGAGCTACCATTCATTGGTTAATTGATCTCGGCAAATTTAATTTAACTTTTAACAAAAATATGCGAGAAAGCTTGACCGATCAAAATATCAAAGTCGCAAAAGAATTAGGGATTAGCATAGATGAAAGCATTGAAAGAGCAAATAAAAGACTTTGGTCAGAAAGTGCTTGGAGGCAAAAATCGATATTGCCCTATCTTCTGAATATTTTCTTCAATCAACTAGGTATTAATCCAGACGAACTAAATCAGGAAGCATTAAATCGTTTGGCAATAGCAATAAAAGGTTTATATGATGGAGCTAAGCAATCCTGTGGCGAAGTAAAAATTAAGAGTTAGATTCTTTGACTTCAGTCACCCCCGCAACCGATTTTTTATTCAATAGGAATTTCAAGTCGTAGCAGTCAGCATGAGTGACTCACTTTATTTGACTTGATTAACGATTTTTACACAATAAAAAAGCCTCAAGTTTCAAACAGTATTTTCAGTATCAGATGAGAGCTTAGAGTAAAAAATAAAACATTACTGTATTAATCTCCTATAAATTAAGTTACCTTAATTTATAATCTGTCTATTACTTCTCTCTAAACACCAAGCCCGTTTAGAGCGAGTTAATAGTGACCATAAACCTTTGGGAAAGTTTATAACCAGACTTATTACTACTATGTGAAGCTTAAGGCACAATCGGCGATAATCGATTGTTTTTGGATCATCACCACTTGCGCCTCAAGATTCCGTAATTTCAAAGGGCATTTCTTAGTAACGGTTCGCTCATATTATACATTATTTTGGCTCCAAAATCAAATCTGTGTTTGATTGAAATTATCTTTTCGTGAGAATTTTTTCGAGCTCGCTGAGTTTCTCGACGCGCACCAATTTGGCTCGCAAAATTTTCGCGCCGGGTTCGCCGCGCACATAATTCGCGGAAAATTTGCGCATCTCGAGCATGCCGCGTTTCTCACCTTTTTCTTGAATCATCAATCGGGCGTGGCGCAAAATCGTCGGAATTTTCGCTGCCAAAGTTTTGGGTGTGCGCGAAGTTTTACCGGCGAGTCGATTTTCAATTTCCCGAAAAATCCAAGGGTTTGTGACGGCGGCGCGACCAATCATCAGTCCGTCGAGATTGCCGAGCTGCGCGAAAAATTTGTCCGCTGAATCGATGTCACCATTTCCCAGCACCGGAATTTTCAGAATTTTTTTCACCCGATAAATTGGCGCGAAATCAGCTTCGCCGCGGTACATTTGTTTCGCCGTCCGGCCGTGAATCGTGAGTAGCTGCGCGCCGGAAGCCTCGACCATTTTGGCGAAACTTTCGAGCCCAGAATCGTCTGAAATGCCGAGGCGCATTTTGACGCTCGTCGGAATTTTGACTGAGCGCGCGACTGCGGAAATAATCTCGCTCGCGAGTTTCGGATTCTTCAAGAGTGCTGAGCCGTGGTCGGAATTCACGACTTTCTTCGCGGGGCAGCCGAAATTCAAATCGACGCCGACTGCGCCGATTGACTCGACGAATTTCGCGGCTTCGATGAAGCTCTCCGGTCGTTTCCCAAAAATCTGCGCGACGAAAGGCTGCTCTTTTTTCGCGAAAGAGAGCATTTGCTTTGACCTCTGTGAATCGAATTTCAGCGCATCTGCCGAGACGAATTCGCTCCAGAGAATTACATTTTTCGAAAAACTGCGAATGAGTTGCCGAAAAGCCGAGTCGGTGTAGCCCGCCATCGGCGCGAGCGCGAGGATTGGACGCGGAAATTTTTCCCAATTTAGCATTCCGAAATTTTAGCGCGACTTAGTTTAAAATACTTCCCGTTTGAATTGTTTGATTGCTGCGCTGGTTCGACAGCTAGAACATTTATAGCTCGAACATTGAAACCCTGAAAATGTAGAGAATTTTCAAATTTACGAAGCTTCAAATTTTCAAATAAAATTCAAGGCTTAAGGCTTAAAAATCAAAACGCTGGAAACTCTAAGGCTTGCAGCTTGGCTTGGAGCTTGAAAATTATTTCGTAAATTACGAGACTTGAAAATTCGAAAATTTTTCCCAGCTCAAACCTCGAATTAGTTTCGCGATTCGCGTTTATAACAATTAGAACATTTTGAACAATTCCACTGAATTACTCGCGCCTGCGGGCGATCTCGAAAAATTGCGTACAGCACTTGCTTTCGGCGCGGACGCGGTCTATCTCGGCACGCCGGATTTTTCGCTGCGCGTCGGCGAAAATAAATTCGGCGTTTCTGAAATTCGGCAGGCCATCAAAATTTGCCGCACGGCGAAGAAGAAAATTTACCTCACGACCAACACTTTTCCGCGTGACTCTGAATTCCGCAAGCTCGAAAATTTTCTCGCCAAACTGCAAGCGACGCCGCCGGATGCTTTCATTTTTTCCGATCTCGGCGTGCTCGCGACCTTGCAAAAATTTTTTCCCAAAGTCGCGAAACACCTTTCCGTTCAAGCGAATTCAGTTAATTCACGCACTGTCCAAATGTGGCAAAAGCTGGGCGTCACGCGCGTGATTCTGGCGCGCGAGCTGTCTTTCGCTGAGACGAAAAAAATCGTGGCGGCGAATCCCAAGATGGAATTCGAAGTTTTCGTGCATGGTGCGATTTGTATGTCTTATTCGGGTCGCTGCCTACTTTCCAACTTTCTCGCCGGACGCGATGCGAATCGCGGGCAGTGCGCGCAGCCGTGCCGCTGGCAGTATTCGCTCGTTGAGGAAAAACGCCCGGGCGAATTTTTTCCGATCGAGGAGGACGCGCAGGGGAGTTATATTTTGAATTCGCGCGATCTCGCTTTAATCGAAAAAATTCCGCAGCTCGCGAAGATTGGCATTTGCTCATTTAAAATCGAAGGTCGCAATAAATCGCTCGGTTATCTCGCGACGATTACGCGCGCTTATCGTCAGGCACTCGATGATTTCGCCGCTGGTCGGAAGTTTGACTCGAACTTGTGGTACGAAATTCGGACGACGGGCAATCGCGATTTCACGCTCGGTTTTTTCGACGGCACGCTGCACAATCTGCAAAATTTCGAGCGCTCTGCGGCGGAAAATCCCCAAAATTTTCTCGGCTTGGTGGAAAAAAGTTTGCACGGCAGAATTCTCTTGACGCCTAAAAATCACTTCAAAAAAGGTGCTAAAATTGAGGCAATGCCACCGGGTGGCGCGATTCAAAAATTCCAAATTGCAAAAATTTTCGATGAAAAACTGACCGAAATTTCCGAGGCGCATGGTGGTCAGCGCTCGAAAGTTTGGCTCGAGATTTCCGCGGAATTACCAAAATTCACCCTCTTGCGAAAATGCTGAATCCGAAAATTATCGTGCCACTGCGGCCAGTGTCAGTCGCTGACTTCGAGCGACAGATTCTCGATGCTGAGGACGCGGCGGACTTGATCGAGATTTGGCTCGACAAAATCAAAGCGCTCGATGAATCCAAAATTCAGAAAGTTCTGGCGGCAGTGCAGAAGCCGACCATCGTCAATTTGAAAACAAAAAAAGAGGGCGGACTGTCGCGGCTCGGCGACAAGAAACGCGTCGAGCTGCTCAAGACTGCGGCCGCAGCGGGTGCGACTTTCGTCGATCTCGCGCTAGATACGCCAATCGCGCTCGTGCGTGATTTCCAGAAAAATTCCGGTAAGACGAAATTAATTCTATCGTTTCACGATTTCGCCAAAATGCCGAAGATCGAACAGCTGCGCAAATTAGCTGAAAAAGCCGCTAAAATGAAGGCTGACGTGATTAAGCTAGTCGGCGCTGCCAAAACTTTCGACGACTGCTCGCCGATTTTTCAGATTTCTTGGGAGCTGGCGAAGCGCAAAAAACAATTTCTCACCATCGCGATGGGTGAGCCGGGTGAGCCGACGCGCGTGATTACGCCGCTCATCGGCGGGCTCGGGATGTTCGCGCCGCTCGACAAAAAACACGCGACGGCGGCAGGTCAATTGACTGTCGCAGAGTTGCGGGATTGGTGGAAAGTCTTTGAAAACTAAAAAAATTTCCATCTCCCTGTTCCTATAATTCATCAGTCTCGTCAGTCTTCAAAGAGGATTGAATAATCTGTTTTTGTCTCAGATGTTTCCCACGGAAAGTCATAACTTTGCCTTGAGCCTGAAGACAACACATATTCACATCCAGTGTCATTATCACACCAAGCTTTATCAATTCCTTCTATGGCTAGTAGCGATGCTACTTTTTCTTCCTCGCTGGCATCTTCGTTAAGAGAAATGTAATTATTGGCTTTGTCTATGATTGCCATTTCTTCCGCGGTCAGCTTGCCTTCTTTTTCAGTCTGATTGTTTTTATCGCTGCTACCACTGTCACACCCTGAAAACAGTAAAGCGGTGAAAATGAGTACGAAAAATTTTTTAAAATTGAGCAAGATTTTTCCTTTAAATCACTCGGTAGCAAACTGCCGACTTTTCGCTTCGCCGTTAAACCGCGAGTCGGACAAATTTCTCGACTTGTGCGGAATTTTCAGCCAAGAATTGCTCGACGGTTTTCGACGAATCTTTCACGAAAGACTGTTTTAGTAGGCTTTTTTCTTCGCGGAATTTGCGCAGCTTGCCCGCCAAAATCTTTTCAATCATCTCAGCCGGTTTGCCTTCTTTCGCGAGAATTTCTTTTTGAATCTCAGTTTCTTTGGCGACTTCCTCGGTCGCGACTTCGTCCGGCGAAATCACGCTCGGATTCATCGCGGCGATTTGCATCGCGATGTCGCTCAAGATTTCAGCTTTGCCTGTGCCGGCGACGAGCACACCGATTTTCTTATTCGAATGGAGATAGCTTGCGACTGTCGCAGCTTCGACGATTTGAACTTCGCCGATTTTGATATTCTCGCCATTCTTCTGAATTGCGGCTGTGATTTTCTCTTTGCCGGAATTCACGACATCTTCGCCTGCGAGCGCGTCCGCCGCGAGCGCATCAGCGAGTGCGACGAATTCGGCGTTCTTCGCGACGAAATCAGTCTCGCAAAAAAGTTGGAGTGCGACCGCTTTCTTCTCGTCGTCTGAAATTTTGATCGCGACGACGCCTTCGCAAACCGAACGCTCGGCGCGTTTCGCCGCGTCGGATTCGCCAGCTTTGCGCAGAATATCGCGCGCTTTTTCGAGGTCGCCATTGGACTCCTCGAGCGCTTTTTTGCATTTCAGCATGGCGATGCCGGTCGCATCGCGGAGCTCTTTCACGAGAGCAGCAGTGATTTCAGCCATTTTGAAAAATAATTTAAAAAATAAAAACTTGTCTTAGCGAATCAATTCGCACTAGGAGTGTTAGCAGCTGGCGGATTTTGTGGCGGCATCTTCTCTCTCAATTTCAAAGAAAGATCATAAACGACGGGAATTTTGAACCAGTCGCCCTTGTAAGCGAGGACGAAACCACCGATGAATTCGATGACCATCAGGAAAGAAATGAATCCGGCGAGACCCAAGAATCCGCCAAAAATTAACAAAAACATAAATCCGATAAAAATCACGACCGACTGCCAAGCGTGGTGCTGTGCGAATGCGGAATCACGGCGGGCGAGCAGCGGAAGTAAGCACAGGAAAGAAATGTAGCCGATAGCTGCGAAAACTTTCTCCTCAGCGTCGAGAGGCGTGACGCCATCCGGACGGAAGCCCGTTTTATTTTTCGAGGCATCGCTCGTGCTGCTCATCGCAGGAGTTGCCGGCGCGTAGTTCGGCAGCGCGAATTCGCTCTCGGGTTTTTCCGGTTTGTCACCGGGACGGCTCGGTGCGCCGACGATGATTGCTTCTTCCGCCGGAACTTCTACTTCCGCGATTGGTTCAGGCATCGGCTCGACCGGCATCGGCGCTGGTTCTGCCATTGGTTCAATCGGCGCTGGAGCTGGTTCGGCCGGAATCGGCATTGGTTCTGGTTCTACCGGTGTTTCGACGACTGGCTCAGTTTCGACGACTGGAATTTGGAAACCCGAATTTTCGACGACTGGTTCAATCGGATTTGGTCGTGGTGCAGCGGGTTCCGAATTTGGCGTCGGCGCAGTCGGCTGTGGTTCAATCGGCGGATTCGGATCCGCGGGATTGCGATTTTCGTCGTTCATTTTAAATAATTAATCGGGAGAATTTTAAATTATTTCTCGGTAACTGTCTTAGTTTTTACTTCGGCTGGCTTTTTCTGCCCGCGCTCGATTGCGTCGTGGACTTCATTCAAAATCAATTGAATCGCTTTCACGGCATCGTCATTCGCTGGAATTGGGTAGTCGACGAAGTCCGGGTCAGCATTCGAATCACAAACAGCGACGACCGGAATGCCACATTTCTTGGCTTCGCGGACAGCGAGTTTGTCACGGACAGTGTCGAGCACGAAGACTACGTCTGGCTTCTTTTCCAGAGTTTCGATACCGGAGAGCCAGCTCTCGAGCTTTTCGATTTGCTTCAATTTCTGCGTGCGTTCTTTTTTCAAATAGCGCGAGAAAGCAGTCTCATCGCGTTCTCTTTTGAGATCGCGGAGCTGGCGGATTCTTTCTTTCGTCGTCTGCCAATTGGTGAGTAAACCGCCGAACCACTTGACTGTGACGTAAGGACAGGCGAGCGCGAGTGCGAGATCGGGGAGACTTTCGAGTGTCTGCTGTTTCGTCGAAACGAGCAAAATCACTTTCTTCTCGCTGGCTGATTTTTCGAGAAAATTCATCGCGGCGGTGAGTCCGGCTGCGGTTTTTTCGAGGTCGAAGATGTGAATGCCGTTTTTCGAGCCGAACAAAAACGGTGCCATTTTCGGATTCCATTTCTCGGTTTTGTGACCGAAGTGCAGGCCGGCTGCGAGTAGACGGCGGAGATCGTCAGTGTTGTTCATCCTTGGGGGGTTAAATTTTTTCGCGGTTTCGCTTCGGGAGGAGTGACCCGATCCGCCGCAAAAGTGCCGAGATTTTACGGGAAAAGTTTTTTTTGCGCAAATTTGTTAAACTCCTGCCATTCTAATTTCAATAAAATGGGAATGTTTGGACAAGCACGTGACATGTACAAGCTGCAAAAACAGGCAAAGCAGATTAAAAAAGAACTCGCGAACATCCATGTCGAAGCCGAGACGGACGGAGTTTTTGTCACGGTGAATGGTGAGATGGAGGTGATTTCCGTCAAGATTCCGGACGAGATGAAGACACCGGAAAATTCCGCCAAGTTGGAGGCGGCGCTCGTTTCAGCTGGGAATAAGGCGATCAAAAAAGCGCAGGAAATCGCGGCGGAAAAAATGAAAGGTGTGATGGCGGACATGCAGGGAATGCTCGGTGGCGGTGCTGCTCCGCAAGATTAATTTTTTCTAATGCAATTTAAGCCAAAAAAAATTCTGACTCAGCTGGTCGGAATTGCTCTCACTTTACTGGTTGCGCTTTTCGTCTATCGCCAGTTCGTCTATTATCCGGCGCTGCTCGCCAGACCCAGCGCGAATCAAGCGACGGTTGATTTCGTGATTGAAACGGGTGAAAGCTTGAAAAGTGTCGCGGCGCGGCTCGCGGAAAATGGCGTGGTCGACGAGGCTTGGGCGCTCACGAAATACCTCGCGCAAAATCAGCTCGACACCAAAGTCGAAGCCGGACATTTCACATTTCACGGCGGGGAGACGATTCCTGAAGTCGCGCAAATTTTGCAAGCTGGTGAAGTCGCGCAAATTTCACTCACGATTCTGGAAGGCTGGAATTCCACTGAGATTGACGCGAAATTAGTCGAGCTCGGCTTGATTCAGCCGGGCGAATTTTCGAATTTCGTGCGCTCGGGCGGTGTGGAAATCGAACCGTCGAGCGTTCTCTCCGGTCGGACGGTCGCGAGTCTCGAGGGTTATCTTTTTCCGGCGACCTACAAAATCGATCCGGATAATTTCTCCGTGAAGGATCTCGTCGCGCGGATGCTCACCGCGATGGAAAATAATTTGCACGAGCTTGGTTTCAATCCAGCGAATTCGACGCATTCGCTGCACGAAATTCTCACGATGGCTTCGATCGTCGAGCTGGAAGAAAATTCCGAAGCGAACCGCGCGAAAGTCGCCGACATTCTTTGGCGGCGTATCGAGAGTGGCATGGGGCTTTACGCCGACTCGACACTTTTTTACATTCTCGGGCACAAGACGAATCTGGTGAGCGCGGATTTCGAGCTTGATTCGCCGTACAACACGCGCATCAATCGTGGTCTGCCACCGACACCGATTTGCTCGCCGAGTCGCTCAGCCATCGCGGCGGCGCTGCATCCTGAGTCAAATGAGTACTGGTACTATCTGCACGACGCCGATGGCGAGATTCACTTCGCGCGGACACTCGAAGAACACAACGAAAATAAGGCTAGATATTTGCAATAAAAAATTACGCCAAAACTTCTTTCACTGAGTTTTTCGTGCGAAAAATTTTAGAAAGAAGGAAAAATATATTGCTGCTCATCTTGAGTGTTTTTTTCAAATATTCTGGCACCTAGTCCTAAGTCTTGATTCATTTCCTCGATTAGCCTGAGAACAAAGTAATTATCAATCGGAGTTGAAATACTAGCCATGTCTTGTAGCGCCCTGAAGAGCATCCTTCGAACTTCTTCTTGAGTTTCGATTATTACATTTCGGACTTCTGAGCGAATTACACTTTTTAAATCTTCAATTAAGTTTCTTGGTAAATCTGAGAGTTCTCTTAAAACGTCTCCGGCTTTAAATTTTCCTAGGTTATATTTGGCGGTTTTATCCATTTTAAAAAAATTAGAAGACGACATTTTAACCTCTAATTTCTTTTTTTACCAAAACTTCAAGTCGCCGATTTTCCCGAGCAAGAAATCAAAATTGCCCGAGATTCCACTGACTAAGCCCCAGATTTTCCAGAGCAAAACCAAGGTCAAAATCGAAGCGACGATTTTTGCGAAATTCAAAATCACAAATTTCGCTCCGCTGCCCCAAGGATTGTGATGACCCTGTTGCTCGATTTTTTGTAGGACTTTCAAAACTTCGTCGAGTTTCTTTTCGACTGGATTTTCAGGTGCGTCATTCATCGTGGCGAATTAATTGAACTTGTCGTAATCGTGCATGATCAGCTGCGCATTGATCTGACGCATCAATTCGAGTACGACACCGACGACGATGATGAGACCTGCGCCAGAGATCAGTAGTGGCACGGAGCCGAATGATTGGCTGGCGAAAAATTTGGTCAGCAAGATTGGCAGTACGGCGACGAAGCCGAGGAAGAGTCCACCCCAGAGATTGAGCCGACTTGAGACACCATTCAGATATTCGGCGGTCTCGCGACCTGGGCGAATGCCAGGGATGAAGCCGCCGCGCTTCTGGATATTCTCGGCGATTTTCTTCGGATCGAAAGTAATCGAAACGTAGAAATAGGTGAACGCGATAATGAAAGTGAGATACAAAAGAATGTACAAAATTCCCGGAGCCGATCCATTCAAATTTGTGAGGATGAAGTTCGAAACAGCTTTCACAGTCGCATTCGTCGAATTCTGCAGGAATTGCGCGATGATGGTCGGGAAGGTGACGAGTGAGACCGAGAAGATGATCGGAATCATGCCGGCTTGATTGATGCGGATTGGGAGCGCGGATTGGGCGCCGCGGCTGCCCGCACGGCTGCCGTAATTCACCGGAATTTGGCGTGCGCCCTCTGTCACGAGCACGACGAAGATGGTAAGTGCGACGGTGACGGCGAGGAGGATTACGAAAGGAATTAATTTCGACTGGTCGAATTGCGCGATGCCGAGCGTTTGTCCGAGGACAGACGGAATACCGGAAACAATCGACGCGAAAATCAAAACTGAAATACCATTGCCGATGCCTTTTTCCGTCATCATTTCACCAAGCCACATGAGGAAAATTGTGCCGGCGGAAATCGTGAGCATGATCGGGAGAATAACCATCGGATTGGAAATACCCGGAATGAGTGTACCGCCGGCGGATTTATTCAAAAGCAAAATCATGCCGTAGCTTTGCAAAAAAGCCAGCGGGAAGGCGAGCCAACGTGTGTAGGAATTAATTTTGTTGCGTCCCTGTTCGCCCTCTTTCGATAATTCTTCAAGCTGAGGAATGACGACAGTCATGAGCTGCACGATGATTGAAGCATTGATGTACGGCGTAAGTCCCATCAGTACGACCGAGAAATTTTTCAAACTTCCGCCGGTGAGCATCGAGAAGACACCGAGCAATTGGTTTTGCTTGAAGATGCCTTCAAGCGCGGTGCGGTCGATGCCAGGGACAGTTATGTGCGAAATCACGCGATACAGTACGAGCGCAAAAACAGTGAAAAGAATTTTCTTGCGAAGGTCGGGGGCTTGAAAAATTCTCTTGAAGTAATTCATTACAAAAAATTATTTTTTGGAATCTTCCGCTTTTCTGACCTTCTTTTCAACTACTTTTTTCACCGGAAGCTCAATCGTGCCGCCGGCAGCTTCGATGGCTTTTTTGGCAGAAGCCGAGACAGCGTCCACGAAGCAAGTTAATTTCTTAGTCAGCTTGCCGAAGCCGAGTAATTTGATTGGTTTATTCTTGAAACGAATCAGTCCAGCTTCTTTCAAAGTCTCGCGTGAGATTTTGTCAATCGTGAGTTTTTCGAGTGAGGAAGTATTGACTGGTTGGAATTCGACACGATTGATATTACGAAAACCGCCGAGCTTCGGCATACGGCGCACGAGCGAAGTTTGTCCGCCTTCGAAAGCTGCGGAAAATTTCGAGCTGCCGCCGACACGTTTTTGCTGACCTTTCACGCCGCGACCGGCGAAGCGGTCACCGATACCAAGTCGTTTGCTGCGATGAGTCGAGCCTTTTTTCGGGTGGAGAGTGTGTTGTTGCATTAGGAAAAATTAAGCCCGCGGATTTTAAACAAAATTTTTCGATTCGACAACTATCGTGTGAGTTTTTCTAAAATCATATTTGCAAACTCTGCGGCAACGGCTGGTCCGTTCGCAGTGATGATTTTGCCGTCGACTTCAATTTCATTTTTACTGAGTAGTGTGTCGTGGTCGGTTAAGATTTTTTCGTAATTTTCGTCTGGGAAAACAGTCGCCTTTTTGCCTTGCAAAACTTCTGCCAAAGCGAGAATGGTCGGTGCGGCGCAGATTGCCGCCAAAACTTTGTCATGCGCGACGGCTTTTTGCGCAATCAAAAGTGCGGCGGGATTATCCCAAAAAATTTGCGCACCAGTACCGCCGACGAAAATCAGCGCATCGAAATCTTCGACATTAATTTGATTCAAGCCAATCACGGCTTCCGCTTCTCCGCCCAATTTTCCGTGGCAAACACCAGCTTTAGTCGAGGCGATGGTCGTCGTGATTCCATTTTTTTCCAAAATATCGCGCGGCACGAAAAGCTCCTCGTCGCGAAAATTTTCCGGCGCGATGATGAAGAGAGCGTGCTTGATAAAGCCAGGATTAAGAATTAAGTAAAAAGGAATAAGAAAAACTGGCTCTACTTTTCAAACCGTTTTGCGATTTGAGTTCTAGTTTTTCCATTGGAATTTTTACTTTTGAGCTATTTGCGGATTGGCGAGCTGGCTTTTGCCTTCGCTGCCTCGACCAATTTCTCAAAAGTTTTCGGTTCGTTGATGGCGAGCTCGCTCAGATTTTTGCGGTTCACGACGATTTTTGATTTCGTCAGTCCGTCGATGAAGCGCGAATAAGTGAGTCCAGCGGCGCGGACTGCAGCATTGAGTCGCTGAATCCAAAGCGCGCGGTAAGTGCGTTTTTTCAGTTTACGACCGATGTAGGCGTGTTCGCCGGCTTTCATATTCGCCTGCTTCGCGACGCGGAAATTGGTCTTCTGGCGACCGCGAAATCCCTTATTCGACTTTAAGATTTTTTTGTGACGGGCGCGGGTGGTGGTGCCTCCTTTGATGCGGGTCATTTTTGGATGGTTTTAAAAATTTAAATTTAATTGTTTTAGCCAGGCTTTGTTCTAAATGTTCAATTCTAACAAGTGCGACGATAGAACAATTCGAACAGCTCAAACATCTTTACAGATTGGGGAGCAAATACGCAACGCGTTTCGCGTCGCCTTTCGCGAGAATTTTCGGCTTATTCGCGAGCTTCTTCTGCGACTTGGATTTTTGCATCAGGAGGTGACCGCGACCAGCTTTGCGTCCGACGATTTTGCCCGTACCGGTTTTGCGGAATCTTTTGGCGGCGGAGCGATTAGTTTTGAGCTTCATTTTCTGGTGAGTTAATAATTTTCTTTTTTTCCGGTTTGAGAATCATGATGAGTTGGCGTCCCATTTTTTTGGGCAATTCTTCAATGGAGGAGACTTCGTCGACACGAGCGGCGAACTCTTTCATCTTGGCGAGCGCGAGATCGAAGTGTGTCATTTCGCGACCTTTGAATTGGAGGACGACGCGCAGCTTGTGACCTTTGGCGAGGAAATCGCGACCTTGTTTTGCGCGTGTGGCGAGATCGCCTTCTGCGATGCGGACACCGAGTCGCACGCCTTTCATCTCTTTCGCTTTGCCACTCGATTTATTTTTGGAAAGTGCTTTTTGCTGTTCGTACATCCATTTGCCGCAATCGAGAATTTTGGCGACGGGCGGGATGGCTTTCGGGGCGACGAGAATGAGATCGAGCTCTTCGGCTTTCGCTTTTGCGACCGCTTCACTCGTCAGCATTTTGCCCAATTTTTCGCCATCTGAACCAACCACGAACACTTCGCGTGCGAAGATTCGCTCATTCATGATCGGGCGGGGAATCCGCACGGCTGGGCTGTATCTCTTTCGAGGAGGCAAAAAATAAATTAAAAAAACGAAAAGCCGCGGAATTTTAGCAAAAAGTTGGCGACTGTCAAAAACTATTTCCAGCTCAGGACGCGCTGACCGGCGAGTTTCGCGGTCCGGAAAGTGAGTTCGCCGAATTTTTTCTGTTTGCCGCCGGCGGAATTGCGCGCCAATGCCAAAACTTCGGCGATGTGGCGTTCCTCAATTTTCTGCAAATTACCGACTGTCTGAAAATAAATTTCGCGTACGACGGCTTTCGCGACAGCAGGCGGAAGCACGCCAAATTCTAGCAGCGGAATGGTTTGCGAATTTTCCGTACGGCGCAAAAATTCGGCGGCGAGTAGATTCGTCAGCTCCAAATTCTCCCGCGCAATCTTCGCGAAACGCAGGATTCCTTCATCCAGGCGCGGATTCAGCTGGCGCATTTTTGGCAAAATCTCTGCGCGTAAATAATTTCGCGAGAAATTCGGATCGCTGTTCGTCGGATCAGTCACGAATTTTAATTTGGCTTTCTTGGCGTAAGTTTCGATTTGCGCTTTCGGAATTTCCAAAAATGGTCGCCACTTTTTTCCCGCGAATTCAGTCATGCCAATCGCACCGGCGAGACCGGAGCCGCGAATCAGATTCAAAAAAATCGTCTCGACCTGATCGTCGGCGTGGTGGGCGAGCGCGATTATGTCAGCCTTTTCTTTTTGCAAAAGCTTCTCCAAAAATTCGTAACGCGCCGCACGCGCTTCCGCCTCGGATTTAATTTTGCGCGAACTCGTTTTCGTGAAAAAAGGCAGGCGATATTTCGCCGCCAATTGCTCGACAAATTTTTGTTGCGCGTCGGCTTCGTGGTGAATGTGGTGATTGAAATGCGCGACGACCAGTTGGTAGTTGGTAGCTGGTAGTCGGTAGTTTAAGAATTTTTCTAATTTCTTTTTCGCCAAAAGGTCGAGTAAGACGACTGAGTCCACTCCGCCCGAAACTGCGACAATGACTTTCATTTCTGGATTTTAACAAATTTGCTTTTGTAGATTTTCTGGATAAAATTAAGCCTTATTTTTAAATTCATGAAAATGGGCAAACCAGATAACGAGCTCGAAGTAACGGAAGAAAAGCCTTTTGATTTGGAAACTTTTTTAACACGCGAAGCGGAAATCTCGGGGGCTTGCCCCCGAGCTGGATAGCGTAGAATGGGGTTTACCCATTCCTAAGCTATCCAACCTAAATGGAGATTTCTTACAACTCTCACCA
>JAJYAT010000012.1 GCA_021779375.1 bacterium | reverse complement strand
TGCGCTTGACAGAAGAGAGGCTGATTAAAATTCCAAGTTCCTTTTTTAATTCGTAATGCACTACCTCGGCACATCTTTTCGACTTCAAGCGTAGCTTTACAACCTGTTCCACAATTTCCGGCGAGAGAGCTTTTGGGTGTGAAAACGGTCTGGAGCTCAGAGTCGGAATCACCATTCTTCCGTCGTCGGGAGCTTTGCGAATCCACTTGCTAATCGTACCAGGCGAGAAACCAGTGTATCGCGCTACTTTCCTGACGCCCCAGCCACTACGGACTAATCGGACTGCATCCATTCTGACACGGGGCAGATGTGGGTTTGTTGTGTAAGCCATGCTTGGAAGATTAATGGAAAGTGTTTCCAAGCTATTGAACCATTACGGGAACTTTACAAAGGAAGCAAAAGATATTGCTCTTAATCTTAGCGGAATAGAAGGCAAAGATAAAGAAACTGTCGATCAAACTAGAGAGACAGCAAGGTTAGATTTAAATAGTATTCTTCTTACAGCAGGGCGAAATTTTGATGATAGAATATTTCTATCAGCAAGAAGGAATGAAAATTTAATTAAATGGCTAGATAAGGCTCGTCAAGTTCTTAGGTCAAATTCTCTTCAGGAAAAACTAAGGCTTGTTTTTGCGATTCGCAATGGGATTAATACTAGGCTCAGATACTAATCCCTAAGGCTTCTTGGTAAATTGCGTAGGTCGCCTCGCTCATCTTGCGCCACGAGAAATCGTCGATGCGGCGCAGTCCCCGCTCGCGTAATCTTTTTCGCGTCGCTTCATTCGACCAGGCTTCCCACATTTTGTCTGCCATTTCCTCACTGTTTTTCGGATCGAAAAAGAGCGCGTTACCGTCGCCGCAAATTTCCGGAATTGAGCTGGCATTGCTGGCGACGACTGGAATTCCGCACGCCATTGCTTCGAGCGGCGGCAGACCGAAGCCTTCGTAAAAGCTCGGAAAAACAAAGACGCGCGCGTTTTGATAAAGCTGCAGCAAATCTCGGTCATTCACCAAATCGGTGAAAATGAAATGGTCTTCGAGTCCGAGATCACGGACTTTGGCAAAAATCTCCGGCGCGTAAAATTTATTCGGGCGTCCGGTGATCACGATTTCTCCGCCAAAGTCTTTTTGTCGTGCGACGACTTGTGCCATCGCTTCGAGCATTCCCAAGATATTTTTGTGGTCGCGCCAGACGCCGACGTAGAGCAGGTAATTTTTCCTAATGCCGAATTTTTGTTCGAGCTGGCGGCGCGAAAGCTCAGTCGGAAAAGACGGCACGAATTCCCGACCGACACCATTCCACACGACTTCGATTTTGTCAGAATTGATTTTCAAGAGCTCCATCAAATCTTTTTTCGTGTTCTGTGAGACGGCGATGATTTTGCTCGCGTGACTGGTCGCGCGGCGCAGGACGAGATTGTAAGCGAGGCGGTGGATGAGCTTGTTCATCTTCTTGCCTGGGAATTTCGAAAGCGTGAGGTCGTGAATCGTCACGACTGATTTCCGGTGATACAAAATCGGCGCGTTGAAATGCGTGAAATGCATCAGATTCAGATCTTCCGAATTCAGAACCTTGAGAAATTTCGTTTGCTCGTCGGTCGAATAATGCGGCGCATCGACGCGCACCGCCCGAAAATTCTCCGCCGGTGCGACGAAATTCTCGAATTCCTGGGGATTCAAAAACACGACGAATTCATTTTTCTCATCGAGTCGCGCGAGTCCGCGAATCAATTCGAAAGTGTAACGACCGATGCCGGTGAAACCACTCGAATACATCCGAGCGTCAATCCCGATTTTCATCCGCGAGATTTTACCGACAAATGCAGGATTACGCGAACATTGTTCTTACTCGACTGGGAAAAAATAGCCGAGACCAAAAATTACACCGATACCAATTAGCAGAAAAAGCAGATTGAGTTTGTTCTTGGTGTGGTGTGTTTCGGGCAGTAAATCCGAGAGTGTGATGTAGAGCAAAGTTCCCGCCGAAAAAGCCAAGCCGAGACCAATCTCTTGCTCGGAAAAATTCTTCAGCGCAGGAGCCAGAAGTGCCGCGCAGGGCGTGGTTGCCGCGACGGCGAAAATCCACCAGAAACTTTTGCGGTCTTTCTTGTGGCAAATCAGCGAATGCAAAATCGCGCCGGCTGGAAGATTGTGCAGCACGATACCGAGAGCAGTCAGCCAGCCGATGACCGGATTGGCGAAAAAAGAAAGCATAATTAGCACGCCGTCGAAAAACGAATGTACACCGATACCAATCGCGGCGAGCGGACCGATGGCATGATTTTCACATTCGCCCTGATGGGCGTGGTCGGGGCAACCGTGTAAGTAAAAAAAATGCTCGAGCGTGAAGAAGAAAACTACCCCCGCCAAGATCGCAAGGAAGGCGTGCTCTCCACCGAGTGCGACGGATTCCGGAAGAACGTGGAAAAAGGTGATTGCGAGCATGGCGCCACTCGCGAAAGCAATCACCGGTCCGGCGTGGCGCGTGATGAAATGCGCAAAACGGTGCGAGAGCAGTCCTCCGCCAAGAAAAGCTAGAAAAGCAAGTCCGGTGGCTAGAAAAATTGCCAGCATTTTGAAATTAAATTATTTCGCTAGCTCCTCGGCGCGTGTCTCGCGAATCACATTTACCTTGATCTGACCAGGATAAGTCATTTCTTTCTCAATCTTGCTCGAAATTTCTTTCGCCAATTTGTGCGCGGCGAGGTCGTCGATTTCCTGTGGTTTCACGATCACGCGCACTTCGCGACCAGCTTGAATAGCGTAAGCATTCTCAACTCCGGCGAAACTCTTCGAGATATTCTCGAGCTCTTCGAGGCGTTTGATGTAGGCGTCGAGACTTTCGCGGCGCGCGCCCGGACGACTAGCTGAGATGGCATCGGCGACTTGTACGATGATGTCCGTCATTGACTCGATCGGCACATCCTCATGGTGGGCTTCGACGGCGTGGACGATTTCTTCGGGGATTTTGAATTTCCGCAAAATATTCGCGCCAATCAGCGCGTGCGGACCTTCGATTTCGTGGTCGACAGCTTTGCCGATGTCGTGCAGCAGACAGGCGGTCTTGACCATTTTCACATCTGCGCCGAGCTCACTCGCGATCGCCGCGCCGAGCCAAGCTGTTTCGGCGGAATGTTTCAAGACATTTTGACCATAACTCGTGCGGAATCTTAATCGTCCGATGAGCTTCATTAGATTCGGCGGGAGGCCGACGACGCCAGTCTCGACGACGAGCTGTTCGCCCCATTCTTGCATCAATTTTTGCGCGTCTTCTTCCGCTTTTTTCACAGTTTCTTCGATGCGCGCCGGGTGGATGCGTCCGTCAGAAATCAATTTCTCGAGCGCAGTTTTCGCGACGTAGCGGCGGAGCAGATCGAAGCCAGAAATGAGAACTGCGCCGGGCGTGTCATCGACGATGACATCGACGCCGGTCGCCATTTCGAAAGCGGTGATGTTGCGTCCTTCACGACCGATGATGCGACCTTTCAAACTGTCGTCGGCGAGCGGGACGAGCGTGACAGTCGATTCGCTCGTGGCTTCCTGTGCCAATCTCTGAATCGCCTGCGCGATGATTTTGTTCGCTTTCTTATCAGCCTCGAGCTTCGCTTTCGCCTCGCCTTCCTGGATTTTTTTCACGAGCTCCTCCTCCGAATCTTTCTCGATTTTGGCGAGTAATTGCTGTTTGGCTTCTTCTTTCGAAAGTTTCGCGACTTGCTCCAGTTTTGTTTTTTCCTCTTCGCGGATTTTTTCCGCCTCAATTTTCAAGTCCTCGATTTCTTTTTCGCGCTCGGTGAGCGTGATTTTTTGCTTTTCGAGGTTCTCAATTTTGACATCAAGGTGATTTTCTTTTTCGACGAGCCGTTTTTCACTCGCCTCGATTTTGGCTTTGATTTCCTTCTCTTCCGTTTTGGCTTCGGCGAGAATCTTCTCCGCCTTGGCGTGATTTTTTTCCGCCTCTTGCTTCGATTCCTCCGCCGCAGCATGGGAACGTTTCTCGATTTCCCGGGCGTGTTTCTCGATTTCCCGTGCGTGCGTTTCCGCCTCCAGAATTATCTTGGCAGCTTTTTTGGCTGAGTCTTCCGCGTCTTTTTTGAACTTGGTCGCAGCTGCGAAAAAACCGCCAGCTCCGCCGACGACTAGGCCGACGATGACAAATAAAATTGTGGGATCCATTGCATTTGGGGTTAAAAACTTGTTCCCATGAAGATGGGAATAGCCCCAAACAGTTTTATCGTGAAAAATGCCCGACGATTTGAGAACTTTTTCGAGTCTCTATTTTCGTGAGAGCAAGTTTTTTCAGCGATTTTTCAGAAGTTTTCCACCTCGTTTCAGTTTTCATTTTTCAAAATAAATCTGGAATCTTCAGCAACTGTTTGAGAAAATTGCGAGCTGATTTTAACTTTTTAATTCCTGTCTGACAAATGTTCAGCAACCCACTTGGCGTGCTTTTTAGGATCGACTTCGACCAAAAATTTACCGGGGTGCTTGCCGTCTGGTTCTTGTGTCGCGATTTTGGTTGCGGCGGAATAAAGATAATCCAAAAGGAAATCCCCCGCATTTTTTCGTGATAAATCTTTAAAAAATTCTTCGCCATTGAAGTGTTTGCTGCCGTTTGTGAATTTTATGTCTTTGGCAAAGAGATTCGTGTGTAGTCCGCTTCGAGGACTGAATCGGCAGAAAGGTTGACCTTTGTCTTTATCAGCCACAGCCATCGTACAATTCTTGATTTTATTCATTGCAGCGAACTTTTCCAAAAAGTTCTCGGCGCGAACAGGGCACATTGCAATGCTAATTATTTCAGAACCAGAAGACAAGCTTGTCCCTTGAAAATCGACATTTAAGGTTGCTTGGTTGAGAAAATGCTCCAGCGCGAAGTGTCCCAATTCTCGCATTTCTTTTTTGATGTCTCTTCGTGTTTCCTTTTCGCTATATTCTGCGTTAGGTAGGAGTTTTATTCTGCGCCGATCACTTGTATCGATGCTAGCAATGGCGCTCGGAAAACGGATTCTGATGAATGGTCCAGAATCACAGCCTGAATCATCATAGTAGGCAGAACCTGCATTTTGGAAAAAGCCCAAATCGTTGTCTGTTTTAGGATTTTCGCGAAGAGTCTTTTTTCTTGCTTCTAATGCGATGAAATATTCTTCCACTTTTTCTGGGTCTAGACTTAGCCTTAACACGGATCCAGTGCGTCCCGATTCGTAGAAATTTGCGGTGGCTTGCGAAAATAACTTGGCAAAATTAATCTCGTATTTTTTGTCACTTATTTTTTCAAGTAATCTCGGTGTCAATCCGTCCGTGTCGACTTGGATATCCAGTTCGCGTTGTCGTTCGTCTTGTAGCGTCACGACGAAAGAACAATATAGCGTCCCTCGTTCTGGTAAGCTTTTTGCTTGCGCGAGATTGAATCCTCTTTTGCGTAAAAAGCTACCGATGTCATTTGAATCAGGCTTTTTTTCCGGAATTAAACTGCTGAGATTTGCTCGAGCTTCTGTTAAAAGCTGAATAATTTCTGCGCGGATTTTTGATTTAGCCTCTTTTTCTGCCTTGGTTGGTTTCTTTTCACCCTTATTGGCGTTCATTTCTGCTAATTTTTCTGCCAGCTCAGTCACTTGGGATTTGATCTCCTCGACTTGTTTGCCTTCATTGCTTAATAAAAGATTCAAAAGTGGTCCGAATCGCGCGCGAATCTCAGCATTGCCGAGAAGTTGTGTTCTGATTGCATCTTCGACATTCGCGTCCATGGAAAAAAATTAAGACCAGATTTTAACCATTCCCAACTTTTGCGGCAACTTTTCTGTCTTCCGCTAAAATGACTTCAATTCGCGCCCGTAGCCCTGCCTACCGGCAGGCAGGTCAGCTGGACATAAGGTAAAGGTCGTCCCGCCCTGCGGGACCGGGCGCGCAAATATCTTGTCCCCGTAGCTCAGCTGGATAGAGCAGTGCCCTTCTAAGGCAAAGGTCGGAAGTTCGAATCTTCCCGGGGACACCAAAAACAGGATTAAGGAATAAGATTTAAGGACTAAGGATTAAGAATTAAATTGAAAATTTGGCGATGATTGAAAGGCAAAAAAATTCCGCTAAGCAAAAGAGTCCGGTCGAGCCGCGAGCGACTTCGGACGAGTTTTCGAAATTGGACGCGACACTGCGTCCGCAGACTTTCGACGAGTACATCGGTCAAAAGGCTTTGAAAAAAAACCTCAAAGTTTTCCTCGCGGCGGCGAAACAGCGTGGCGAAGCACTTGAGCATACTTTATTTTACGGTCCTCCGGGACTCGGCAAAACGACGCTCGCGACCGTGCTCGCGAATGAGCTAGGCGTGAATTTGCGCATCACTTCCGGTCCGGCGCTCGAAAAAGCGGGCGACCTCGCGGCGATTTTGACCAACTTGCAGCCGAACGATTTACTTTTCATTGACGAAATTCACCGCCTGCGGACTGTTGTCGAAGAAGTGCTGTATTCCGCGATGGAAGATTTCGCGATTGACCTCGTCCTCGGCAAAGGTCCAAGCGCGAAAACGATGCGGCTCGAAGTGCCGCGTTTCACACTGGTTGGCGCGACGACGAAATTCTCCGGTCTGTCGGCTCCCCTGCGCGATCGCTTCGGCTCCGTTTTTCGTTTGGATTTTTATGACAATGCCGAAATCGAAAAAATTCTGGCGCGTTCTGCCAAGATTTTGAAAGTCGAAATCGAGCCGGCAGCTTGCCAAAAATTAGCCGGTTGTGCGCGCGCGACACCAAGAATTGCGAATCGACTTTTGCGGCGCATGCGCGATTTCGCGGATATCAATCACGCTGGCGTGATTCATTCTGCGGTCGTCGAGCAAGGACTTCGAGATTTGGGCGTTGACGCGCAGGGTCTCGATGCGCACGATCGCCGCATTCTCGAAATTCTGATTCGCAAATTCGCGGGCGGTCCGGTTGGACTCTCGACACTGGCGGCGGCAGCTTCAGAGGAAGCAGATACGATTGAGACTGTGATTGAGCCATTTTTATTGCAGCTCGGATTACTCGCACGCACGCCGCGCGGCCGTGTTGCGACTCCGGCAGCTTGGCAGTTTCTCGGTATTGACTTGCCGAAAGATGGTCTGGGAATTTGAAATTAACACTGGTGATTCATCCCTGATTTAGTGGTGTGTTCTTTGCGAACTACTAAATTTGGTATAATTTCAGCGATGATTTGCCAGAAATGCGCCAACCCCGAAACGAGCGTGATCGATTCACGCGAGACTGACGGTGGCAACGCGATTCGGCGGCGGCGCGAATGTGAGAAATGCGGTTTTCGTTTCACGACTTACGAGCGCGTTGATGCTCCGAATTGTATTGTGGTGAAAAAGGATGGCACGCGCGAACCATTTTCCCGGGAAAAATTGGAAAAGAGTTTGTGGGTTGCCTGCCAAAAGCGCCCGGTGCGGCGCGACCAGGTTGATTTGGTTTTGAATGCGATCGAAGAAGAGCTGCGCGGTGAAAAAGAAGTTGATTCGCGCAAGATTGGCAATCTCGTGATGAAAGCGCTGAAGCAGCTCGACGATGTGGCGTACATTCGTTACGCCTCGGTTTACCGTGAATTCAAAGACGTGGCGAGCTTCCAAAAAGAATTGTTGCGCTTACGAAAATTTTAATTGAAAAATCGGCGACAAAGAGGCAGAATCCTTTTCCGAAAATCCAGGAGAATTACTGGATTACTGAAATCATCGGAAACTTAATTTCGGGGTGTAGCGCAGTTGGCTAGCGCGCGTCGTTCGGGACGACGAGGTCGGAGGTTCAAGTCCTCTCACCCCGACCAAATAGAAAATTAGATTGTTATTGCAAGCCGGCGCGCTTCGGTGGACACCGAGAAGGTCGTCCCGCCAAGGCGGGATCACCCCGACCAAAATTATGCAGAAATCTAAGATTGTTGAGATAGTTCGACTTTACGAGGAATATTCGAGACCGCAACGAAAAGCTTTCAGCTCAAAATATCCCAAGGCAAAACCACTGATTATCTTTTTTCGTCGAGTCTGGCGTAAAGTAAAGAATGTTCTCAGTGGAAAAATTGCTAAAAGGAAAGGTCATTTTTTGAGATGTGTAATCGCTCGGCATCAAAGTGTTCTGAGGAGAAAATTAGGCACGAGTGAGGCGAGACTTCAGAAGCAAAAAATTATTAATCTAAAGAGAGCCTGTACCGACTTAAACTCTCTAATAATCCAGCCCGGGGAAATTTTCTCTCTCTGGGAAACGCTCGGAAAACCAAGCAAAAAACGCGGCTATACCGATGGCATGTTGCTTTCGAATGGAAAAGTAATCGAAGGTATGGGCGGTGGCTTGTGCCAACTTTCCAATTTTTTGTGCTGGATTTTTTTGCACGCCGAAACGGAGATTGTCGAAAGACAACATCATTCAATGGATGTTTTTCCTGATTCTGGCCGAGTTTTGCCATTCGGCAGCGGAGCGACCTGTTTGTATAATTTCGTTGATTTGAAAATCAAAAATGTCGGCAAAGTGCCACTACAAATCAAAATTTGGGTGACGGATAAACACCTCAAAGGACAAATTTTATCTTCAGAAAGCAGCACAATTAAGTTTTCTTTGCGCGAAAAAAATCACGCCTTTATTAAGAAAGGAAACCAATTTTTTCGCTACAACGAAATCTGGAGATTTGAAAAGAAAGGTGGAAAAATCTTGAAAGAAAATTTTTTGTTTGCCAATTTCGCGCCAGTTTTATACAAGGTCACATCTCGGTATTTAGCGGAAAACAATTACGAAGTTGTTCTGCTTGATAAGCACAATTAATTGACTCAAATGAAAGTAAAAATAATCTTAGCGCTTGCGCTCTTTATTGTCTCAGCGCATTTCGCGATGGCGGCGGTGGCGGACACTTCGACAGATTCGGCTTCGGCTGTGTCGCCAGACAGTCTCGAATTCGCTGTCGGTGATGTCACGAAAATTCAAGATAAAAATGCGTCAATCAAGCTGACTGACGGTCGCGAAGTTTCAGTCGAGGTCACCGACGAATTTACGACGACACCGAATCAAGTTCCTGTCGTAGGTGAGAGATTTGTACTCGGTAAATTTGACCTCGGCGGCACGATGACTTGGCAAATTTACGACCGGTATCGTCTGGCAGCGCTGCTGATAATTTCCGCGATTTTCGTCGTGATCTTGATCGCGGTCGGCGGCTGGCGCGGCGTGACTGCGCTTGCTGGACTTGCGGCCTCGATTGGTGCGATTATTTTCGGAGTTGTCCCCGCGCTTGCGGCGGGTTATCCGCCCCTCTTGGTCGCGCTGGTCGGCGGATCAGCGATTGCCGCAGTGACGATTTTTCTGGCGCATGGATTTAATTTCCGGTCAGTACTCGCTTTCTTCGCGACTATTTTCACGCTGGGGGTCTCGGCAGCATTTGCTGTTTTTTTCACCGATTTCGCTTCACTTTTTGGGACAGGCACAGAAGAAACTTTCTATCTCTCCGGTGCACTTTTTGGCAAGCTCGATTTGCGCGGACTTTTGCTTGCCGGAATTTTGCTCGGCGCGCTCGGCGTGCTCGACGATATTACGGTCGCTGAAATTACGACCGCGGATGAATTGATTCAGGCGAATCCAAACTTACCGCGCCGCGAAATTTTTCGCAGCAGTTTGCGCGTCGGTCGCGAACACATCGCCTCGATGGTAAATACGCTCGCCCTCGCCTACGTCGGAGTCGCGCTGCCCTTTATTTTGCTCTTCGCGGTCGATGGCAATCAGCCGCTCTGGGCGTTGCTGAATTCTGAATTTGCCGCCGAAGAAATCGTCCGCACCTTGGTCGGATCGCTAGCACTTGTTTTGGCAGCGCCACTTTCCTGTGCGCTCGGAGCTTTCTTTCTCAGAAGGAAAAAGCGCGCTCGCTAGTTTGAATTAACCCTTGGGAATCACTCCACCGTTTGCCTTGAGTGCGCGCTGCGATTTGAAAAAGAAAAATCCGACGACGCCGAAAGTGATTACCGGAGAAACGTAGCTCGGAACCTCGACGCCAAAACTATCCAGCAGCATAATTATTCCCAGAAAGAGAATCGAATACATCGCGCCGTTTTTCAGGAAAATATATTTCTTGATTCTGTCGATATTGCCAATCGTGAGCTGGCGCACGACGATCGCACCGAGACCATTGCCGAGCAGAATGAGCGGCACTGAGAGTGTGAAGGCGAAAGCCCCGAGTACGCCGTCAATCGAGAAAGTCGCGTCGATGACTTCGAGGTAAAAAATCTTACTAATGTCGGAGAGTCCGGTCGTGAGCATTTTGCGTTCAGCTTGTTCGGCATTTTGCTTGAAGCCGTGCGTGATGAAAAAAGCCGTCGAACCAAGCACCGCGCCAAAAGCCATCATCGGTGTTTCTTGGAGTGCGAGCCAGACAATGGCTGATAGGAGAATCGAAACCACGGCGTAAAACCAAATGCCAATTGAGAAAAAGAATTTTTCGCCTTTCAGCCCGAAGTGTTTGTCTTCTAGGAAGAGCCAGTGAAAAAACAGGAAAATCAAAAATGTTCCGCCGCCCGAAAGCAAAATCGGCGCAGCCGATTCGACCGCCATCAGTACACGCGGATCATTGCTGAAAGTCGCAGTCACGGCTTCCCAGGGTCCGAGTCCTGGCGTCGCCAGCCAAATAATCAGCCAGGGCAGCAAACCGCGTATTGCAAAAACGGCAAACAGAATTCCCCAGATCAAAAACCAGCGCCGGTATTTCGGCTGCATCGTCCCAAGGACTTCAGCGTTGATAATCGCATTATCAATCGAAGAAATCGTTTCGAAAAAGCAGAGTCCGATGACGGTGAGAACCATTGACCAGAGATTCATAAAGTAAAAGTGAATAATGCCTGATTGTCTGAAATTTTAAACATTTTCCTGCAAACAATCACGCTCCCTCGTTTTTCGCTAAAATTTCCAGTAAAATCGGGTTCACTGAAAAATTCGTCGGGTATAGAGCCGAAGGCTAGACTTTGTCTCGCAGTTGGTTAGCGCCTGCCTACCGGCAGGCAGGCGTCCCGATGGACATCGGGAAGGTCGGAGGTTCGAAATCTAAAATTTAAAATCGGGGTATAGCGCAGTTGGTAGCGCGCACGCATGGGGTGCGTGAGGTCGTCGGTTCAAGTCCGGCTACCCCGACCAAAAATTCAATTGAAAGCCTAGATGAATCAAAAAGAAATTTGGCGCTACTTGCTCGCAAAAAAAGTGGCACAGCGAAAACCATTCGATCGAGTTTTCC
Source organism: bacterium (assembly GCA_021779375.1). GTDB lineage: Bacteria > Patescibacteriota > Gracilibacteria > JAHISY01 > JAHISY01 > JAHISY01. Next base: position 1,803 of record JAJYAT010000012.1, on the reverse strand, counting down.
TCTGGGTTAGAAAAAGCGATTTTCAGAAAATCAAAAGGAATTTCATTGTTGACAAGAACATTTTGCATTGCGGTGCGAGCTTTCGTTCACGAGATTATTTTTGGCATATTCATGTTGTAGATCAGGGTAAATATTTTTTTGTCCATCATGACTTTGGCAATCCAGCCAGATTTTTTCCTCTTGGATTATTGCATTTGATTTGCGACGTGCTCCCTTACTTCATTTTCACAAATATAAAAGGAATTCCTTTGCAAACTTCATTTCGTTGCCCGATTGAAAAATTGCAAGTACGTTGATTTTGTTGCTGCTATAAGATGATTATGTTAAAATAAACATGATCAAAAAATAAAATAAACAAACAAACTTTGAGCGCAGGATCGCCTCATCTCGATGAAAATAAGAATAACTTACCTGATAATCAGCAGGTTTCTTCCGATGTTGCTTTTGTCTCAAAAGTTTCCTCGTTTTTTAATAAAATGATTGAAGACACTAATCAATTAGGACGAGAGAGTGACCAGCCGGACGACCGAGATTATTATCAGACCAAATATGATAAATGGGGAGAGTTTGGCATAGACCTGAAAACATTATGTTTGCCGCAAAGCCAAAAGTTAGTTCAGGATAAGCCTTATCTGGTAGCTGGGGCTCTTGGTAGTCTGGTAAATATGATGTCGCGCAATCACCAAGACAGTCAAAATCCGGAAGACCAAAATAGCTTAGAGTTATTTAATCAATCAAAATCTCTTTTCTTAGATTCTTGCGCAAAAGTTTTCCCTGATATCAAGAGGCTAGGAGGGCAATCCTTGGATCGTCAATTTCAAGTAATTTCAAGTTCGCTTTCCTCAGTCCGGGACGAAAATTTAAAATTGGCGGTTGGAAATATTGCTTCAATTGGTAGTCCCACTCTTTTAATGCAAGGTAATCCTAGCCAATTAATCGAAAAAATCGAGAGCATAATCACAAATGCTGGCAACATGATAGACAATGCTCTATGGCAGAAAGATATACCTCAAGACTTACAAAAAGAGTTGGCTATTTTTATTAGAGAAATTTATAGGTTGCAATTATTTCTTGAAGATTTGAAGTTTAAAAAAAATCAAAACAAAGAGGTTCAAAAAAGAGCTGATGAGGCTGTTCAGATAGAAGATTTAAGGAAAAAAATGAATACTCCAAAAGGCGAGCAGTCGCTTTCATTTGAAAAAGTTAAAATTATTTTAGATCCCAAGAAGGTAGAAACAATCGAAGATATTATTAAGATTGTCACACCTCAAGTTAAGGCAGCTCTTTTGCGGTATTTGCTGGCGGACATAGATTACAGAATTGACGTAGGTAAGAGATTGGCAGCGAAAGATCCTAGGCAGATTGTTGAAGCCAGTAGAATGGTTAGTGTTGTTGGCAATTCTTCTGCCACCGCCCCTTATCAATTTATCGCTATCGCCGGTATGCGGAAATTTGTGAGCAATAGAGATATCCCTCAAATGAAAGTATATGATTATTTAAAAGATTTTTTAGGACACGATTTGAATACCGATCAAGCTAGGTCGTCAGATTTGAAAAAGTACACCAACATGTTGAGCTGATTTCGGTTTGCTTGATCATTGAAAATAGATTCCTGCTTTGCACTGGTGCTAAAATTCCGAGCGTAATTTCGTCTTGGCAATTTTTGTGATTTATTGATTTAACACGCGAAGCGGAAATCTCGGGGGCTTGCCCCCGAGCTGGATAGCGTAGAATGGGGTTTACCCATTCCTAAGCTATCCAACCTAAATGGAGATTTCTTACAACTCTCACCACGCCTACAAA
>JAJYAT010000001.1 GCA_021779375.1 bacterium | reverse complement strand
TTTGTAGGCGTGGTGAGAGTTGTAAGAAATCTCCATTTAGGTTGGATAGCTTAGGAATGGGTAAACCCCATTCTACGCTATCCAGCTCGGGGGCAAGCCCCCGAGATTTCCGCTTCGCGTGTTAAAATTCTGACTCTAATTTTCTTAGAAATGGAAAATCGTTTGATTTTTTTCGCAGTCGAGCAAGCTGAAAATATTCAAGGCGAGGGTGCCAAAACCGAAGGCGTCGATTTCGGCAAGCTTGTCGAAGGCGAAGATGCTTTAAGAAAACTCCAAGAACAAGAAAAAGGAAGCTCTAGCCTAGAGCACGGTGGCAGAAGCGCAATCGCTCAGGCGGATCTACTAGAAGGAAATAAAAATGTGACCGAAAAAGGCAAAGAGGTTTTGGGTAAAAAAAAGCAAGACTTAAATATGGCGCTGGGAGAACACTCAAAAAACCCAACCGAGGCAACTGCCAAAAAGGTAAACGAAGCAATCAAGGCACTGAAAAAAAGCGTGAAATTTCAGCAAGACCAAATGGCAGAAAAGGCAGCCTTCAACCAAGAATTCTCAAACCTGAGGAACCTGCCGGGTGCGAAAGAACTGGCCAAGGATAAAAAATTCTCAATCGAGTCAAACAAAATTGACGGGCTACCCTCCTTGGAAGATTTTAAAAATCTCAAAAAAGGCGACCAGGAAAAATATCTCGCCGAACTCAAGAAAGTGCTTTTTGCCGAAAATGGCGGAGAAAAAACCGATAAAAATCTCGCCGCTCTGCAGGACAAGCTGAAGGGAGACAAGGATGTCCCCGCCTCTTGGATAGATGCCAGCAAATGGCCCAACGGAAAAATTGATTGGAAGTGGATCAATGAAAATCTTGGCGAAGCAAAACACCAGGTCGCGAAATATCAAAGTTTTGTCGAGAAAAATTCTTTCGAGTTTAATAAAGCCGGAGCTATTCTTTTGGGCGTAGATGCCTTTCGCAATAAATCGAGACACGAGCGCAACGACTATTTGGAAAAAATGGGCAAAGAAGCTGCTCGCCTGAAAATAGCTGGTGCTGAACAGCTTACCAATGCAAAGATTAGTGAGGGTGCGCAAACCAAAGAGGTTAAAACCCAAAACACTGCCGCCATCGAAAAAGCTGAAGCTGAGACAAAATCCCAAGCCGAGAAGCTCGCACCGCAATTACAAAAATTTAAAGAAGCTCAAAAGCTCGGGATCAAAGCTGCTGCACGTGAACGTGATCTAGAAAATTCAGGCAAAAAAGAGAATGCGACAATGGATAAAGTCATAAACTTAAGGCAGCGCGCGCAGGCTGGCGAGTCCGTCGGACTGGGGGCAAAGATGAAAAATCTTTTGGGCTTTGGCAAAAAAGCAGCCGCCGATGATTACAACAAAGATTCGGCTGAGGGCGCCAAAGACGGTGTGGCGAAAAATGGTGCAGTCGAAAAAGAGGCGGACAAAAAAGACGAGAAGCCGAAAGAGAGTATGGCAGCGCGCGCGCGGCGCGAAGTCGCCAGCGAAACACTCAGCGACCCAAAAAACGCCGAGGAGTTTTCCAAAACGCTTGGCTTGAAAAATGTTTCTCAAGAACAAGCGGCGCAACTTGCCGCACTTCTCACGCTCGAAAAAACCGACGCTGAAAATGTAAAAATGCAGCTTTCTCCCGAGATTAAAGCGATTTTGGCGCGACAGACTGCCGATGATTATGAGCAGAAAAAGGCCGCTTGATTCCGTCCAAAAAAAAGTTAGAATGAGAACCCAAAAAGATTTGACTTTCTAATTTCACTTCCCTAAAATCCCCCGGCTCTGAAAATTTCAAATTCGCCAGTCGCGACCCCTAGTTAATTTAATTCGAGTTTGAAGACTCGAGGGGGTGGCAAGAGTCCACCCTTTTTTATTCCGGCTCCGGGGAGAGCCGCCATTCGTAGCCTTGGCGAAGAATGGTCAACCAAAAAACGAAAACTTTTTATTCCCCGCCTCGGCGGGACGCGGCGCCCATTGACATCTCGGATCGAAATCGAGAAAAAACAATTTTTTAATTCAAGTAATGTCAACAATCTTCCTGATTTAGCAGGAATAAATTTTTATCTAGATTGTTGATCGATAAAATTCGAATAAAGTTATTTAAAAGCGTTTGGAGAATGCCTTGACACATTGTTGCGATGAAGGGCGTGATTACCTGCGATAAGCCGTGACGAGTCGGTAGTAGACTGTGACTCACGGATTCCCGAATGGGGAAACCCAACGAGGTCAACCCTCGTTATCGTATTGTGAATACATAGCAATACGAAGCATAGTTGGCGAATTGAACCATCTTAGTAGCCAATCAAAAGAAATCAAAAGAGATCCCCTCAGTAGCGGCGAGCGAACAGGGGCTAGCCCAAACCCCGCCTCGGCGGGGGGTTGTAGGACTCAACATCTAATTATTCCACCTAGCCAAAGTGTTTGGAAAATCACACCATAGAGCGTAATAGTCGCGTCGGTGAAGGGAGGAATAATTGGTAGAGTATCCTGAGTAGGCTCGGACACGTGAAATCCGGACTGAATCTGGGAGGACCACCTTCCAAGGCTAAACAGACAATGTGATCGATAGTGAACTAGTACCGTGAGGGAAAGGTTAAAAGTACCCCGGAAGGGGGATGAAATAGTATCTGAAACCAAACGCTTACAAGCAGTGGGAGCCCGCAAGGGTGACCGCGTGCCTTTTGTATAATGAGCCATCGAGTCCGTTGGCACAGGCAAGATTAAGGGAGATACACCCGGAATCGAAGCGAAAGCGAGTCCGAATAGGGCGACCAAGTCTGTGTTACTGAACCCGAAACCGAGTGAGCTAACCATGGGCAGGTTGAAGCGTGAGTAACATCACGTGGAGGACCGAACCACTACATGTTGCAAGATGTTTGGATGACCTGTGGTTAGAGGTGAAATACTTATCGAACTCGGAGATAGCTGGTTCTCCTCGAAATGCCTTTAGGGGCAGCGTCGGATTATTACTCGTGGGGGGTAGAGCTCTGTTTAGGTTAGGGTGGGCAACCATACCAACCCTTGACAAACTTCGAATACCCATCTAGCGTATACCGGCAGTGAGACTGCGACAGCTAAGTGCCGTAGTCGCAAGGGAAACAGCCCATGACCGCCGTCTAAGGTCCCAAAATAGTAGTTTAGTGGCAAAGGATGTGAGATTTCACATACAACCAGGAGGTTTGCTTAGAAGCAGCAATCCTTTAAAGAAAGCGTAACAGCTCACTGGTCGAGAGATCCTGCGCCGAAAATGTAACGGGGCTCAAACTACTTACCGAAGATGCGGGTGCGTGAATTTTTTATTCGCGTGCGATAGAGGAGCGTTCCGATCAGCGTCGAAGCCTGAGCGTGAGCTTTGGTGGAGCGTTCGGAAGTGAGAATGGTGGCATAAGTAACTAGAATAAAAGTGAGAATCTTTTACACCGAAAACCCAAGGTTTCCCCCGCCACGTTGTTCGACGGGGGGTTAGCCGGTCCTAAGACGAGGCCGAAAGGCGTAGCCGATGGACAGCAGGTTAATATTCCTGCGCTACAGTAAGACCGCCCGAGTGAAACCGGAGCACGAATTTTTTTCAATTCAATTCCTTCGGGATGCGAGGCGAATCTCATTCAAGTGAAGGTGGAGCTAGCCGGGAGGTAACGCGGAGAGCTAGTCAGAGCTGGTCAATGATTCCAGTCCAAGCGGAATAGGAGGCAGATAGGCAAATCCGTCTGTCAATTCGAAGACGCAAGTGGGAGTCCCGCCTCGGCGGGATGACTCTGATCACGCGAGCCGCCAAGAAAACCCTCAATGGCGAGGTCTTATTGTATCCGTACCGCAAACCGACTAAGGTGGGTAGGATGAGAATTCTAAGGTGTTCGGGAAAACTAAGCTTAAGGAACTCGGCAAAAAAGCGTCCGTAACTTCGGAATAAGGACTCCCCGATCGTCGCTTGCGATGGTTGGGGCGCAGCTAATGATTCCAGTCGACTGTTTATCAAAAACACAGGTCTCCGCGAAGCCGCAAGGCAATGTATGGGGGCTGACGCCTGGCCAGTGCTAGAACATTACGGGGATGGGTGCAAGCTCTGAACCTAAGTGCTAGTGAACGCCGGCGGTAACTATAACCGTCCTAAGGTAGCGAAATTCCTTGTCGGGTAATTTCCGACCCGCACGAATGGTGTAACGACCTGGAAACTGTCTCAAGCTTAGACCCGGTGAAATTGCAATACCGGTACAAATGCCGGTTAACTACGGAAAGACGAAAAGACCCCATGGAGCTTTACTATAGTCTGGCGTTGGCGTCTGAATAATGATGTGTAGGATAGGTGGGAGACTTTGAAGGAATGCCGCTAGGTGTTCTGGAGTCACCCTTGAAATACCACCCTTCGTTATTTAGGCGTCTCGACCTATCCCCTGATTTGGTTATTAATTTTAATAACTGAGTCCGGGGATAGGGACCGCGTTTGATGGGTAGTTTGACTGGGGCGGTGGCCTCCTAAAGAGTAACGGAGGCGCGCAATGGTTCACTTGGTCCGGATGGAAATCGGACTGAATGTGTATTCGCAGAAGTGAGCTTGACTGTGAGGTCGACAGACCGAGCAGGTGCGAAAGCAGGTGAAAGTGATCTGGTATCTGCACGTGGGTGCGATATCACTCAACGGATAAAAGTTACCCTGGGGATAACAGGCTGATCGCTCCCAAGCGCCCATAGCGACGGAGCGGTTTGGCACCTCGATGTCGGCTCATCACATCCTGGGGCTGGAGAAGGTCCCAAGGGTTCGGCTGTTCGCCGATTAAAGTGGTACGTGAGCTGGGTTCAGAACGTCGTGAGACAGTTTGGCCTCTACCTTCCGTAGTCGTTCGATCATTGAAGAGAGTTGCTCCTAGTACGAGAGGACCGGAGTGAACGAACCTCTGGTGGATCTGTTGTCACGTCAGTGGCATTGCAGAGTAGCTACGTTCGGACAGGATAACCGCTGAAAGCATCTAAGTGGGAAGCCCCCTCTGAGATTAATGATCGCCATGAGACTCCAGCGAGACTAGCTGGTTGATAGGCTGCCGGTGTACGCGCAGTAATGCGTTTAGCCAAGCAGTACTAATAGTCCATTGAATTTTATTCGAATTTTATTTCTTGACTGCGTGTTCCTCCCGCCACGGCGGGGTAAGCACGCTTTCAAGAATATATCGGTCAACACTCTGGATAAAAGTTGGAATTCTCGATAAAAAAGGCTCTTTAGTCTTGGTGGCTTGAGCGGTGGGGGTACACCCGTTCTCATTCCGAACACGGAAGTTAAGCTCACCTGCGCCGATGGTAGTGCATCCTCTGGGTGTGCGAGAGTAGGTCGTCGCCAAGACTAAGGAGCTTTTTGATGTGTAGGAAAAAAGAAATTTGGATCGATCTGTTTTGCGCATTCGTAGAGAGCACAAATTTTTTGTTCCTGTTTCCTCACCCTTTCGCAAAAGGGGGTCGGGTGGCTCGTTGTGTTGGTTGGTTCTGGTTGGATTTGTAGTTCCCTACTCTGCGGCTGTGTCGAGGTTTTCACAACACTAAGAATGGTTTTGTAAGGAATGGTTTCAAACCATTCATCTTCTGCTCCTGCCAATCGTAATCTCACGCCAGGAATTTCTCAGCGGCTTTTTCGTTTTGCTCGGTGAAAACTCAACGGCGGCTTTGCCGACCAGCAACCCCATCTTTCTCGCCAAATTTATACGCGTCGTAGGGAACAAAAATTTTTGTTCCCTACTAGTGCTTTTGTGATGTCTTTCTCTACATCACACTAATCGCTACAACCAATAAATTTTTATTTCTCATGTCCTCTCACAATCCGAGAATCCCAATCCGTAGGTTTGGATAAATATTTTTGGCATCCGTGGCACAAATTTTTTTACCCTCGTCGTGTGCTAAAAAATTTTGTAGAAAAAATTTTACTGCGTTTCGAAAAAAATTTTTCTTCCTTGACTTCCTTTCTTAAGGAAATAGAATCTAATCGCACTCACGCGAAAAAATTGACCACTCTGTTTCTTCGCTCCTGCAGCTCCCTCGTCCGCCACGGCGGATGAGCTTCTTTTCTTGTCTTTTAACCCCCCATAAAATGGCAAAAGCAGCCAAAGCGAAAAAGAAAGTCGCAGCAAAAAAAGGTAAAAAATAATTTTTACCAAAACCAAAAACCGAAAGAGCCCTACGAGAGTGGGGCTTTTTTCTTGCCGCTGTCATTACGAGTCCGTCATTGTCATCGCGAGTGAACGCAGTGGGCGGAAGCCCCGCATTGTCATTGCGAGAAGCGAAACGACGAAGCAATCCCGTCTTCGCGAGACTGCTTCGTCCCGCTTAGCGGGACTCGCAGTGACAGTAGACTTTGTCATTGCGATTGAGCTTTGTCCTGCTTGCCGTTCCGAAACTTAGCGACTTAATGACTCAGTAACTTTTTTTTCTGCACCCTGCTTGTCATTCCTTTTTCTTTTGTCCTTCCCGTGAGGCTTGTCCTCGAGAAATCGGGGAACGGGAATCCAAAAAAACTTTCGCAAAACAATAACCTATAACCCTCAGAACCCAATGATCAATGGCTCTCTCGTCTACCCCCTAGGGGTGTATGTCGTAAGAAATTTTTTAAAAATCGCGCGCTGCAAAAAAATTTTTCCGAAAATAATTCGCGCATTTATTTTTTGGAAAATATTTTTTTCCATTGACTTTCTAATTTAAAAAAATAAAATCTACTTGCACTCATGAAAAATATCTTGCTCTCCAAAATTAAAATCTCCACCGAGCTCCTCCCGCGTTAATGCGTGTGAGGGTTTTTGTTTTATCTTTTAACCCCCCAACAATGCCAATCAAAAAGAAGGCAGCCACTAAAAAGAAAGTGGCAAAAAAAGTCGTGAAAAAGGCAGCTAAAAAAGTCGTGAAAAAGGCTGTCAAAAAAGCGGCGCCAAAAAAGAAAAAATAGTTTTTGCCAAAACCAAAAACTAAGAAGACCTTCTGCCTCGGCAGCGGGTCTTTTTATTTCCACCCACAATTGTCATTGCGAGCGAACACCGTGAGCGAAGCAATCCCGCGGATGATAATCGAATAAGCCTCGCGGGCTTGCTTCACCACTTCGTGGTTCGCAAGGACAATAGACTTTCTATTTTTGCGAGAAACACGGGCGGCAATCCAGAAAAACACTAATTTCCTTGATTCGGGAAAAAACTTTCGCAAAGCAATAACCCATAACCCTCCGAACCAAATAACCAATGACCCCTATCCGCGCACGCCACAGCTTCCCGCGACTTCGCGCGCTTGCTCGCACAGTTTTTTCAATTCGACCGAAGTGAAGCCGTGCATTTTTTCGAAAGCAGGATCGAGACAACCGCCGCGTGTTTGAAAATTTTGGAGAAAAAATTTCGGTGCGCCGCGAACGAATTCGAGAATTTTGGCGAATTCTTTTGCGTCATGAATCTCACGAATCAAAGTCGTGCGCAATTCGAATTCGACACCGGATTGTTCAATCAGGTTTTTGCTCGCGCGCACTTGCGGAAAGATATCGATGCCGACGAGCCGCACATAATTTTCCGGCGAGACTTTGACATCGAGCGCGACATAATCCAGCAGGCGCGCATGAAAAAGTTTTTCCAAAATTTCCGGCTGCGAACCATTCGTGTCGAGCTTCGTCGCGAAACCACGCTGGCGAATTTTTTTGAGAAACTCCGGCAAATCTTTTTGCAGCGTCGGCTCCCCGCCCGTGAGACAAATTCCGTCGAGTAAACCTCGACGCCGATCGAGAAATTCAAAAAAATCTTTTTCGGCAATCATTGTCTGCGGAAATTTTTCCGGCAAGACGAGCTCGGGGTTGTGACAAAAACCACAACGAAAATTACAGCCGGGCGTGAAGACGGTCGCCGCGGTGCGACCTGGAAAATCTAAAAGCGTGAGTTTTTGGAGGGCGGCTATTTGCACCAGCAGAGTTTAGCGAATCTTCGTAAAAAGCAGCATGTTGGTTTTGACTTTTTTAATCAATTGGTTTAAATTGGGAACTCAACTAAAAACTATGAATTGGAAACGTGATTTAATCGAACAAATAGATAGCGAAGATGTCACTTGTTTGGGTGAATTGATTGAAGAGCTCCTAGCCAGCTCGGAAAACGCGAGCGCAATTTCCGCGTTCGGTGGGAAGAGATGGGTCAAAAGAGAGCTTGATTCTGTTAATCGTGCTATCTCAAGCTTAGAAAGCTCACGACCACACAAACCAGAATCCGCCGACAGAAACAAAACAAGATCAATTTATAGATTATTTCTCAGGGTTCGACTCAAAATGGTCTTGCTCTTAAACAACGCTAATCCGAAAGAGAAAAAGCATAGGCCGCGTAGTCAGGGCGGGCACCTCACGCGCATGATGGATAAAGAAATGCGAACTATAGAGTATTTGCACGTACCCGGAAATTGGGCTTTGCGCCCAAAACATTAGTTATCGCCTATTTTTGACTCACCAAAAAATCCTGGATTTCTGAAACCTCGCTCCCGCGAAAAATTTCTTGCTCGGCATCGTCGAAAATCAGAAGTGTCGGCGCATTTCGCACACCAAACTTCTGAACTTTTTCACCAAAATCCGGCGTGGTGTTGTCGAGTGTTTCGCCGGCGAATTTAATTTCTGCCGCGACGAAGCTTTTGACCGCGGGACACTTCGGACAGGTCGTAGTCGTGAAGAGCAGGTAGCGCATGAGTAGTTTTTTACTAAAACGCAGTAATTTAAGCATTTTTTGCGCCGGGTCGCAATTCGCCAAGACCAAACCCCGGTTGACAAGAAAAACTTTATCTGTAGAATAGCGGACTAATAAAATTAGTTATGAACAACTTCACCACTCCAAAACGCTTTAGTGAGGTCCCCAACCTCCTCACTGCGGACCAGATTAAAGAAGCCATGCGTAAGGGAACCACGATAGTTCTCAAAAGCACAGCTGGGCTTGAGGAGGCACCTGATGGTCAAAAAGTGCTGGAGCCAGTCGACGAAATTTTAGTCGTTCAGGGTCTGCTCGGAGCGAAAAACCATAATCAAGCTGTCCACCAACAAGCAATCGACGAGGTTCTTGGTGAAACCGTTAAAGCTGCCGAGAATGATTCTCTTGCCGATGCCGTTGTCGCTAAGCTTGAGACTGAAGAAAAAGCACTATCTCTCATCAGGCAACAAGCGAAATATGTGTGCAAAAGCGTTGTCGCGACCACAGTGCACACGGGGTATGAAAATTATTTGCGCCCGTTTCATTACGGTAAAATAAAAAGATGTGTTGAAGCTGTTGCGGCTGCTGTCGGCAACAGTGAAATTCTAATTAAAGACGCTCAGGTCGCCATAGCTGCTGGTGCCGATTTTGTTTTAGAGATGAAAAATCGCTACCCCGAGACAGGCGAGCCTGCTCAGAAAATTCCTGAATCTGTGAGATTAAAAAACCAAGTTGATCCGCTCGAGGAAAAACTTGCAACGCTTTTGGAGCGCCAAGAGTGCTGTAAAAAAATGCAAGAACATTATGACGCTGAGGACGAATTAATCCTCTCTGACAACTCAACGATGAAAATCTTAATGGAAAGACGGGAAGAAGGCGTGGCACCAAAAACATATATTTTAATTACTGCGCCGAGCGGAGAGTGGGAAAAGATCACAAACCCTGAAGCCCGTTATGCTTCTGAAATCAATGGATTGCGACAACAGCTCGCACCGCTCCACGAAAAACTCGCTGAGGTTTTAAGGGTTGAAACAATTTATGAAAAGCTCCTAAACCTCAAGGTCGGCGACATCTTGGTCTCCAAAAACTCCCGTCGTGAGGTTGTCGCAATTAACGGAGATATGGCGACTGTCGTCTACAACGGAAAAGAAGAGCGAACAATTAGTATTTCTAGAAACATTAAATGGGGCATGCCTGCAATCCGTGAAATCATTTCAGCAGAAAAAGCGGAAACCGTACGCGACCCGCAAAGGACGCATATTCTCTAAACTCCTATTTCTCCGCGAAGTGGCAGCGTGAGTAATGCTCCGCCTTTTTGCCAATGTTGAAATTTTGAACCGGACGATGGTAGCCCATCACGCGCGTCCAAACTTCGCAGCGCGTGCGCTGTGATTGAATCGCTTCGGCTTCGTCGGTCGCGGCTGCGGTCGCAGCGCTGTTTTGGTTTTGCATTGGAAAAAATTAAAGTTCTTTTTGGACGGCGGCTTTCTTCGCCCGCTCGGAAATGTAGGGTGCGCGCAATTTCTCATCGCGAGCCATACCATCATAGCCGATTTCTTCGTCGCAGACCGGGCAAAAATCATACTCGCCCGCGAGGTAGCCGTGCTTCGGACAAATAGAAAAGGTCGGCGTGATCGTGATGTAGGGCAGACGGAAATTCGTGAGCACTTTGCGCACGAGATTTTTACAGGCTGCCGAATCAGAAAGGCGTTCGCCCATGTAGAGGTGTAGGACAGTGCCACCCGTGTACATTTTTTGTAAATCGTCCTGGTGTTCGAGCGCCGCGAAAGCGTCGTCCGTGTATTCGACCGGCAGCTGTGAGGAATTGGTGTAATACGGCGCGTCCTCCGTCCCCGCCTGAATGATGCCGGGAAAACGTTTGCGATCTTCTTTGGCGAAACGGTAGGTCGTACCTTCGGCTGGTGTCGCTTCGAGATTATAAAGGTTGCCGGTTTCATTTTGGAATTCGGTCAGCTTCGCGCGCATCATCGCGAGAATTTCGAGCGCGAGCGTTTTGCCCTCGGCGGATGCGATATCGTATTTGCCGTCGGAGAAATTAAGCACGCATTCGTTCACGCCGTTGATGCCGATTGTGCTGAAGTGATTTCTGAGATTACCCAAATATCTTTTGGTGAATGGGAAAAGTCCGCGGTCGATCCATTTCTGAATTTCCTTGCGCTTGATCTCGAGCGAAATTTTGGCGAGCTCCATCAGGTGCGCGACGCGGTCGAGCAATTTTTGTTTGTCGCCCTTGGTGGTGAAGCCGATGCGCGCCGAATTGATTGTGACGACGCCGATCGAACCCGTCATCTCAGCCGAGCCGAAAAGTCCGTTGCCGCGTTTTTTCAATTCATTCAGGTCCAACTGGAGACGGCAGCACATCGAGCGCACATCGCCCGGATTGAGATCGGAATTGATGAAGTTCTGGAAATACGGCATGCCGTACTTCGCCGTCATTTCGAAAAGTAAGTCTGTGTTCGGGCCTTCCCAGTCGAAGTCAGTCGTGATGTTGTAGGTCGGAATCGGGAAAGTGAAAACGCGACCGCGCGCATCACCCGCCGTCATGACTTCGATGAAGGCGCGATTGATGACGTCCATTTCTTTTTGCAGTTCACCGAATTTGAGATCGAAGGGTTTGCCGCCGAGCAGCAGGCGCTTCTCGCGCAAGTCGCTCGGACAAGTCCAATCAAGTGTGATGTTGGTGAATGGTGTTTGCGTGCCCCAGCGCGACGGCACATTTAGATTGAAAACGAAGGACTGGATGTTTTGATAAACATGCTCGTAGGTTTTGCGGTCGATGTAATTTTGCCTCGCCTCAGGTGTCTCGAATTGCGCCCCGGTTTTTTCTAATGATTCTTCGATTTCGCGCGCGTATTTTTTAACGAAAGGCGCGAGATAAGTGTCGAACGAGCTGAAAGCCTGCGCGCCCGCCCATTCATTTTGGAGCGAGCCGAGGAAATTCACCATCTGCGAGACGGCGGAGGACAAATGTTTCGGCGGATAGGACTCGGTCTTGCCGAGCAGACCATTGAAACCTTCTTCGAGCAGTGCCCGGAGCGACCAACCCGCGCAGTAGCCGCTGAACATGTCGAGATCGTGAATGTGGTAATCACCGTTGCGATGCGCGTCGCCGACATTCTTTGGGTAAATGTGCGAGAGCCAGTAATTCGCCGTCACCTTGCCAGCAGTATTGAGAATCATGCCGCCGAGCGAGTAGCCCTGATTCGAGTTCGCATTCACGCGCCAGTCGAGCTGCTGCAGGTATTCGTCCATCGTGCGCTCAACTTCGACTACGACATCACGGTCGGCGCGCCGCTCAGCGCGTTTCTCGCGGTAAAGAATGTAAGCCTTGGCAGTCGTCGGGTGTCCAGCGCGGATGAGAATTTTTTCGACTAAATCCTGAACCTCTTCGACTGTCGGCACGACGTCGGTCTTTTCTAATTCCGCCACGACCTGCTCGGTCAGCTTGCGCGTCTCGGTCTGATCGCTGCCGCCAACGGATTTCGCCGCCGCGAAAATCGCGCGTTCGATTTTCGAAAAGTCGAAGTCGACAATCGCGCCGTTACGCTTTTGAACTTTGTGGGCGGCCATTTTGGGTGGGAAATTAAGACTAATACTATATCTTGTGCCCCTAACGAAGGCAAACCACATTATATCGCACTCGACCGCGTGATTCAATGAATTTGAACTTGCGGGAGATTGATTTTACTTTCTGGGTGTAATTATTTCAATTTTGGCACTTTCAAACTAAACTCTCGGGGCTTTATGCTAAGAAAAATCCTCTCCACTATCGTCGGTGACGCGAATGCGCGCGAGATCAAAAAACTCGCGCCGCTCGTCGACCAAATTAATGCACTTGAAAAAGAGCTGCAGAATTTGAGCGATGCGGAACTGCAGGCGAAAACGAGTGAGTTTCGCGAACGCCTCGCGGGCGGCGCGACTCTGGACGAGCTTCTACCGGAGGCTTTCGCTGTCGTGAAAAATGCCTGCCGCAGATTGGTCGGCACCTCCTGGGACGTGCGCGGCACTCCGGTGAAGTGGGAAATGATTCCCTACGATGTCCAGCTCGTCGGTGGCATCATCCTGCACCACGGCAAAATTGCAGAAATGAAAACGGGTGAAGGTAAGACGCTCGTCTGCACCTTGCCGCTGTATCTAAATGCGCTCGCCGGTAAAGGTTGCCACCTCGTGACCGTGAATAATTATTTGGCAAGAAGAGACGCTGAGTGGATGGGCGGACTATTTAAATTCCTCGGACTGTCGGTCGGCGTGATCGACCACGGCATTTCACAAGAAGCTCGCCGCGCGGCGTATGCCGCCGACATCACCTATGGCACGAATACGGAATTCGGCTTCGATTACCTGCGCGACAACATGGCACACGATGCGCGCGAATTGGTGCAGCGTGATTTGAATTACGCCATCGTCGACGAGGTCGACTCGATTCTAATCGACGAAGCGCGCACGCCATTAATCATTTCCGCCCCCGCGGAGGAATCGACAAGCAAATACCTGCGCTATTCGCAGCTCGTCACGAATCTGGTGAAAGACGAAGATTACGAGCTGGATGAAAAGGCGAAAGCGGCGACGCTGACCGAGGCGGGTATCGCGAAGATGGAACAACTACTCGGGCTGGAAAACATTTACACCGAAGCCGGCTTCAGTGAGGTCCACCACATCGAGGCGGCGCTCAAAGCGCGCGCGGTCTACACGCTCGACAAAGATTATGTCGTGAAGGATGGCGAGATTTTGATCGTCGATGAATTCACCGGACGCCTGATGCCGGGTCGCCGCTACTCGGACGGTCTGCACCAAGCACTCGAAGCGAAAGAAAAAGTCGAGGTGCGCCGCGAGTCAAAAACGCTCGCGACCATCACGCTGCAAAATTACTTCCGACTCTACGCGAAGCTCGCGGGTATGACCGGTACCGCGCTCACGGAGGCGGAAGAATTTGCGACGATTTACAACCTCGAATGCCTCGTCATTCCAACCAACCGCAACGTCACGCGCCGCGACCTCGCCGACTCGGTTTACAAATCCGAGCACGGCAAATTCCTCGCCGCCGTCGCGAAGATCAAAGAGCTGAATGAAACGGGACAGCCAGTCTTGGTCGGCACGATTACGATTGAGAAATCCGAACGACTCTCGCAAATGCTGCTACGCAGCGGTGTCCCGCACAAAGTTCTAAACGCGAAGCAGCACGAAAAAGAAGCGGAAATCGTCTCGCACGCGGGCGAGAAAGGCGCAGTCACGATCGCGACCAACATGGCTGGTCGTGGCACCGACATCAAGCTCGGCGCGGGCGTAGCGGAGCTCGGCGGACTTTTTATCCTCGGCACGGAACGGCACGAGTCGCGCCGCATTGATAATCAATTACGCGGTCGCGCGGGACGCCAGGGCGATCCAGGTGCGAGTCAATTTTTCGTCTCCATGGAGGACGCGCTGATGCGGCTTTTCGGCGGTGAAAAAATGCAGCGCATGATGGAGTTCATGAAAGTGCCGGAAGACATGCCGATCGAAAACAAAATGATTTCGCACTCGATCGAATCCGCGCAAAAGAAAGTCGAGGCGCACCACTTCGACATTCGCAAACATTTGGTCGAATACGACGACGTGATGAATCGCCAACGCGAAATCATCTACGGCCGCCGGAAGAAAATTCTCACGCACGAAAACATCGCCGACGAGATTCAGAAAATTTTGGAAGAAGACGCGCGCGCCATCGTCACCGCCTTTTCCGCGAATCGGAAACGCGACGAGTGGGATCTCGGTGAAATCGCCAAGCAGCTCACGGAAATTGAAAATTCCGGCGTCGCGCTCACCGCCGACCAGCTGGGTGAATTCTTGACTCCGGAAGACCTGGCGAATTTCGCCGTCGAGTTTTTGAAAAATGCTTACCGGGTGCGCGAAGCAAAGCTGACGCAGCCCTCGGCGCTACGTTTCGCCGAACGCCAAATCTACCTCGCAACCATCGACCGCCTCTGGATGGAGCACCTCGAAAACATGCGCCACCTCCGCGAAAAAGTTTCGCTGCGCGGCTTCGGTCAGCGCGATCCCTTGGTCGAGTATAAGAACGAAGCTTTCCTGTCTTTCGAAGAATTGCTCGGCAATGTCCGCGGCAACACGCTCCGCGCGCTTTTCCGGCTGAAAGTCGAGGCGACTCCGCCTCCACCACCGGCAGCCAATATCCCGATCAGCGTCGTGACGAATGAGGCTGCTGTCGAAGACATTCTAACGGGCGACCGCGAAGAATTCACACCCGAGGAAGAGCAAGCTATCGCCGCGACGGCAAAAGATTTTCTCAAGGTCAATCCTGAAATTCAAAACCTTGGTCGTGACGGCATCGTCAAAATTCAAGCCGAGGGCGAGGTGAAAATTTCGCACGTCGAAACACCCACCGTGATTCGCGTCTCGGGAAATGAAAAAGCTGGCGAACAAAAAGAAACGGGGCGGAATGATTTATGTCCATGTGGTAGCGGGAAGAAATACAAAAAGTGTTGCGGGGCGTAAAATAAATTTTCTGTCTCGGTATGTGCCTACTATCTACTTCGTGATTAAAAAAGTCGACCATGCAGATTAAATTTATCCAGAAACACAAGTCTATCGCAAACTTTGACGAAGTTGACATTAAAGATTTTTCGATATTCCTGGGTGTAAACGGTGCAGGAAAAACCCATTTGCTCAACGCCCTACAAGGAGGCTTTGTCACGGCCAATGATATCCCGAAGGAAAAAATTTCATATTTTAATCTCCAAACCTTTCTAATAAAAAATCAGAAGCGAGTCGCCCCAAGAACTCTTGATGACGAGAAACTACAGGCGTGGGCTATTTTAAGCTCTCAAAAGACGCAGTTCGAGGCCTACGACAGGCAAATTAGGTCGATTGTGGGGGGAGAAGAGAGCCCCTATGATGCAGAAGTGGCGGGGCCTCAAAAAGCAATCTACGCACAGCTCAAGAAAGGTCTTCTGGACTATATTAACGGTCGCACAAACAATAACCCCAAGACAAGAAAACTCCTTAAAACGGGGATATTTGAGTCGGACAAGTGTGCCTCTGAACTTACCCAAGAAGAATTTTTCAAATTTTCAAACTATAAGCCGGATGATTATGAGCTCCTGGAAAGCTTAAGCGAGGTATTCCTTGATTATCAAAAAAAATTGGCAATCGCGAAACTCCCGATGGACGAGGCAGGAGAGGGCATGGGCGATGAAGATCTTCGAAAAATGCAAGAACGATCTCCGTGGAACTTTGTTAACAGTATGTTTAAAGAGTTCGGGCTACCTCATGTCATTTCATATCCCAAGCTTAAGCAAGGAGATTTTATTAATAGTCAGGCTCTTACATTCCAGGTAAAGCTTTTTATTGACGATGAAGAAATAGACTTCGAAGACTTGTCGTCCGGCGAAAAGATATTGTGTGCGCTCGCCATTACGGTATATCAAGACAACAGGTCAAAATTTCCGGAGTTATTGCTGCTTGATGAAATAGACGCATCACTTCATCCCTCAATGATCCAAAATCTTTTGGATGTGATTGGCGGCGTGTTTATTAAAAATGGATGTCGTGTGATTCTTGCCACCCACTCCCCAACCACCGTCGCGTTAGCACCGGAAGAATCTTTGTTCGAGATTCAAAAAGGAAAGACTCTAGCGAAAATAAGAAAAATCTCTCAACCAGAGGCAATCAATCTCCTAAGCGAAGGAATTATAACCTTCGAAAAAGGTCTAAAGATGCAGAAAGGGATTGATGACACAAAAAAACTACAAATTCTCACCGAGGGCAACAACGCGGAGCACATTAAAAAGGCCATTGCGATGATCGACAGCAAGCTACTGTCTCAGATAAAAATCATCCCAGACGGGGGAGGCCAACAATTAAAAAACGCCTTTGATGCATTTCTGTTGGCAGACCATGCCAGTAGGTTTCTTTTCGTTTGGGATTGTGATTTTGCACCCGCAGTAGCGAGCATCACTGAAACAGAAAATTTTAAAACTTTTTGTTTCGGGGAAAATAAGAGCAACACAAAAGCTATAAACAAGGATGGAAGAGCGGTTGGTATAGAAAATTTATATTCAGATTCGTTATTTGCCGATGATGTCTATACAACCAAAGACATTAGGGGTTCATATGGAACCGTAGCTTCGATAAACGAATTTGATAAACAAAAGTTTTTAAAGAAAATCCAAGCAGAAACTAATGCCGCTGTCTTCGAAAATTTTCAACCATTAATCGAAAAAATTAAAAATCTTTTATAGCTTTCCCCTAAGTTGTTCTTTTCGTTCTCCAAATCGCATACTCCAACGAATCAACCAGTGCCTGCCAACTCGCTTCAATAATATTCTCCGAGCAGCCGACGGTTGACCAATTTTCTTTGCCATTCGACGACTCGACGAGGACGCGCGTCTTCGCTGCGGTCGCGGCGTCGGAGTCGAGGATGCGCACTTTGTAGTCTTTTAGCTCGACATTCTCAATCTGTGGGAAGAATTTCGCGACGGCACGGCGGGTCGCGAGATCGAGCGCATTCACCGGACCATTGCCACTCGCCGCGTATTCACGAATTTCTTTGCCGACCTTGAGTCTCACCGTCGCATTCGCCTGTCCGTTTTTCAGATTCATGACGAAGTAGTCGAGCACTTCGAAGGGCGCGCGGTAATTTTTTTGCGCGCGCAGGATTAGCAAAGCGAAGCTCGCTTCCGCGGTCTCGAAATAGAAGCCGGCGCTTTCGAGTGATTTCACCTGCGCGAGGATGGCGCGCGTCTGCGGCGAAGTTGGCTCGAGCGAGAAGCCGAGGCGACGCGCGACGGCGACGACATTCGATTTACCGGAGAGTTCGGAAATGGTTATTTTCGAAGTGTTCCCGACGAGCTGCGGGTCGATGTGTTCGTAGCTGCGCGAAACTTTTTGCACGGCGGACGCATGAATTCCGCCTTTGTGTGTGAAAGCGTTCAGCCCGACGAATGGTAAATTTTTCGGCGCGGGAAGATTCGCAGTTTCGAAAATAAAGCTGGTTAATTGTGTAAGTTTCGCAAGCTGCGCGGGTGAAATAATTTTGAAATTCTTTTTGATTTGCAGATCCGCGATTAGTACTCCGAGGTCGGCATTGCCGGCGCGCTCACCAAGTCCTCCAAATGTGCCCTGGACGACCGTGGCGCCCTCTGCGACCGCCGCGAGTGAGTTAGCCACTGCGACACCGGAATCGTTGTGCGCGTGGATGCCAAGCGGTGTTTTAATTTCTTTTTGCACCGCGCGAAAAATTTCGCTGATTTCGTCCGGGAGTGTGCCGCCGTTTGTGTCACATAGGCTTAAATTTGCGGCACCGCTTTTTACCGCGACTTTTAAACAGTCGAGCGCAAATTTCGGATTAGTTTTAAATCCGTCAAAAAAGTGTTCCGCATCAAAAATTACTTTTCTTTTTTGTGTGCTTAAAAATTTAATCGTTTCTTGAATTAATTTTAAAGCTTCTATGTCGCTGATTTTTAAAATTTTTTTCGTGTGTAAATCCCATGTTTTACCGAAAATCGTCACCCAGTTTGTTTTTGCTTCGAGCACTTTTTGGATGAGAAAATCTTGCGCGGGTTTTTTGCCTTTTAAAATCGTCGCGGAAAAAGCCACCACTTCGCTTTTTAATTTTCTTGTTTTAATTTCACGGAAAAATTCTTCGTCTTTCGGATTACTTCCCGGCCAACCACCTTCAATAAAGTCCACTCCGAAGTTATTTAATTTTTCCGCAATTTTAATTTTGTCGTTGACTGAAAAATTAATTCCTTCCATCTGAGATCCATCACGCAGTGTCGTGTCGTAGATATAAATAGGTTTATTCATTCTTTTAATTAGTAGATAAGAGTGGCTTGCAATGTGCCTTAGAAAACTAGTTTAATAAAACTTATTTGTGGATAAAGTTTTGAATTTGTGGAAAAGTTTAGGAGGGTGATTGGAAAAATCGGTTTAATTTTTAATGATTTATAGTGGCTGAAGTGAAGGTTATTTTTAAAAGAAAAACTGCTGATTAGAATTTAGGTAAAACTATTTTGGGAGTTTTGCACGCACAGCGACGGACTTCCGGTTCACGCGGATTTTAGTTTTCCACACGGCGTCCAGGAAACTTTGACTTTTCAAATTTTGCGCGAGCACAAGTCCGCTGCCGACGAAACAATTTTCACCAACCAAAATTCCCGGCATAATGCTGGAATTCACGCCGACGCGCGAATTCGCGCCGAGCGCCGTGCCAAATTTATTCCGCCTAGTCCCGACTTTTTGTTTTTCCAGCGCGACAAAAATTTCACCTTCGTCGAGTCGCAAATTGGCGCAGACGGCTCCGCTGCCGAGCGAGACATTTTCCGCGAGGATTGAGTCGCCGACATAATTGCGGTGCAGCCACGAATTCGCGCCGAGCGAGCTGCGTGCGACCTCCGAGCTGCTACCGACGACGGCATTTTCCAGAATTTGTGAATCACGCACGAGTGAGTGTGAGCCGACGACCGCATTTCGACCGATGAAAGAATTGCGGACGATGGCAAAGTCGAGAATTTTTGCGCCCGCGGAAATTACGGAATTTTTCACCAGCGCGGTTTTCGCAATCACCGCTTTTGGTGAAACTTTCTTTTTCAAGCTGCTCGTGAAGTCGGCGACGAGGTCGAGCGCGTGCCACGGGAATTTCACCGCGCGCCACTTCCCTGGATTCGCGACCGCGACGAATTTCTCAGTCTGAAAGAGTTGAGCGAGCGCGCGTTCGTAACCGTCGTCTCGCTTGTTCGAAACCTTTTCAAGTAGCGCAACCAACTCGCGCGGCTCACGAAAAAAATGAAAAACCAGATTCACGAGATTGCTCGGCACTTTCGTCGGCGCAGGTTTTTCGACGATATTCACGATGCGACCATTTTGAATTTCGAGATAGCCGCCGGGAAAATAATTCTCAACGCGCTCAGCTAGGAGCGCCCCGTCACAATTTTTCGCTGCCAAGACCGCGCGGATTGCTCCTGGTCCAACCAAATCATTCGTCGAGGCGATTAAGGTTGGTGTGTTTAAAAATTTTCGAGCCGCGAGCACGGCGCCGACCATTCCTTCAGCTAAATTTTTCTGAATGACGATGGTCGCTTTGGGGAAAAGCGCGCGCAGGCGTTTCTCATTCTCCGCGTTCGCGACGAAGATAATTTTTTTGATGCCCGCCCTTCGTAAATTCGCGACGGACTTTTCGATTAAAAATTCTGTACCAATTCGAAAAAAATTCTTATCGCCGAGCGGCTGAAATCGGCGCGAACGACCGGCGGCGAGCAGGAGAGCTTGCATTTCTAGAGCTAAATTTTAGCAGATTTTCCGAGGACGCAGCGCTTGCTAAAAATTAGATTAAATTTATCAATCTTTTTTGCAAAACCAGTTTGCGGATTGCTACAATTAGAATCTCTTTAACCCCCAAACAATGGCTGCTTCACTCAACAGAGCGCAAATAATCGGGAACATCACGCGCGATCCCGAGGTTCGACAAACGCCGAACGGACAAATGGTTGCGACAATTGGCGTGGCGACCAACCGTAAATGGAAAAATGCGGCTGGAGAGCTTCAAGAAGAAGTGGAGTTTCACAATGTCGTTTGCTGGGGCAAGCTCGCTGAGATTTGCCAACAGTATTTGAAAAAAGGTTCGAAAACTTATTTCGACGGACGTCTCAAGACGCGCACCTGGGAAGACCCAGACGGCAAGAAAAATTACCGCACGGAAATCATCGCTGAAAACATGATCATGCTTGATTCGCGTGGTGGCAGCGGCGCAGCTGCGCAAAGCTCCGCGCCAGCAGCGAGCTCAGCTCAACCGACACCGCCGATTCAAAACTCGAACGAAGAGGAGGTCAAGATTGATGACCTGCCTTTCTAATTCGGCGAACCCAGAAGGCGCCACCGAGAGCGAGTACAAGCGAAATCAAAAGGATTTCCGCTGGTCCGACCTGGACCTTGACGACGTTAGAAAGTGTCGCGGATTGGTGCACGCCCGAGAAGACGGCACTTACGGCGAAGTAATAATTCGTATTTGCCAAGAGTCCGGTCGGACGAAAGGCGGTCGACTTCACTTCGACCGTCGCTAGATCATACATGTTTGGCTGTGTACCGGCGTGAACCAGGTAGCTGGTCGCGCCCGGTACGGCGTTCCAGACCAGAGTGGCGTTGCCGTCAGCGTCCACGCGTTGGAAAAGTTGAACTGGGTCGTTGGATGAGCAGACAGCAGCCGAGTTTGGTGTTGCGCTGGTCTCCCCGAAAGTTGTGACAACCTTACCGAAATCATCGACTCCACTCAGAGCGAAAAAATATTCAGTTCCATTGATCAAGTCGCGCACTTCCCACTCGCTTCTGGTCGCGCCGCCAGGCAAAAGTCGGCTCTCGACGTATTCGCCGCTCGCCGTGCCGTAGTCGAGACGATAGTTCGCGATTTTTGAATCAGTGTCCCACTTCAAAATAATTCGTGCATTGCAGGTCTGGGCGATGACCGGTGAGACCGCTGGTGCAGTCGGTGTCGCGGTCACGATGTCGCTGCCGCCATTTTCTTCGCCGGTTGCACTGAGCGAGACGACGCGGAAAAAATACGTCGTGTTATTGATGAGCCCATCGACGTACCACGCCGTCGAATTATTCGACGCGGTGAATTTTTTCGTGAGTGCATCCTTGCTCTCGCCGTAAAGAATTTCATATTTGGCAACTTTGTCGGCATTAGTTGGCGCATTCCAGCGCAGCTCTACGCGACCGTCGCGTGGTGTGAGCTCGACTTTATCAATCGTGATGGCTGATTCGACAAGTAAGCTTGTGGCGTCAGGATAATTGCCCACGTTGCCAGCGGAATCTTCGAGTTCGACTTTCGCGAAGTAGGCTCCGGCCGCAGCCATACCGAATTCCCCAGTATAAACGCCAGGAGTCGCCGACTCGTCTAGATAGATTGATTGGTCGCCGACGCTGAATTGGACATTCACAAGTCCGGGTTCGCTTTTGACCTCGGCTGTTACGACGTTGCCGACGACGACTTTATTGCTTGGCTTAAGTGCAATGCTTTCGATGACCGGCTTGGTCTGATCCAGCGTGACTGCGACCGCCTCGGAAACCGCGCCGACGGAGCCATCGCTATTCAGCACGCCGACCGTGATTTCATGCTTGCCATCGGTTAAAACAATTTTGTTGGAAAAATTGCCAGTAGTGTCCGAATTGGCATCTTGAAAAAATTGTCCATCGACAAAAATTGCGAGATTCGCATTGGTCGGTGCTGAGCCCGTGATGGTTACCGCGTCGCGCAAAAGATCACCATTCGCCGGTCCGGTAATCACGGGAGCCGAAGTCGCGCCGCCGTCAGGATTTTCCGTTTTAACATCGACGGTGATTTCCTGCGGGCCGACACTGCTGCCACCAGACACAGAAATCGTTTGTTGCCCGGTGGTTGCGAAGGTGACGGCGTTGGCAAAAGTGTGCGTGCCGCGGTCAAGCGCTACGAAGGTGTATTTCTGCGGCAGAATCGCGAGCTTGTCCGAGCTCGAGAATTCAACCGTGCCTGTGAAATTTTCGACCAGCTTGCCAGCAGGATCTTTTATTGAGATTGTGAGGTCGGTTGGCGTGTTGATGGGTGCCGACGTGGCGAAATCTACGACGATTTGATTCGTGAAAGTTGGCGCACTGTTTGTCGCGGCGACGGTTCCATTGGCACCCCCATCCAAAACATCCGCGTGCAACAGATTGCCGCCAACACCGCCAGTTTTTTGAAGGAAGACAACGCGTGGGCGTTCGAGCAGGGTTTGATTACCGGCGAGAGCCGTGAGCGAGCTCACACCCTCCGCGCTCGCAGTAATCTGGAAAACAGCTTCGCCGTTTGAGTTCGTGATTGTTCGGGAACTTTCGACCGCATCGGTCGCGCGTGAGGAAATCAAATTCACGCCGACACCAGCGACAGGTCGTCCGGCGCTGTCGCGCAAAGTGACCGTCGCGCTCGTAGAGCGTTCGCCGACGTAGCCAATCTCATCATTCACGCGCACAGCTGATTTTGCCGTGGAAATCTCGGCTCCAGTATTTGTCGCCGAGCTCGGACTGGCCGTGCTCTCGCCAAAAAAAACATTGGCAGGAACGAGGACGTAGCCGCTCGGAATTTCCGCGAGCGCGGAGCTTCCCGAGCAAGCGAGACTTACAATCCCGAGCAAGGTTGCGAAGATTTTTGTGGGCATTTTTATTTTTAAATCCGACCATTTTAGCACTTTCTACCTATTTCGACAATCAGGAAGACTTGCCAAAAACCGAGATTGTTTTTTCGTAAAAATGTTAAAATCGCGGCGCGCGCCAGTAGCTCAGTGGATTAGAGCACCGGTCTTCGGAACCGGGTGCCGCAGGTTCGAGTCCTGCCTGGCGCACCAAAGAATTGGCGATTTAAGATTTTTGATTTAACAAACAAACCATCCAGAACCGGACAATATGCAAGTTTTGGCTGCAGGCTAGTTGGCAACAAAATGTGTGCCGAGACTTTTTCTGCGTGCCAGAGCGGACTTCGCGACCAGCGTTGCGGTGAGAACAGCATTTCGTGCGGTGAAGCTGCGCGGCTTCAATTGCTCCAAAAGTTTGACGGCTTCGGCCAAGCCCTTTCTCGTGCGCACGATGCCGACGCGTGTCCACATTGTCTCGCGCACAATTTTCCGAATGCGGCGATCTTCACTTTCTTCGAAACAATATTTCGGTTGGCGAATTTTCAGCTCGGTAACTTTTTCCAGCTTGATGCTCTCGCCGATAAATTTCCCGAAGACGAGAGCCTCGGCGAGCGAATTTGAAGCCAATCGATTCGCGCCATGCAGACCGGTGCGCGCGACTTCGCCGACGGCAAGTAAATTTTTCACCGAGGTTTCGCCTTTCAAATTTACCGCCACACCACCGCAGGAATAGTGCGCAACCGGGAAAATCGGAATCAAATCTTTCGCTAGATTCAGTCCGGTTTTGCGCACCTCACCCCAAATCAGCGGAAAACGATTTTCCAAAAAATTCGCATCGGCGCGCGTGAAGTCGAGGAACACCTTGCCCTTTTTCAATTCTTCAAAAATCGCGCGGGCGACGATGTCGCGCGGCGCGAGTTCTGCGGCCGGATGGTAGCTCGGTAAAAATCTTTCGCCGCGAGCATTCCGCAAAATCGCGCCCTCCCCGCGCAAACTCTCCGAGAGTAAAGTCAGACGGGTTTTTTCACCGACGAGCGCAGTCGGGTGAAATTGGATGAATTCCAGATCTCGCAACTTCGCGCCAGCGCGGGCGGCAGCGGCTATGCCGTCGCCAGCCGAAACCTCTGGATTAGTCGACTTCGCGAAAAGCTGACCGAAGCCACCAGTCGCGAGCACGACCTTACCGGAGAAAATCGGTTCAACCTTTTTCCCGAGCCTGAGCCATGCACCGCGACAAATTCCTTTTTCCAAAATCAAATCGAGCAGAGTCGTCTTTTCCAGCAGCTTAATTTTCGGACTACGGCGGATGATTTTCGCGAGCGCTTTTTCGATCGTCTCGCCCGTCGAATCTTTCGTATTCCAGACGCGCGAGTGCGAATGCGCCGCTTCCCGCGTCGGTTCTTTTTGAAATTTCACGCCGACCTCATGCTCCAGCCAGTCGACCAGCTTCGGCGAATTCTCAACCAAAAAACGCACAGCGCGGCGGTCATTCGCGTTGTTGCCTGCCGTGAGCGTGTCGGCGAAATGTTCCTCGAAACTGTCCCACGCGAGATTGCGTACTGCGGCGACGCCTGCCTGCGCGAAGCGCGAAGAACTCTCGAGTAGATTCTTTTTTGTCGCGATTGTGACCGTGCCTTTTTCCGCCAAAAAAATCGCGGCAGTAAGTCCGGCGATGCCTGAGCCGACGACAAGGAAGTCAGTTTTCATCTTATTTCTGAGGTTGACAAAAGGCATTTTAGCAGATAGAATCAAGCTTCATTTAAACTCCTCCAAAGATGACAGATAAAGCGAAAGGGCGTGGTGGTCGTCGCGGTTGTGATTTTTCAGAGCTTGTCGATAATTTTGCCGTACAGACAGATATAATTATGCGAGAAGTGCGCGAGGCTATTTCTGCACAAATTAAAAACGGAGAAATTGTGAAGTTGACCGGGACAGTCAGGGCGCAAATTAACAGTACGAATTCGATGATTGGTGTTTTTCGTGAAATAACTCGTCCTGAGGCCAAAGAGGCAATCAAATCCCTTGAGTCAATGGTTAAAGCCCTAGAGGATTCGCGGAAAAATCTTCCTCCCGTTAGGGTCTCGTTTAAAACTAAATAATTCTCAAACTAAAATCCACCACCCCCGACGAATTCGTCAACCTTCCGAGCGAGACGAAGTCGGCGCCTGCGGTGAGAAGTTTGCTAGCCGTTTTTTCATCGATACCGCCGCTCGCTTCGAGAATTATGCGCGGGTTGATTTTGCGAATCGTAGCGGCGGTTTTGCGGAACTCCCCGACCGAAAAATTATCGAGCATCAAAATTAAGTTTTTATTCTTTGCGAAATGGGTGGCGATGGTGAGCGCCAATTTTGGCGAGTCGGCTTCGATCTCGAAAACTTTGTCCCCACGAAGGCGGGAATCCAAAAGCCTTTTCCAGACTTCTGACTCGACGGCGCGGTGATTTTCCTTGACCAAAATTTGATCGGCGAGATTTAGTCGGTGCGGCAGTCCGCCGCCGACTACGACGGCACGCGAGTCTAGAAGTCCGAGCGGCGTTTTGCGGGTCGCGGCGAATTTACGCCTACCAATTTTGTGCGCCAATTTCTCCGCCGCCGTCGCGATGCCCGACATTCGTGAAAGTAAGTTCAGCCCGACGCGTTCCGTCGTGAGAATTTTCGCCGCCGGACCGCTGAGCGCGAAAACCGTCTCACCGACTTTGATTTTCGCGCCGTCTTTTTTCGCTGCCAAAATTTTCACTCCATGTTTGCGCCAGAAAAACGCGACTTCTTCTGCGCCAGCCAAAATGCCGGCTGATTTTGCGATTACTTTCGCCTCGATTTTGCGCTGCGGATTTTGCAATAACTGCGTCGTCAAATCGCCGCTGCCTAAATCGGCTTGCAGCAAAAACTCAAGCAGTTGCTCAACAAAATTGCGATACGCTCGATTGTGTAAATTAAGTTGCGCGATTTGCTTCGAAAAAAGCTTCATAAGGTTTTCTCAACAAAAATTTTCTCACGATCGAGTCGGTAGCCAAGCTTCCGATAATATTCTCGCACGCCGACGCCCGAAATAATTCTTAATTTCGCGAAGCCAGCCTTGCGCGCAATTTTTTCTGCTTCGGAAATTAATTTTTTTCCGAAGCCACGGTGTTGCGAGTTGCCCGACTTGGAAAGTCCGATTTCTTCGCCAAAGGTGTGCAGTTCGCGGATGGTCGCATTTTCATCGAGGCGCAGGCGCAGGAGCGAAATCAGCTTCTCACCAATTTCAAAACTCAATAAAATTTCCAGTCCGGCGCTCGCCCGATATTCGCGGCGGATTAATTCCGCCTGCGTTGCATCGAAATTGTCCCCACGAATTTCACGACAGCGGATGCAGCGGCACACGACTTTTTGTTGCTGCAAAATTTGCCGCAGGTTTGTTAATTTGCTTCCTGCCAAAATCGACTCCGCCGGAATGTCGCGGATCACGCGTGTCAGTCGCACCCAGGGCGGGACGATGCTTTTCATTTTCGCGAGCAGCGCAGTCAAAACTTTGTCGGAATAGGGCTGCCATTTTTTCGCGCGCCACAGTTTTTCGAGCTCGGTGTTTTTGATTAAGACCGTCGGGTAAATTTTGATTTGATCGGGTCGCCATTTTTCATTGCCAAAAACCTCCTCGAACATTTTCAAGTCCGACCTGGGTGTCGCACCCGGCAGATTCGGCATTAGGTGAATTCCGACTTTCAGTCCGTTTTTTTTCAAAAGCGCGATGGCGCGGGCGGAGTCGGCGGCATCGTGACCGCGCTTGGAAATTGCCAAAATTTTGTCGTCCAAGTTTTGTACGCCGATTTCGACGCGCGTCGCTCCGAGCTTCAAAAATCTTTGCACTTCCTTTGCGTCC
Organism: bacterium; assembly: GCA_021779375.1. Taxonomy (GTDB): domain Bacteria; phylum Patescibacteriota; class Gracilibacteria; order JAHISY01; family JAHISY01; genus JAHISY01. The sequence goes on along the minus strand of JAJYAT010000001.1, from coordinate 167,380 downwards.
AAAAAATCCGGACGTGTCTCGAGTGTGAGTCCGACGACGCGGTGCTTGGATTTTTCATTCGCGGTTTTCAAATCCTCAAGCGAGTTTGATTTCGCCTTCCGCGAGTTCAGCGCTGCGAAACAACGCCTCACAAACCAAGTTTGATAATTGCGCGGGTGCGCTGAAAAAGTTCCGCCCATCACAATCAGCTCAATTTTTTCCGTTGAGTGGCCGCAGCTTTCCAGGGCTTTGATTCGGTCTTTGACTTGGCGAAACGGATCGAACTCTGCGCGGACTGCGCGCATCACGGCGGGCTCATTCGACAAATAACTTTTGGGCATGCGCGCCTCTGTCGGACAAAAAATGCATTTGCCGGGGCAGCCCATCGGCTTTGTCAGGACGGCAATCGGGGCGACGCCCGATAAGGTCCGGATGCGCGACTTTTTCAAAATTTTTTCCAGCGCAGGATTTACCTTAATTTTCTTCGCCTTCAAAAGTCGTAAATAAGCTTCGACCAGTTCGGAATTTTTCGCGAGGCTGCCCGTCCGTCCGGACGCGCGAACTTTCAATTCGCGCAGATCCTTTTCAGTCGCGCATTTTTCGTCAATCGCTCGTAGAATGATTTCGTCGAAATTCATGCAAAATTTTTACGATTCTATCTCGAAAAAGTGGGATGCGACACGGCGCAGCGCCTGGGGCGAATTCGAGTTTGCGCGCGAACTTTTGTCCGCTCAAAAAATTCTCGATGCGGGCTGTGGCAATGGTCGTCTCAATTTTTGGCTTGCGGGCAACAATTTTCACGGCGAGTATTTCGGCTTCGACGCTTCCAAGAATTTGATCGCCTTGGCGCAAAAAAATTTTCCTGCTCGAGAGTTCGCAGTTGCCGACCTGCGCGAGTTAACCCCCGAGATATCTCGGGGGTTAACGGATGGAAAACCCGACGCGGTTTTCTGCGTTGCAGTACTGCACCATCTCACAAATTCCGCTGAGCAAAGAAAAGCACTGGAAAACCTTTACGCGAGCTTGCAGCCGGATGGACGGATTTTTCTCACAGTCTGGAATTTGTGGCAGCCCCGTTTTTGGAAGTTTCGTTTGGCGCAAAAATTCGCTCGCACACTCCAAGTTCCTTTCGCGGGCGAAGGCGTGCGGGAAGTTTTCGCATTTCGCAAAAGTGAGCTCAAAAAACTGTTCGCGACAACGGGATTCAAAAACATTAAAATTTTTTACGCACGCCACGCTGAGAAATCCAATTTTTTCCGCGGCCGCAACCTAATCATTCTGGCTGAAAAATGAACCACAAAAACGATCCGCCTTCGCAAAATGCTTCGGCGGACTTCGATTCCGAAGAATCTCGCATTCTCGAAGGTGAAATCGTGGGCAAGGCGCCCGAAAAACATACGCCGCCCAAAGGCTCGCTGCCGCCGGAGTTCAAAGTTTTCACGCTGGCTTTTGAAAAACTAAAACGCAACTGTCTCTTTGCGTCGATTGCGTTTTTTGCGCTCACGATTCTCGCGATCAATTTTCACAACGGCTGGTTGTTTCTGCTCGCACTGCTCCTACCGCCGTGGATTTTTTCGCGCAAGTAATTATTTGCGCGCGAGTAGATTGTAAAGCCAGGCGAAAATTAATCCACCGAAAAAGCCATCGAAAAATCCGCAAAGCCCACCGAAGAATGCGCCAGACCAGGAAATTTCGATTCCAAAATAGATGGCCTGGAGTGGAGCGTAAAAAGCGAGTTCGGGATAGCCGGTGAATTTGGTGAGGATAATGCAGAACGCCAAAGCAGCGCCCCACAAAATCCCGAACGCCAAGCCGAGAGGGATGGGTTTCAGCATGTTGGTAGGTTAAATCACCGAGATTTTACCGCGCCCCTGAAATTTGAGAAAATTCCGAAGTGAAAAAAGTTCACACTTTTCGAAAGCTGATTTTCGCGACCCTGATTTTTTTCCTGACTGCGCTCAGCGCTCAGGCGGCGAATTTTTTCGACGTACCAATTAGCAGCCCCAATGCCGCGGCGATTGATTACCTTTCGAAAGAAGGCGTAATTGCTGGCTACGGCGACGGTTCATTTCGTCCCGGGAATCCGGTCAATCGCGCCGAGGCGCTCAAGATTCTCCTACTCGCGAGCGGTGTCCCAATCCAAAATCCTGTGAGCGCCGTTTTCCCCGACGTGCCGGCAGACGCTTGGTTCGCCCCTTTCATTTTTTCCGCCAAAAACTCCGGGATTGTTGACGGCTATCGTGACGGCTCATTTCGTCCCGAGCAAACCGTGAACTTGGTTGAGGCGCTCAAGATCTTGCTCAACACAAACGAAATTCCACTTGAAAATTACACAACCGCGAGCCAGCTTTTCGCCGACTCCGAAAAAGATGCTTGGTACAACTCCTTTTTGCTTTACGCTAAAACCTTCAACCTCGTCGAGCCGAATTCCGCGAATCAAATTCGTCCGGCGACGCCACTCACGCGTGGCGCGCTTGCCGAGATTGTTTACCGTTTTCAGACGCGCGTCGAAAATGTTTGCCCGTCCTTTTTGGAAAATGCGGCGACCCTGCCGACGGATTATTTTCAAAAAATTACGCTCGCGCAAAAACCGCCCAATACATTTTACGAAAACGAAGTCTTCACCTTCAGCGGAACAAGCACTGAAAATGGCGAATTGACGGCAGTACTGGAAAACAGCAATGACAAGACGCGTCGCCAATTTCCCGCTGATGTTTCCGCCAATAATTTCGCCGTGCCGGTTTTTTTCCACACGCCGGGTCGTTATAATTTCTCACTTATTCCTGCGACCACCAATTCCAATACGGCGGCGACACTCGATGTCCTGCCGCGCGAATGCGCTCCGGCGACGCTCGCACAGAGCGAACTCGCGCCGACCACGCTTCAGACTGCGGTGCAGGACAATCGACCGAAGCTCACCTGGACGGACGCCAGTAACAACATTTTTCGCGTGGTGCTTCGCCAAGGGCGAAATCGCGTCGAAAGATTAATTTCCGCCGGTCAAACTTCGGTCGCGCTCGATCCGGCTGATTTCGTCGACTTCACGAGCGGTATGGCGACAGTCCAAGTTTTTGGCGCGAAGTCGGAACACGGATTCAGCTACGAGCCGCGGACAAATTGGTCGAGCGGTCCGCTCCTGGATTTGAATCTCGGCAACCACTACTTCGCGACGCTCAACAAGGATAAAATCACAATTACAAATCCGCCGACTTTTTATACAGACAACATCAACTTTTCCGCGACCGCCAAGACCGAACTCGAGAATTCAATTTTTCTCATCTTGCCGGATGGCTCGGTTTCCGAAACTCCAATTCGCGGCAGTGCCGCGACCATTGCGGCTGGCGAGAGCTTCGCAGTCAATCTCAGCTTGTCGAGTATCGGCACGTATTTTCTCGAAATTAATTCGACTGACGGAATTGCAGTCCTGAATCAGCCGCTTTATTTGCCAGGTGTTTTTCCGCTGTTGCCGGACTTTGCCGATTTGCGTGAGGCACCGAATCCGAATTCCAAAATTTCCATTAGTCGCGAAAAAACGATTTTGCTCCGCCTGATTAATGAATTTCGTCTGAGTCAAAACCTGCCGGCAGTCACGCTTGATTCAGAAATTTCCACCTTCGCACAGAATTACGCCGACGCCATGGCGACCCAAAACTTTTTTGGACATACGGATCCAGCCGGTCGGAGTCCGGATGCGCGTCGGATTCTCGCCGGGTTGCAGATGCCGGTCGGCGAAAATCTCGCTCGCGATGCCACGACGGAAAACGCCAACGCCGGACTGCTGCGCTCAGCGGCGCATCGCCAAAATTTGCTCGATCCGGAATGGACACGCGTCGGTCTCGGAATCGCGGAGGTTGAGAATGGTTTGATTTTTGTTGAGGAGTTTTCCGCCGATCCGCTCACGTCCGCCAATTTGGCGGCGGCGCGAAATCAGGTCTTAGCTGAAATTAATTTACGGCGCAGCCAAAACAACGCCGCCGCATTCACGCTCGATGCAGCGCTCACGCCAGTCGCGCAGAGTTGGAGCGACAAAATGATTGCCGAAAATTTTATCGATTTTAAAAACGGTTCAGATTCACTCGAAAACAATGTTCGCGCAGTCGATCGGACGAGCGCTTTCATGAGTTTTCTAGTCTCGGTCAGCCAGCTCTCGCAAATCGCCACGAGCCTGAGTGATTCAATCTTGACCGACGCCGGCAAATCGCAAATCGCGATTGGGCTCTCCATGGACTCGACCGGCGGGCTGCGCGTGACGCTTATTTTCCGCTAGCTTTCCTTTTCTCCAGCTTCGCAATGTCGATGGTCGTCTTGAGCAGCGAGTCGGGCGTGAGCGAAATCGAATCAATCCCTTCGCTCGCGAGGAAGCGGGCGAAATCCGGAAAGTCACTGGGCGCTTGTCCGCAGATGCCGATTTTGCATTTATTTTTCTTCGCGATTTTGATGACATCGCTGACCAGTTTTTTGACGGCCGGATTGCGCTCGTTGCAAATGTGGCTGACGAGCTGGCTGTCGCGATCGACGCCGAGCGTGAGTTGAGTGAGATCGTTCGAGCCTATCGAGAAGCCGTCGAAAATTTTGCAAAAATCTTCCGCCAGAATCACATTCGAAGGGATCTCGCACATCACGTAGATCTCCAGTCCATTCTTGCCGCGCGCGAGTCCGTGCTTCTTCATTTCCGCCTGCACCTTTTTTCCTTCCTCGACTGTCCGGCAAAACGGAATCATGATTTTCACGTTTGTGAGCCCCATTTCTTCGCGCACTTTTTTCAAAGCTCGGCATTCCAGCGCGAAGGCGTCGCGATATTTCGGATCGTAGTAGCGACTTGCGCCGCGCCAGCCGATCATCGGATTTTCCTCGGTCGGCTCGAACTCGCGTCCGCCAATCAAGTTGGCGTATTCATTCGATTTGAAATCCGACAAGCGTACGATTACATCTTTCGGATAAAACGCCGCACCAATCATCGCGATGCCTTGCGCTAGTTTGTCGACGAAATAATCCGCTTTATTTTTGTAGCCGTAAGTCAGTTCGGCGATTTCCGCTTTGGCGGCTGCGTCTTTCAATTGCGCAAAATTTAACAAGGCGAGCGGATGAATTTTGATATAGGAATTGATCACGAACTCTTCGCGCGCGAGTCCGACACCGTCATTCGGGATGAAGCTCGCCGAGAAAGCCTGCTCCGGCGAAGCGAGGTTCATCATCATTTTCGTTTTCGGTCGCGTCAAGTTTTTGAGATTCACCTCTTTCACTTCAAATGGCAATTTCCCCGCGTAGACTTTGCCGATTTCACCGTCCGCGCAGGAGACAGTGATGTCTTCTCCCGTTTTAATTTTCTCCGTTGCATCACGCGTGCCGACGACACAGGGAATGCCGAGCTCGCGCGAGACGATGGCAGCGTGGCAAGTGCGGCCGCCTCGATTCGTCACGATGGCGCTCGCGATTTTCATGATTGGCTCCCAGTCTGGATCGGTGATGTCGGTGACGAGCACTTCGCCTTTTTTGAACTGGCTGATTTCGTGCGCGCTCTTAATAATTTTCGCGCGACCGGCTCCGATTTTTTCGCCGACTGGTGCGCCTGTCGTGAGCACCGCGCCCGTCTTCTTCAGCTTGTAAGTTCTGAGTACGGACAAATCACGGCGTGACTGGACTGTCTCCGGGCGTGCTTGCACGATGAAAAGTTCGCCCGTCTGACCGTCCTTCGCCCACTCCATATCCATCGGTTTGAAGTGTCCGGCTTTGTGCGAGTAGTGATCTTCGATGATGCACGCCCAGCGTGAAAGTTGCAGCACTTCGTCGTCGTTCAACACGAGCTTTTTGCGATCTTCTTCAGGAGTCTGAATGTTCACCGTCGACTTATTACCATCGGTCGCATAAATCATCTTGATGGTTTTGCTGCCGACTTTTTTCTGCAGAATGGGACGTTTACCTTTTTTCAGCGTTGGCTTGAAAACAAAAAATTCATCCGGTGTGACTGCACCTTGGACGACGTTTTCACCGAGTCCCCACGAGCCGTTGATCAAGACAGACTCACGGAAACCGCTTTCGGTGTCGATTGAGAACATCACGCCGCTGCACGCGAGATCCGAGCGCACCATTTTTTGCACAGCGATGGAAAGTCCGATTGAGAAGTGGTCGAATTTTTTATCTTCGCGGTAGCTGATGGCGCGATTCGTGAAAAGCGAAGCGAAACACTTCTGGCAGGCGATGATGAGCTGAGTCGGGCCCGTGATGTTCAAGTAAGTTTCCTGCTGACCGGCGAAGCTCGCGTCGGGCAAATCTTCCGCAGTGGCCGAGCTGCGCACTGCGACGTCGACACTCGCCTTTTTGTAATTCTGGGAAAGTTTTTTGTAGGCAGTTTTAATTTCCGCCGCGAGGTCGGCCGGAAACGGCGTTGCCAAAATAATCTCGCGCACTTTCTCACCGCGACGAGCGAGGTCGGTGACATCGCGCGTATCGAGACCATTCAGTGCTTCCTTGATTGCATTTTTCACGCCGCCTTTTTCGAGCAAATAGTGGTAAGCCTGCGCGGTGATGGCAAAACCATTCGGCACGCGCACGCCTTTTTTCGAAAGGTTGCGGTACATTTCACCGAGTGAAGCATTCTTACCGCCGACGAGTGGAACATCCTCGATGCCGATTTCGTCGAACCAAAGGATGAACGGTGCAGTTTTTGTTTTGGTTTTCATTGGAAAAAATTAATTAATAAATTTTACTTTTTCGCGCAGCATTAGCCAGCCATCGTAGCTCGCTTTCAAGATATGGCCAATTTCTTTTAAATTATCTGTGAAGTGAACGAGAACCATATCGTCTTTGCCAATCAAAGTGGTGCGTCCCATTTTGAGCTGCTTCTGGTACATGATGCCGTTTTCATAATTGAAAATCGGTTTCCAAAAAGGATGCGCCAAAATCGGAAAAGTCGGTTCGAGCTTCTGGAGCTGCTTCAGCTGCATAAACATGGCCGCTTCGAGATCGGTGCCGAGTCCGCCCGGGGCGAGGTAAATCGCATTCGAAGAATGAATGAAGCTCTCGAGACGCGTGCTGAAATTTTCAAACTGACGCGTGACGTCGAGACAGTCGTTGCGCCCCTCCTCGTGTTCGAGATTTACCAAGATTCCCAAATTTTTGGCGCGGGGGTTTTTACGTCGCCCTTGCGCTTTTTTCAGACCCAGATTCGCGGCGTACATCAGTCCGCCGCCGCCGCCCGTCACGATGTCGATGTCCATATCGCTACCAACCTTGCAGGCTAAATTTTTCACAAAATTAAACGTCGCCGAATCGGGTTCGACGCGCGAACTGCCGAAAATCGCGAAGCGATAATTGTCGAGATAGTTCGCCAAAAAAGTTTCGCGTAAAAGCTGTTCATATCTTTCACGTGTTGCAACCAAATCACTCTCGGACTTTTTGGCCTTGGCGAGATCAATCGTAAGTTCAGCGGAGCTGTAAAGTTTATTGAGCTCGGCGATGCGGTAGGACTGCTGCATATTTATTTTTAGTTTTAATTTTGTTTATTTTAACATTTTTAATTAAAAAAGACAATGACGCCAAGAAGGCGATTATGTTCGGATTGAATTTCGCTATCGTAGAACCGTAGAGACGTTGCATGCAACGTCTCTACCTCGAGATCAACCGGCAACTTAAAAATAAGCCAGGGCCGCCTCGATTGCTTCGTCGGTCGGCGTCTCGGGAACGTCGATGGCGGCGAAGTCCGGCTTGACGCCGACACCTTGAATTTCCTGCTTTTTCGGCGAGAGCCAGTGTGCGACAGTCATTTTCAGCGCGGTGCCGTCATTGAAAAAATTGATTTCTTGCACCACGCCTTTGCCGAAAGTCTGCTCACCGAGAATGCTCGCTGCGCCGTAATCCTGGAGCGCTGCTGCGACAATTTCACTTGCGCTCGCTGTCCCCTTATTTACCAAAACAAGCGTGCGTATTCCACTCAGTGTCGGATCGCGCTCTGTTTTGTAATCGAGATTTTCCGCTGCCAGCTCTGGTCGAAATTCTTGCGAAGCGACGAGCGTGCCTTTTGGCAGGAAGTAGCCGAGCAAATCCACCGCGGCATTCACCAGTCCGCCGCCGTTGTTGCGCAAATCCAGAATAATTCCACGTATGTGGTGTTCGGAGATTTGCGCTGCAATCTTCGCGAAGTCTTCCGGCAGCGCGGTCGTGAATTGGTTGATATCGATGATCGCGATGTCGTTTTGAAATTCTACTGTCGCGATGTCGAGTTTGATTTTTTGCCTAATAATTTCCACCGTGAATTCTTGCCCGTCGCGCAAAATCGTGTATTTCGCGGTGGTGCCGGTCGGGCCGCGCGTGAGATTCGCCGCGTCAGCGAGCGGCAAGTCAGCGAGCGGCTTGCCGTCGACCGCCGTGATGATGTCGCCAGCGCGCAGTCCCGCGCGCTCAGCCGGTGAGCTATAGACCGGCGCGACGATGACGAGACCGCGATTCTGCGGATCCGCCTCGATGTAGACGCCGATACCTTCGACTTCGCCGGAGAGATTGGCGGTCTCGGATTTGGTTTCTTCCGGCGTATAAAATTCAGAATAAGGGTCATCGAGTGACTTCACCATGCCCTGAATCGCCGAATACAGCATATCCGAATCATTGGCTTTTTCGGGATACAGGAAGCGATTTTTCGCCTCATCCCAAACGTGCTGGAAAAGCACGAACTCGGGAATATTGGTCGTCCCGGTCTGAATCACGATGCTCGGTCCCTCCACGAAATTTGCGAGATTGTAAAAAAATTGCGCTGCCTCACCGCGACTCACCCGCCGTGCTGTGCCAAACTCAGTGTCGGAAATCGGATCGAGCACGCCCATCTTCACTGCGCGAAAAATAAAACGCGCAAACCGGTAATTTTTGCCGACATCCTTGAACCCAAACTCCTCATTATTTGCAGCTGTCGGGACGCCGATGCCAAAAATTTTCAAACCGAGTTCGGCGACTTCGCCACGACTGAGTACTCGATTTGGCAATAAAGTTGTACCGCGGAAATCTCCGAGCAAATCAAGCTCGTCGGCTTTCGCGACGACCGGTGCGAACCAAGCATCTGCCGGTACGTCTGTGAAGCGTGTCGTCGCATTCCCGCCCAGATCTTTGACCCCGGCGAGCGCGAGTCCCATCGCCAAAAATTCCACGAGGGAAATCGGGCGCTTCGGAAAAAAGTTGGCAGTCGATTTGCCGACGCCGTACGCCTGCAAAAATTGAACCACATCCGGCGAGAGCGCATCTTTCACGTCGTCGAATGAAGCGAGGCTCGGACTCGCCACGATGGTGAAAATTAAAAAACCGACGAACATTTTGCGGAAAAACTGCATTTCAAAAAGTTAAGAACTTGGTGATTTTAGCGTTCTCACAAAATTAAACCAAACCTAAATCGCCCCATTGATTAATGTTTTTGATCCGAGAAGTGGTCCGACTACTTGTCTTTGCTCGGCAGCTATTTTCTTTGCCTCAGCCGGGAGCGACGGACAATCCTCACAGTTTTCGAGCAAGGCTTTTCGTGCCACGTCAGCATCTTTAATCCACCTTGTTAAGCGCGTTCTCGCTTCAGCTAAGACAGGGGGCTCATCAAGGTCACCACAATAATAAATACCACGATCACAACAAAGAAGCATATTTCTGAAGTTTTCCGTTACGAGGGTTAGTTCTGAGATTTCTCTTCTGAGCTGTCTAAGGCTTTGGCACGACCTACAACCGCGAGAGCTAAGAGCATTCAAGAGCGCGGTTCCCTCGCTGACGAGCGTAACAGATTCAAGAGGCTGAGACATTTGAAAAACTTAAAGTACGCTACTTTAACAAGAACCAGCTTCTGTCGTCAAATCTTACGCCAAGCCTAATTTCACGAGCTCATCGCGGATTTTGACTTTGTTCGTAGCACTCGGCTGAGTGAGTGGCAGGCGGACGGCGTAGTCGATTTTGCCCATGGCGGCGAGTGCCCACTTCACATCGATTGGATTGTTGTCGGCAAAATTCAGACCCATCAAGTCCGCGAATTTCGCGTTAATTTTCTCGGCTTTCTCAAATTTGCCAGCGAGCGCGAAGTCGATCATCTTCTTCATTTCCGCCGGAATTTCATTTTGAATCACGCCGATGGCGCCGACACCGCCCATTTTGATAATTTCCAAAGTCTGCGCATCTTCACCGGAGAGTACCACGAAATTATCCGGTTTTTTCTCACAAATTTTGCGAATTTGTGCGAGGTCGCCGCTCGCCTCCTTGATACCGATGAGATTGGGATTGCTCGCCAATTCCAAAGTCGTGGCAGCTTCGACATTGCGTCCGGTGCGGCTCGGCACATTGTAGAGAATAGTCGGCAGACCGACTTCCGCGATTTTCGAATAATGCGCGACGATACCGTCCTGGGTTGGCTTGTTGTAATACGGTGAAATCGCCAGACCGAAATCCGCGCCGTGTTCCTTCGCAAACTCAGTCAAGCTGACCGCTTCTCGCGTCGCATTCGAGCCGGTGCCCGCGATGATTGGCACCCTTTTTTTCGTCTCGTGAATCACGATTTCGAGCACGCGGCGATGTTCAGTTTTCGAAAGCGTCGCGGATTCGCCCGTCGTGCCGACCGCGACGATACCGTCCGTGCCGGCTTCGATCTGCCAATTCACTAGCTCGCGCAATTTCTCCTCGTCAATCTCGAGTGATTTTTTTTCAAACGGCGTGATGAGGGCGACGAAACTGCCTTTTAAATCAGTCATTTTTGAGAATTAATTTTGCGTAGCGGCTGTCTTGTCTTGCAAATTTTGCTCCGCGGCATCAACTTCTTTCAGGGCTGCCTCCGCAGCGGCGAGAGTGGATTGCAGCTCTGTGATGGTCGCGTGCAATTTCTCGACTTGCGCCGTATCAGTATCTTTTCCGCCGAGCAATTTATTCGCGGCAGCGACGGCTTCGTTGATTTCGCTGACTGTGGTTTCGAGTTCCGCTTTTTTCTCGAGCAAAGTTTCATAAGCGCCCTGCGCTTTGCCGACGACATTACTAACGCCGGTCTGGACTTCGGCGATGGTCGTGGCGACGCTCGCCTTCAGCGCGGCAGCGTTTTCGGTGACGGAGCTGACATTTTCACAGCCGGTCAAGATTCCGACAGCCAGCAAAAGCACAAATAGTTTCTTCAGCATGCTCTGATTTTAGGTGAGTTGTCCTCGTCTCGCAAAAACTTTAAAATCAAAGTGAATTAAAACTCTAAAATGCTTTTAGATTGCGAACAAAAAGATTTGCTCGCCGCCCTCACGACCGTCTCGAAAGCCGTCAACCTCAATTCGACGCTGCCTGTTTTGAACAACATCTTGCTCAAAGCGGAAAACAAGAAATTGACTTTCGCTGCGACCAATTTGGAAATCGCCATCACGACGGCGATCAAAGCGGAGATCAAGAACGAAGGCTCGCTCACGATTCCAGCGCGGCTTTTCACGAATTACGTCGGACTTTTGTCCGACGGCAAAGTCGAGCTCAAAAACACCGAAGGCTTGGATCTGCAAATTTCCGCGGCGCGTTCCAAGACTAGAATCAAAGGTATTTCCTCGGATGAGTTCCCGCTCATTCCGCAGGTCAAGAAAGAAGTTTCGCTGACGCTCGCGGCGGGTGATTTGCTCGACGCGATCAATCAAGTCGCTTTCGCGGCAGCGCGCGACATGGTGCGTCCAGTACTCGCCGGAGTGCATTTGCGCGCGACGAAAAAAGAAATTCGTCTGGCAGCGACGGATTCTTACCGCCTGTCCGAAAAAATTCTCAAACCACTGACGCCACCCGAAAAAGAAATTTCCATCATCATTCCGACGCGGACCGTGAATGAGCTCGCGCGTATCCTCGAAAAAGGCAAAGAGACCGTGACGCTCGATGTTTCCGCCAATCAGGTTTTATTTCTCTACAAAAATGTCGAGCTGGCGAGCCGCTTGATCGAAGGTAGCTATCCGGACTACGAGCAAATCATTCCGAAAAAACACGCGACCACGATTTCCCTCAAGACGGAAGAAATCGCGACGGCGGTGAAGCGCGTCAATCTTTTCGCGCACGATTCCCACTCGGTCAAGCTCGAAGTTTCCGCCGACAAAAAATTGCGCGTCCTTTCTGACGCGACGCAAATCGGCGAAGAGGAAGCGGAAGTCGCGGCGACGATTGCGGGTGTGCAGAATGCCGTCGCGCTGAACGCCAACTATTTACTCGAAGCGCTCGCCGCGATTGGCGCGAAAGACATCGAACTCGAACTCGGTGAAAAAATGGTTCCAGCCGTGATTCGCCCGGCGAAGTCGGCGGATTATTTGCATTTGATTATGCCGCTAAAAATTTGAGGGTTATTGGGTCATTAGGTCATTAGGTTCGGATGGTCATGGGCTGATGGGTTCGAAGGGGTCAATTGGTTCGAGGTTGTTAATTCGTTTTGTGGGATGATTCAATCGTATCGTGAGCTCGAAGTTTGGCAAATGGCGGAAGAGGTTTTCAAAACGGTTTGTGAGGATCTCCACAAATTTCCTCAAAATCGGGTGGCGTGGACAATTGGTGACCAACTAATTCGTTCGGTCGGATCGATCGGTGCCAATATTGCCGAGGGTTTCAACCGACAAACCAAAAAAGACATCATCCATTTTTTCATCATTGCTCGTGGCTCAGCCGCCGAAAGTGAGGTTTGGCTGTTGCGATCCAGAGAGCAGAAATTAATTTCGGACGAACGGGTCGAAAACTTGCTCGCAAAACTTTTCCGAATTCGCAAAATGATCAATTCTTTTTGCGCCAAATTGCGTCAATCCAAAATTATTTCACCAACCACCAATTGACCATCTGACTCCTTGAACCAATAGCCAACTGACCCTCTGAACCCCGAACCCATCAGCCCATGACCCCCCGAACCAATTCCCAGCCGCTTTATTTCAAAATCGTACTTAGTGCGAGTTTTATTGTGATTGTTTTCATGCTGTTTGCGCTGGCGCGTTCGACTTACCGCGACCTTTTTCAGGTCGGGACATACATCTCGACTTCCTCGACTTCAATCGAGGCGCAGCGGGCTGAGCTCGCGGGCAGATCCGGCGAACTGGCTTATGCTCAGTCGGCGCGTTACCGTGAGAAAGTCGCGAAAGAATTGCTCGGTCAAAAACAGCCGGGCGAAGATGTCATCATTCTCACAGACGAGACGCAGACGATTGCGGATTTTTTACCTAGCAAGACTGCAGAAGACAAAAGCCTCACCCTACTCACGCCTTCCCAAAAATGGCGGCGTTATCTTTTTGGCATTTGAAAAACTCAACTTACAAATTACGCTGTGTCGGCTGCGCTGCGCTCGTCGCCGAAAAAGACTCGGTCTCAGTTTGTCCACGTTGCGGTGAGGCGCTCGATGTTGAATTTGATTTCGCGCAATTAAAAAAACGCGTCGCGGCAGAATTCCAAAAAAACGCGCCACTTTCTGCCAAAAAATATCTGCCGTTTTTTCCACTTGGAGTGCACGCCAAAATCATCTCACTGGGTGAAGGCGGCACGCCGCTCATTCCGATTCTCAAAATTGCTGCTGAACTCAAGCAGCCAAATTTATTCGTCAAAAACGAAGGCATGAATCCGACCGGCGTTTTCAAGGATCGCGGTTCACTCGTCGAAATTTCCAAAGCGGTGGAGCTCAAAGCCAAAGCCATCGTCGTCGCCTCGACCGGCAATATGGCGGCGTCGGTCGCGGCGTACTCGGCTGTCGCGGGACTGCCTTGCTATGTCTTGATTCCCGAAAACACGCCGCTTGGTAAATTAGCCCAAGCGATGAGTTACGGCGCGCGCGTGCTCTCGATTCGCGGGACTTACGCTGACTGCTGCGAGCTCGCTTCGCAAATGGCGGCGAAATATCACTTCTACCTCGCGGGTGATTATGTCTTTCGCAGCGAGGGTCAGAAAACCATCGCCTTCGAAATTGTCGAACAATTGAATTGGCGAGTTCCCGACTTCGTCATCGTGCCGGTCGGTTGCGGGACGAATCTCTCCGCGATCTGGAAAGGCTTCGTCGAATTTAAAAAACTCGGCTTCACCAAAAAACTACCGAAGATGGTTGCGGTTCAGCCGAGCGGTTGCTCGACGGTCGTCGCGGCTTTCACCCGGAAACTTAAAAAAGCACCTTTCGTCGCGCATCCTGCGACGATTTGTTCCGCGGTCGGCATCGGTCGCCCGCTCGACGACCTGAAAGCTCTGGCGGCGGTGCGTGATTCGGGCGGGACGGCAATCACCGTGAGCGAAGCTGAAGTTGTCGCGGCGCAAAAAAAACTGGGTGAGCGCGAGGCGATTTTCACTGAGCCGTCGGGTGCGCTCCCGCTGGCTGCGATTACAAAATTACAAAAGAAAGGCATTCTCAAAAAGTCTGCCACGGTTGTCCTGATCGCGACAGGCACCGGGCTCAAGGATCCGCGCTCGGCACTCGATTCGCATCCGATTCCGCCGGCAGTCGAACCGAAGCTCGCCGAAGTCGATCGCTTCCTCGAGTTCAAACTTTACGCGATTCGGTCGGCAGGTTTCGCTGAGCGCAAAAAAATTCTCTTTGCTAAAACGCCGACGCGCACGGAATTGAAAAAAGTTTTGCAAAAAGAATTCTCAGCAAATCTAAAAGATTCACACTTACAGGAAGTGCTTTTCGCCATCGAAACTTTCCTCGCGAAGGGCAAGTCAGTCGCGAAGTCCGACCTCCAAAGCCTGATCGAAGAAGTGCTCGCCGATCTAACTTCCGATGAGCGCGTGATGCGCGTGCTCGATTACGAGCTCGAAATTCACAAGAAAAATCCACCGCGCGCGAAAGTGGTTGTGGAATTTTTCGGCAAAAAATTAAAAGCCGAAAGCAAAGGTGTCGGTCCGGTCGACGCGATTATTTCTGCGATTCGTGCAGCGCTGATTGGCAAAAGTTTCGAGCCGCGCCTCACCGACTTCGCCGTCTTCGTCGATGCGAATGGTACGGATGCGACGACCGAGGTGCGCATGAAGCTGGAAGATTCAGCGCAAAATTCCGTCGTCTCGCGCGCGAATTCTCCCGACATCCTGACCGCCGCGATTGCCGCTTTTGAAAAAGGCTACAACATTCTTTACTGGAAAGGGCAGAAGAAATAAGCGATTAATTTTTCCAACAAGATTCAACTCATTTTCAATGAGCGGCGCATTTTAGTTTTCGGCTACAAAAAGTTAAAATCTCCGCATGCAAAAACTTCCCAAAGCTGCGTTTCAAACGACGGAAAAAATTTGGCTGAATGGTCAAATGGTCGCTTGGCAAAATGCGCAGATTCACGTGCTGGCGCACGCGCTGCATTATGGCTCGGGCGTTTTCGAGGGCATTCGTTTTTACGCGACGAAAAATGGACCGGCGATTTTCCGCCTCAAAGAACATGTCGCGCGTCTTTTCTACTCTGCCAAGGCGCTCGAGATGAAAATCCCCTATTCGCAAAAAGAGGTGGCGGCGGCAATCGTCGCGACTGTGCGTGCGAACAAAATTTCGGCGGGCTACATTCGCCCGCTCGCCTTCTTCGATTACGGCAAGATGGGCCTCAATCCTGTCGGCGCACCAGTCTCGCTCGCGGTTGCTTGTTGGCCGTGGGATTCTTATCTCGGCGGCAAACCGATTCGAGTCAAGACTTCGAAATTTATTCGGCTCCATCCGGACTCGGTCGTCGGTGATGCGAAAGTTTGCGGACACTACGTTAATTCCATTCTCGCTTCACTCGAGATCAAAAAAGCGAAATACGATGAGGCACTGTTCCTCGACCATCGCGGTTTCGTCGCGGAGGGTCCGGGTGAAAACATATTCTTCCTGAAAAAAGGTTTGCTGCACACGCCGCGGCTCGGCTCGATTCTCGCGGGCATCACGCGCGACGCGGTTTTCAGCATTGCCAAAGATTTGGGAGTGAAGACCAAAGAGGGCGATTTCAAGCTAAAGGATTTCTATTCTGCCGATGAGGTTTTCTTCACGGGCACGGCCGCGGAGGTTCAGCCCATCGGCTCGCTCGACGACAAGAAAATCGGCAATGGCAAGATTGGTCCATTCACCACGAAATTGCGCGCGACTTTCCTCGCGGCAGTCGCCGGCGAAATTCCGAAATACAAAAAGTGGCTCACTTTTGTAAAATAGCGGCATGAACTTTCGCAGACTTTTCTCAAAGGTTTCGCTCAGTCTTTTCGCGTTTTTGCTCGTCGGTTCGACGGCTTCCGCTGTGGCATCTGATGCTGTGGTGGCACCAACCGAAACTTTGCAGGCGGTGATTTCGGCGGACGAGACGGCGGCACTCGGTGCGAATACCGAATTTTCTGCGACGCATTCACTCAATCTTTTTCCCGAACGACCGGCAGTATTCACTTGGAATTTTGGTGACGGCACGACGGGTAGCGGCGAGACGGTCACTCATGTTTTCACCAAACCCGGAATTTTCAAAATTACGCTCGCGATGCGCGTCGGCAAAGAGACAGCCGAGACCAGTTTTGAGCTTTTCGTTTTCGCGCGCTCGGCACTCCTGCTCACCGACTCACGCGCTTACGAAGACAAGATTGCGGCTTTGTCCGGAGCGGCGCGCGAGCAGAATATTTTCCTCAATACCGCCTGGGGCGTCGAAGATCAGGTCGGATTTTTCGCCGGTGAGAATGCGCTCACTGCGGCGCTGCAGGCGAAATTCGAAGCGCTGCGCTCGACCAATTTAATTATTCTCTGGACGCGCGGCAGCGAGGGTCTGAATTCACTCGCGAGTTTTGCGCAGAAACTCAATCCGCTACTCGATTTTTCCGCGAAAGAAATCGTCGTGATCTCAGACGGCAATCTCGATTCACTCGCACGCATCGCCCGCGGCAATTTCGCTGCACTCGCACCGCGCGAAATTTTACTCACGCGCTCCGATGCGCTCCGCGAAATTTTGCTCACGGATGATATTACAAAGCTCGCTTCCACGCTCGAGCTGCAGGCGATTCCACTCCAGGCCATCGACTCCGGATTGGAAGCGTTCAGACTCACCGCGCCACTTTCTTTCCTCGTCAATTATCTCGTTGCCTCAGGAATTCCCGCCTCGGTCATTCTGCTCGTTTTGATGTTGCCGGTGATTGCGACACTGGTCGCTTTTCTCAAGCAGGTCGTCGGTGTGACGACGCTCGGCGTCTATACGCCTTCGGTGCTGACGCTCGCTTTCCTCGCCATCGGCTGGAAGCTCGGAATCATCGTGCTGTGCGTCGTTGTTTTCGCTTCGGTTTTAATTCGCAAAATTTTGCGGCGTTATCGTCTAGCCTACACGCCACGGCTCGCCATCGTCCTCTCTTTCGTCGCGCTCGCGATTTTCGCTGCCATCGTGCTCATGACTTGGCTCGCGCCGCTCGGCTCCTATTATCGCGTCGCCGACCTCATCGCCGCTTCGATTTTCCCGATGCTCATCATGTCTACACTTGCCGAAAAATTCGTCTCGATTCAATCCGAAAAAGGTTCGCGCTCGGCTATTCGCATGCTCAGTGAATTGCTGCTCGTCTCGCTCGCCTGCTATCTCGTCGTCGGACAGTGGAGCGGCTTCCAAACTTTGATGCTCGCGCATCCCGAAATTATTTTTCTCTTCATCGCGGGTGATGTCTTGCTCGCCAAATTTACCGGACTGCGTCTCACAGAATATGTCCGCTTCCGCGAGCTGCTTCAGAAAGAGGAGGAAGAATAGTTTGAAGCATGGAACATATAGCGTGAAGCAGAACCTACAAACAATTTTGTCTTCCCGCCACGAAGTGGTCCCCTTGGGGCGAAGGCGGGAAACCAAAAAACCGGGACAGTTTGGATGTGTGCAGGTTCGAATTTGTAATTCGAACTACATATTTGAGCTAACAGAAAAATGAACAACTCAAGCTATAAACTTGAACTCGCGAAAGAATTTTCAAATTTATGAACAAGTTAACCCACCACCTAGGTGGTGGGTTAACGACCAAACCCCTCCCTTTTGGGGGAGTCTGCCTGCTGGTAGACAGGGTTGGGGAGAGCTCAAAGATAATTCACCAGCGCGAGAATGACCGCGATGATTGTCGCGGTGACGGCGAGTCCGAGGAAGACCCAACTTTTCAAAATCGCGGCGACGAGTTTTTCTTTCAGTCGCGACTGCTCGCCGAGCATCGTCTGCTCTTTTTGTTTGAATTCGAGCAGCGGGACGGAGCTCTTGAGCTGGGCTTCGAGCTGTCCGACCCGGAAGCTCGCCGCTTCCAATTTTTCCTGCTTCGCCCGCAAATCCTTGGCGGCTTCGTCATAGAGCTCGCGGAAAATTTTTTCCTCGATGGCTTCGCTCGAAATTTCAATCGCCTCAGGCGGCAGGTCTTCGCGCATTTTATTTTTTCCAGAATGTGTCGGATTGGCTTTCTTGATCGGCTGTAAATGCGCGCCGAATTTCTCCAAATCTTTCTCGTGAATCAAAACCTGACGGCTCGGCGAAAGCTTCATGCGCAATTTCCCGCGCTTCAAATAGCGGTCGAGCGTGCGAGTCGAGACGCCCAATTCTTCAGCAGCTTCTTCGCGCGTGACGGAATAAAAATCTTTTTGGGCGGACATCGCAGAGTATTTTAATTTGCGCCGCGGGAAATGTCATCTTTGAGAGGAGAGGGAAAATTTTTGTTCCCAAATCCTCCCCAGCCCTCCTTTGCCACGAAGTGGTCCCTTTGGGGCGAAAGGAGGGAATTTGAAAGGGAGAGTTTCAAGAGCCCCTCTTTGTAAAGAGGGCCTGCCTGCCGGTAGGCAGGGTTGGGGAGATTTTACAAACAGAATCGCGTGCGTGATTCGTAGGGAATGAAAATTTTCATTCCCTACGGTCTGCACAGATTAATGTGTGGGAGGAGGAGTCGGAGGTGTTGGTGCTGGATTTGGGTTGGGACCTTGTGGTTTGGATTTTTGGGCAGTGATTGCTTTCAAAAGATCATCGCGATTAGTTTTGTCTTTTTCTTCGTCATCAAAGAAATTCCTAACACCGCCCTCAAGGTCGTTAAGCTGGGTTGAAGTTATCTTTCCAGCGTTAAGTCCTCCTAGAATATTCTCCTTAATTTTTGCTATTTGCTCAGGCGAAAGGAGCGCTTTCGATTTCTTTAAATTAGCCAATAGGTTCGCTGTAGCCGCTCCATCGTCGTTGTCGACTTGATCGATTGGTTTGTCGAAGTCGCTTTCGGCGCCCAGGACCTCGAAATAATCGTCGACTTTTTTGCCTTGCGCATCAGTTCCCCCATCAATTTTTTTCGTGAGGAGAACCTTGCCGCTCTTGTCTTTAATCTTGTAAACCACCGAACCATTGATGTTAAATTCTTTTTTCTCAACATCCGCCTCGTTTATGTCTTTCTGGTTAATCTTTTCTCCAAATCGCGATAAGTCTTCAATGCCCAGAGCATTTTTAACATCAGTCTTATCCTCAGGCTTATTGTCGTCAGCAGGGCTTGAATTGAAATCAGAATCGTTTTTATCAAGACCGTCTTCCGCCGTTTTGACTTGCGGTGCCATTGCAGGATTGCTATGTTTAATCTGATCTAAGATAAACTGCACAGATTTTTCTTTGAGTGCTTCCGCACTCTTGATTCCTATTTCTTCCAAAGCGGTCTTATTGTTTTCGAAAAATTTTCCAGCAGTGTTGTTGTCGAAGTTACTATCTCTTGTCAAACCTTGCTTGACCAATCCGTTGATTGCCGCTATCAATTGAGCTACGGTGGTAGTTTGAATTCCTTTAGCCTGCTGGTTGAAGGTCGCAGGATTCATTTTTTGTGGTTCGTAACCGAAAGCAGGCGCAGCTCTTTTTGCATCTTCGTTGGCGCGATTACTAGATTGTGCTTCCATCAAAGAACTTATATCACGAGGGATTTGCGTATAAGACGCTAACGAACGATTTCCGCCACCATTCCAAGATGGCAAAATCGGCGCGTATTTCAAAGTGCCTGCAACGGTGCCCGCTGCGGAGTTCACGCCGCCGTGAATCTTGTCCGTAATTTTCGAAGCGTATTCGCTCGACTTCTTGATCATCGTATTGACTCCGAACCAGATGATGATGATCGAGGCGATCCACCAGAGCAGCGAATTGAAATTACCCGCACCCGCCGAGCCGCCGATGGATCCGAGTACGCCGCCCGAGTCAGGCTTGATTGTGTTGTTGGTGAAAATCATGATTAAGCCAATCGAGAGTGGGATCGAGACGAGTGTTGGCATGAAAGCATGCTTGATGAAAATACCCAGCAAATCGAGATCGCCTTTCAGATTCGCTCCGGGAATCACATCGCCGAGGACGACTGCGAGTGCCGCGACGGGCGAAAGCGCGAGACACATCCAGAGTACGACCATGCGTACGATGAGCGCGAGCATGAGCATGAAGATCACGATTCCGACGGCACCTGCGGTGATGATCGCCATGATTCCGCTGATGGCAGTGTCCCAGCTGCCGCCCAGCACGCCCTTGCTGCTGACCAAATTTTTCAAATCCAGCATGCTCGAGACGAGCAAGAGTGCAACATTTTTTTTGTCGATCGTGTCCGCGATTTTGTGCTCAGCCATCGTGTTTTGCAGTTTTTGGATGTTTGTAGTCAGCTTTTCTTTCAGATCCTTGCCAATTTCTTGATCGCCTGCGTAGGAGCCGGTGACTGTTTTCATAATCTCATCGCGGCAAGCTTCGGCGCTGAGGCCAGGCGCACAGGGCAGATTGATCATGCGGTCGCCCGCGACTGTTTTTGGCAAGGCGAAAATCGCTGTCGCCAAAACATCGTTGGTCGTGAGAATGAAACGCCCCGCGAAAAAAGTGAAATTTACAAAGACGAGCGCCAGAATAAATTTCGGTAAAACTTTCTTCAACATGCCGAGTCCTTTGTCGCCCGCGCCGCCGAAGACGACCATCGCGGCGATGACGAGTAGGACTAGGATGAAGCCGATATTCACGAAATTGCGCACGACCGACCAGACCATGTGGAGCGTGTCACCCATGCCGGTGTCGAGGATGAAGGTGCTGTCGATGAGGTCGCCCACCATCAGCGCGAAGACATAGGTCAACATCACGATGACGAGAATCACACTGGAATAAATTTTCGCAAAACCACCCAAACTTTGAAGGAATGTTTCCGGGACGGCTGTTGTTTGATCTGGTCCAGCCGCGAGTGTCGGTTGGTTCAGCACGACGAAAAGCAAAATGAAACAGAGTGCGGGCAGTAGGAAGCTGGGGAGTTTCGCAAGCAGTTGGTTCAATTTCTTAAGCATCGAGTAGGGTTTTAGGATTGAGCTCGCGCTGCTGACAAGCGCGTAAAAATAAATACAGTTGGTGCGCTTCGTTATTAGTCGATGTCGCGTCAATCGTGCTGGTAGGTTTTTCGTATTTGAGTTTGCGTTTAGGGTCGTCCAAAATTTCCGCGAGCTCAGCTGAGGTGATTATTCCCGTGCGACTTTTCTCGATGAGCAATTTGTCGAGCGGTGATTTTGGATCGAGGTCTTTTTTTGAAAACAGCGTGATCCAGTCCTGGACGGGCTTCGGCGCGTCACGAAATTTTTCTTTCAAATCGTCGCGTTCCGCTTTCACCGCTGGTGATGGACCGCTCATAAAATTCGGATTGAAATGTTTTACGCTGCCGTAAGCTAACAGCATCGTCACCCACGCTACTGGATTGGTAGCGACTTTTGTGAGATCAAATCCCGCCAGTGCAACATTCAAACCGCCCGTCAAAAGCAATGGGGTCGAAGCATTATAAATAAAGATGCTTTTCCCATCGCCACGTTTACGTAGCATGAAACCGTAGGGATTGCTTTTCTCGAGATCTAGCGCATCTAGCATAGCTTGGTCGGCATCCATGCGCATTCCGCGAATTTTCAAATCATCTTCTTCCAGCAAGTTCGTGAATTTTGTCTGCTCGCGTTCGCCACCCTCACTGAAAACTTTGGCGACAGCACTAATCTTTTCAGAAGGCTTTTTATCTTTTGCAAGGTTGCTTTCGTCCAAAAGATTGCCCCACATCGTTCCGAAGTCTTCATTTTTTAGAAAAACTCCGCCGACGACACCAAGATTGATTGACTGTAAAACCCGACTAAGCTGGCGACCGGATCCGACGGTTGGCTCATTCGTTTTTGGATCGATTAAAGTCGCAGCGTAGCGCGTGATGTAATCTTTAATAAAATCGATTCGTTTCAGCCTGATTTCCGGAGTGACTTTGGTAGTTGGATCATCGAAGTCAGGATTATGTTTTAACTCAGTGCAAAACGGTAGGATCCCAAAAACCCGATTGATGAATTCCGCTTCTGCGGCGTCGTCTGGCGTGATTTCCTCATAGTTCAATTTGCCATCGTAATTTCGATCGAGTGTCGCGAGTGTCGCAAACCAATCATTGATTGTTTTAGTCGCCACATTTATGAGTTCGGCGTCACCAATCTTTGGATTTTTTTCGAAAGCTTTTCTGAGTTCACTTGCGAGGATAATTCGCGCCCCATTTTTTTGACTAAAAAGCATCTGTTCGTAAATCGCCTTGCGGTGTGCAAACTCAGGCATAAGCTTCAGCGCATCAGTGCGCGTTTCAATCTCGAGGTCGAAGCCATGGTTTGTTAAAAATGTGCGTGTTTGTTGCGTCACGACATCGTCTTTTAGGCTGGCAATCGCCTCTTGTACCGAAACTTGCTCGGTGTTTTTGGCGGCGGTTTCTTGGCTTTTCTCCGGTTTGCTCCAATTTTTAGCAACATCAGAAGCCAGATCCGGGCGGGTGAATTTGTCAGTCGAGATTTTAGAATCGAGGCTCATTTTAAATTCGTAGGGCGCGGACGATGAGATCGCTGAGCGCTTCCGCTCGCGGAGTTTCTTTGACGTGTGGCGTGAGCAGTCGGCGCAGCTCATCGGGGTCTTGTCCAAAAATATAAATCGTGTGAACAGAATTCCACTTGTGGTGCACTTTCAATTTCAGCTCGGCGACGAAAGGCGGATTATGTACAATCCAAAATTCCACAATTTCGCCGAAGGGCAAAAAGGCTTCGTTTTCGACATGAATGCCGTGCTGCGTGATGGCGACCTCCAAAATTTTCGGTTCGCGCGCGTGGAGCAGCCAGTAGACACCGACGAAAATTAAAAACGCCAGCGTGAGCGTAATCGCGTGCGTGAGTACGCCGAGCGCGATGATGCCGAGACCGACGAATCCGGCGACGAGATACCACATCGGACCACGCCGATACTCCAAAAACTCGGGCGAATAAAAGGTGTGCCGAATTTCACCATGGTGCACGGAGTGAGTTTTTGGCGCGGACACGATTTTGTTTTGAGAATCCATTTTTTGTTTTTAAATCCGAGTATTTTAGCAAGAATCGACTTTTTTTTCAATGAAAATAGCTGTTTCGTAAAACTTACGGGTAATTTTGTCAAGCGGTGGAATTATCTCAGAAATTCGTTAAAATCCACCGGATGAAGCTTAAAAAAGTGCTCGTACTCGGTTCCGGCGCGCTCAAAATCGGCGAGGCGGGCGAGTTCGATTATTCGGGCAGCCAGGCAATCAAGGCACTGAAGGAAGAAAAAATTTCCACCGTTCTCGTCAATCCGAATATCGCGACCAACCAAACGTCGGCGGGCGTCGCGGACCGCGTTTACTTCCTGCCCGTCACTCCCCGTTTCGTCGAGCGCATTATCGAGAAAGAAAAACCGGACGGGATTTTGCTCGCTTTCGGTGGACAGACCGCGCTCAATTGCGGTGTCGAATTGGAAAAGCGCGGCGTTTTCAAAAAGCACGGTGTGCGCGTGCTCGGTACACAAATCGCCGCGATTGAGGCGACGGAGGATCGCCAGCTTTTCGTCAAAAAATTAAGCGAGATTGGCGTCACGACGGCGCGGGCGATTGCGATTGACGACATTTCGAAGGGTCTCGCCGCCGCCAAAAAAATCGGTTTTCC
Source organism: bacterium (assembly GCA_021779375.1). Classification (GTDB taxonomy): domain Bacteria; phylum Patescibacteriota; class Gracilibacteria; order JAHISY01; family JAHISY01; genus JAHISY01. The sequence goes on along the minus strand of JAJYAT010000001.1, from coordinate 143,583 downwards.
GGTGATCGTGCGCGCGGCCTACGCGCTCGGCGGCAAAGGTTCGGGTTTCGCCAAAAATGCGGACGAACTCAAAAAATTACTCGAAGTTGCTTTCGCGGCTTCGCCGCAAGTTTTGATCGAAGAGGATTTGCGCGGCTGGAAGGAGATCGAATACGAAGTCGTGCGCGACTGTGCGGACACCTGCCTGACAGTCTGCAACATGGAGAATTTCGATCCGCTCGGGATTCACACCGGCGAGTCGATTGTCGTCGCGCCATCACAAACTTTAAATAATTTCGAATATCACAAGCTGCGCGAGATTGGCATTCGAGTGATTCGCCATCTTGGCATCGTCGGTGAATGCAACATTCAATACGCTCTGCGTCCGGATCCAGCCGATCCGCACGAGATTGATTACCGCGTGATCGAGGTGAATGCGCGGCTCTCGCGTTCGTCCGCCTTGGCGTCGAAAGCGACGGGCTACCCGCTCGCTCACGTCGCGGCGAAGCTCGCGCTCGGTTATCGTCTCGACGAAGTGCCGAACGCCGTGACCGGCAACACGACCGCTTGTTTCGAGCCGGCGCTCGATTATCTCGTTCTCAAGATTCCGCGCTGGGATCTCCAAAAATTCCGCAAAGTTTCCGCCGAGATTGGCAGCGAGATGAAGTCCGTCGGCGAAGTCATGGCAATCGGCCGTTCGTTTGAAGAGGTTCTCCAAAAGGCACTGCGCATGTTGCAGGTCGGGGCTTACGGTTTCAGTCACGCCAATTTCAATTTCGCTTCACTCGAAAAAGAAATTGCTGCGCCGACACCCGAGCGCATTTTCGCGATTGCGCGCGCGCTGCGCGACGGTTGGTCAGTCGCGAAAATTCACAAACTCTCCGGCATCGACGAGTGGTTTTTGGAAAAATGTAAAAATATTGCCGACTTCGAAAAAGATATTTTGAAACAGAAAGCCAAAAAACTCTTTGAAGTTAACCCCCGAGATATCTCGGGGGTTAACGCTAGTGAAGCGAAAAGAATTATGCTGCGTGCCAAACGACTCGGTTTTTCCGATTCGCAAATCGCGTGGCGTGCAGGTAGTCACGAAATGGCGATTCGTAAAATTCGTAAAGATTTTGGCATTCTGCCAGTCGTCAAAAAGATCGACACATTCGCCGCCGAATTTCCCGCTCGGACGAATTATCTTTATCTCACTTATCACGGCGACCAGTCGGACGAAATCAAATTCACGCAGAAGCCGCGCGCGGTCGTTTTGGGCAGCGGCGCTTATTGTATTGGCTCGTCAGTCGAATTCGATTGGTGCTGTGTCTCGGCCGTGCAGACCTTGGCGAAAAATGGCTTCGAGACCATCATGATCAATTACAATCCGGAGACAGTCTCGACGGATTACGACACCTGCGATCAGCTTTACTTCGACGAGCTTTCTGTCGAACGCGTGCTCGACATTCTCGACTTCACGCAGCCACGCGGCGTCGTCGTCTCGACGGGCGGACAGATTCCGAATAACCTCGTCGGCAAACTGGCAGCGGAAAAAATTCCAATCTTCGGTACTGCCCCAGCCTCGATTGATCGCGCCGAGTCGCGCGAAAAATTTTCCAAGCTTTGCGACACGCTCGGCATCGACCAGCCGCTCTGGGCGGAATTCACCCAAAATTCCGAAGCACTCAAGTTCGCCAAAAAAGTTGGTTACCCCGCGCTCGTGCGTCCGAGCTATGTTCTTTCCGGCGCGGCGATGTCAGTCGCCTTCACTGCCGAGCAGCTCCAAAATTATCTCGCCAAGGCGACCAAAGTTTCGACCGAGGCACCAGTCGTGATTTCCAAATTCGAAACCGGCGCGCGCGAAATTGATTTCGACGGAGTCGCCGCTGAGGGCAAGCTCGTGATTTTCGCGGTTTCCGAACACGTCGAAAATGCGGGTGTTCATTCCGGCGATGCGACGCTCGTGCTCCCGCCGCAAAAAACCTACATCGAGACGATTCGCCGTATCAAAGACATTGCCAAAAAATTGGTCGTCGAGCTCCAGATTACCGGACCGTTCAATATCCAATTCCTCGCGAAAGAAAATCGCATCGCTGTCATCGAGATGAATTTGCGCGCAAGTCGCTCCTTCCCTTTCGTGTCCAAAGTTTCGGGTCACAATTTCATCGCGATTGCGATCGAAGCGATGCTCGGCAAAGTCCAGCCCAAAGCTTGGCGCAAACAAAATTACCAAACGCTCGACCTCAATCACGTTGGCGTGAAAGCGGCGCAATTTTCTTTCTCGCGGCTCAAGGGTGCGGATCCGACGCTCGGTGTCGAGATGGCGTCGACGGGCGAAGTCGCCTGCTTCGGTGAAAATCTGCACGAAGCTTTTCTCAAGGCGCAGATTGCGGTCGGTTTCCGCCTGCCCAAGAAAAATGTTTTGATCTCGACTGGCTCGCTGGAATCCAAATTGACCTTTCTTCCGTCAGCCAAAAAATTAATTCAAATGGGCTTCACGATTTTCGCGACGCCGGGCACCTCGAGATTTCTTACGGAAAACGGCGTGGCAAATTCGCTCGTCCACTTCCCGCTCGAAAAGAAAAAGCCAAACGTGCTCGATCTTTTCACGGCGAAAAAAGTCGGCATGGTTATCAACATTCCGAAAAATTACCAAGCCGAAGAATTAACCAACGGCTACCTCATTCGCCGGCGTGCGACCGACTTCGGCATTCCGCTCTTCGTGAATCCGCAGGTCGCGAAGCTCGTCGTCGATTCGCTCGAAAAATACAAAGACGAGGAATTGCCAATCAAGGCGTGGGATGAGTATGTGAAGTAAGAAATAAGAAGCAAGAAAACAGGATTAAGAAGTATACAGAAATGTCTCGCATGGGTCATTCAACCTGGTGTTTTGTCTTTTTATGGCTCATTCACCACTACAAAAAATTCCGTGAAGCGTCTTTTTCGTCCACAAACTTCACCTTCACCATCAAAATCAACCTAGCTTAGTTCTTTTTACTTAGTCCTTAATCCTTATTAGACAAAAACCCCACCGATTAGGTAGGGTTTCTGATGGGTTCTTTCACACCGTCTCTCCGGAAAGCAGCAATCCTGTAATCAAGGTGGGGATTCTTCCCTCGATCTTTTACGACCGAGTGGAATGTACGAAGCCCCTTATTTTTTGTGAGCGATTTGGCCTCACGCTGAGTTCGCGAGCCGATGTTTGGTCGGCTCCCCATTGGGGAATGTGAAAGAATTGTCTTCAATTTACCCGAACAATATTTGTGTGCAATCAAATCGGGTTGCGTGACTTTTGAAATTATTTTCGCGACCTATTTTCAGTGTAAACCACCACCAAATGTTGTGCTCAGATTGATTGCAGCAAACACGATGTTGACGAGTCCGCCGAGAATTCCCCACAAAAGATTGGTTTTAAAGGCCCAATCGAAGGCGATGAGTCCCAAGAGCAAAATTGGACCGTTGCGGCGGTATTTCTCGCCCAGCTCCGGCGGCAAAAAATTCACCGCGACACCGCCGCCGTCGAGCGGTGGGATGGGCAGCAGATTGAAAACCATTAGCACGATGTTCACGAACATCATATTTTGCACGAAAATAAAGGCATTTGAGCCCGGGTCGAGCAAATTGTGCGGGACGGCGAGTGCGAGCGCGACGACGAAATTCGCGAGCGGACCAGCGAGTGAGGTGAGAATTTCTCCGGCGCGCGGATTCGCGAAATTGCGCGGATTGATTGGTACAGGTTTGCCCCAGCCGAATCCGGCGAAGATTAGCATCAGTGTTCCGATTGGATCGAGATGGCGCAGCGGATTGAGTGAGATGCGCCCTGCCCACTTCGCCGTCGGATCGCCGAGATAATTTGCCGTCGCGGCGTGGGCAGCTTCGTGGACAGTGAGCGCGACCAAGAAGCCGATAGCCCAGCTCAGAATTTCGAGAGATGACAAGTTGAGTAAAAACATTTTTTCGCGTAAAATCCCCCGGCTCGATTCATTTTAACATTCCCCAATGAGTAAAGTTTGCAGCCTTTGCGCTAAGAGACCGGTCGCCGGTAACAATGTTTCGCATTCGAAACGCCGCACGCGTCGTCGTTTCGAGCCGAATCTCGTTTCCAAAAAATTCTCTGGTGTGAAAATTTTGATTTGCACGAGCTGTTTGCGCACGCTGCAAAAGCCCTTGAAAACGAAAAAGGTTGAGGCGCCGCAAGCCGAGGCAGCAGTTTCCTCCGCGAAATAATTCGACTTTCACTTCGCGCGACGAGGTGAGAGTCAGCTCGCCTATTTTGACAAGTAAGGATTAAGAAAAAAGGATTAAGGATTAAGGATTAAGGATTAAGATATTGATTGTTGCTGAGTAAAATTTTTGGATCCAAAACCGAAACCCACAAAAGCCAAAATTATTGAAAGTCTAAAAATCTAAACGGAGGGATCGCATAGCGGCCGAGTGCGTTCGCTTGGAAAGCGGATAGGCGGGTAACCGCCTCGAGGGTTCGAATCCCTCTCCCTCCGCCATGATAAATTAGTTTTTAGCTAAAGGTTTTTGGCCTGCAATTTTTTGTTAAAAATTTTTAGATAAATTAATTCGGATACTCTACAATGGCAAATGCAATTATTTTTAATTCAACTACCGTTATTATGAGAAAAATTATTACCCTATTCCTGATAGCGTTAGTTTTTTTAGGCGGTTGTAGCACGCAAAGCACTTCGTCCGAAGTTATTCCAACTCCAGTTGCTAATCCGAAGTTGGTCCCAGAGCTCACGCCAGCACCCATCACCAATCCGGAGACAGTTTCTGTGCCAGCTCTAATGCCAAGCCCTACTGAATCGAAATTTGATCAATCATTAACGGATATTTTGCCAAGTCAGCCAGAGTCGCGAGGCGACATACCACAATTTGTTGAACTCACAAGAAAAGCTCGTGAATCAAAAAATGTTGAAATTTGCAATTCACTTCCGACACCTAAGCCTCAACAATTTTTCTTTGGTGATTATTATATGAGTGCTCCGTCTCTTAACCAATGGAGGATATTTTGTACAGCGCTGGTGAACGAAGACTCAACATTGTGTCAAAGTATTGATCGTTCCAGCCATCCAAATCTACAACAAGAGTGCCAACTCGTTCTCGAAAAAGTTTTGTCTCAAAAAAATGAGTCATATACATTTTGCTACGAACAATTTGGTAGTCTTTATACAAGCAGTGATGAGGTCAGAAATTGTTTTCTAAAATACAAACTTGATAATGCTCCAGAATTTTATCGCGACCTATTCGCATGCCTGCAGCAAAGCGAAGAACCTGCCGCTCAAGTTGGCTCGAAAAGAGGCGAATGTTTGTATACCCTCGCTAATTCCTCAAAAAAAAGTAAAGTATGTGACTTGATTGAAATTTCATATCCAGCATACAAATATAGCGTTCCTAATTGCAAAGCTGAATTATTCAAGTAGAGAATTTGTTGTCAAAGAAAAACTTTAGGTTAATTAATTCAGATACCTTACAATGAGAGGTGCATTATTTAACCCAAAGTCTCATGAAAAAAATTCTCACCATATCTTTGGCGCTGGTTCTTTTGGGTGGTTGTAGCGCGTACAACGGAACACAAAACACTTCGCCCGGGACTTCTCCGACATCAGTTGCCAACCCAGTGTCACCGGTGGCAGCCAACACGATAAACATCCAAAATTTTTCTTTCAATCCGGCGATGCTAACTGTCAAAAAAGGTACTAGTGTGACTTGGACCAATAACGATTCCGCTCCGCACCAGATTAAATCGGCAACATTTAATTCGCCTGAGCTAAGCAATGGTCAGAGCTTCGTTTTCACCTTCAACGAGGCTGGAACTTTTGATTATTCCTGCGCGATTCATCCGTCTATGACGGGAACAATAATTGTCGAATAAGATGATTCACAAAATTGCTTTGATAATGTTTCTTGGCAAGCCGCTCGTGATGTATGGTGGGATTTTGACGTTCACACTACTACTTGCCACGGCGACTATCGGTGCTCTGACTTTCAAAGGGATTTATGTGATTCCCTTTAAGTGGCATCCGCGTTTGGCGCTTATCACGATAATCGTTGCAGTTCTCCACGGACTTTTAGGGTTATCGATTCAGTTCAATTTTTAAAATTAAAATATGCCCAAAGTCGAAAAGACGGAAAACAATTTGAATAAATGTGTTTGCCCACACTGTCCCAGCTACAATACCTGTGCAGAGACGAAAGCAGAGAAACTCTACTGTGCGGCTGCGGTTGGGAAAAGCGCTTGCACCTTCAAAATGAACGGCTGCCTTTGTGGTGGCTGTCCCGTACACCGAGAAAACAACCTCAAGGCTGGGTATTACTGTATCCATGGCTCGGCTGACGAGGTTGATGAAAAATTAACGATGTAAATATGACGCAAGTTTGTGAAAAATGTACACTCGTTTCCACCGGCAAAATCGCCGAGTGTCCGCAGTGCGGCGGTGACTTAGTGACACCTCTGCGAACTGACGCGTATCTCAAAAAATTTTTAGATATTGACGATAAAACATTGCGGCGCTTCAAGGCGATCCAAAAACAAACTATTCAGGAAGCTGAACGGCTGAAGAAAAAGAAAGGACCGCTTCGGGCGATTGGAGTTTCTGGATCGGCGCGAGACCAATTTGATATGGCAGCCGAGAGCAGCAATTCAGAATTTTTACTCACGCAGGCGCTGGCAGAATTAAAAAAGCACGGCGTGAAAACAGAATTAATTCCGCTGCGCAAATATGACATCAAACCCTGCAAGGCTTGTTATTCCACAACCAACACGCAGTGCCACTTCCGCTGTTCCTGCTATCCGCGCGGGACTGCGACAGCCGACGATATGAGCAATGTTTTATACGACAAGATTCTGGCAGCAGACATTATCATCTTCGCGACACCGGTTAATAATTTCAAAATGTCGTCGATGTTAGCTCTCTTCATCGACCGCTGCATTAGTCTCGATGGAAGCTTGCCGCCGGCTGATCCAAACGGTGCGAAAAATAAAGAGCTCAACATCAAGCACACAAAATTTGTCGAGTTGATGGCGGACGATGCTGTTTTGGGTAGCGGTTTCTTTCGTCGCTTCAGTGGCAAGTCGGCTGGCGTCATTGTGACTGGTCACGAGGAAGGAGCCGCGCTCGTGATTTCGTCTTTGTTCATGGGGCTCGACCGTTTCGGAATGGCTTTCGCTCCTTGGAGCATCATGTACGCGATGTCTTCTATTTTGAGACCAACTTACAAAGACAAAAAATTTGTGACCAGCTCTGCCTATGTCGAAGATGCGAAAAAATTAGCGCAAAACACTTTGATATTCGCCAAAGCTCTACGCGGAGGAGCTACGGATTGGAAATATAAATCTTCAGCAAATTAGCGTCCCCTGATTATTAAATCGCCAACATTTTCATTAGCCGACACGAATCAGATTTGAAGAACGCGCGATTATTAATTATGCTGATGCTAATTTAAATCCAGATTATGCCAACGAACCCAGCTGCAGAAAATCTGAATGGCGGAGACTATCAGGCGTTTAAAAAAAAGATTGACGAGCTGGTTGTCAGCAATAATTTATCTTGGGAAAAAAGTCTTGCCGCCAAACAGTCGGCGCAAAAATCTGCCTTGATTCTCACTCCTTTCGCAATCGCGCTGCTCGTGATTGGTAAGCTGTTCGACGTTCTTGATATCTCGATCCCAAGCGTGGGCAACTTGATCATGCCGCTGTTAATTGGGATTTTTGCCGTTTGGCTTTGCTATCAGGCTTATAAACTTCTGCTGAAATCTCGAGAGACGATTTCGCCGTGGGCGATGGGTTGGATTGAGAAAGCGCTTGAAACTAAAAAACTCGGGAAAATCCCAAATTCGAAAGTGAGGGCTAATTTATGGCTTGGGGTGTTCTTTCTTCTTATTGGGCTTGCGGCTTTATCGCGAAGGATGCCAGATCTGATGGGTAATATTCTGACTTTTGGTTTGGGAGCGATGTTTATTTTTTTAGGCTTTCTGGGCATCGCGAATTCCCGAGCCTGGAAGAAACCAGAATCTGCCTTTTTTGTTTTGCGCCACAATCATGCAATCAGCGTCCTATTTTTTACGATTATTTTTTTAATTTGTGTCGCCTTTGTCGTTGCGCCTTCGGTTTATTATTTCAACTTGATCTAGCCAAGCCGAAGGTTTTCGGTAGAAATTTTTCGTATGTTTGAGTTTGGCTATGCTAGCGTTTCAAGTATTTGATTGGGGATTTGCCGAGCAGAGCTAGGTTTTTTTCGACAGAGTTAAACACGAGCGATGGTGATGGAACATCGTTTAAGATGATATTACTATCGAGTGTCGGGCTGTGAAAAGTTAGAGTTCCATAATTAAACAGTCTCGCGACCAATCCTTCGGTGATGTATCCAGTTTCGATATTTCTGATTTCCCAAGATTCAGTTTTCCGAAAGAGAATTCCGTGCTGGTGTCTGATTCTGTCCGGCAAAATGATATATTTCTCCGCGACCCATTCTAAAATGATATACACAGTGATTGCCAAATGTACGAGGGCAATGATAATGAAAGTTAGGCTGTCGTAAGCGATTGCATTCATAAAAGTGCCGTTGTTGTACTGGTCTATGGAGTCGCTAATCAACGATGTTGTCAAATAGGTCAAAGCAAAAAAAAGCTGCAAAGCCATGAGCTTGATGGTGACAATAGCGATAGTTTTCTTTATCTCAATTTGATCCATATATTTTTTTACGCTGTTATTTTGGGTCAAGGGTTCGCAAGATACAAGTTTCTCACAGAATCATTTTTTGTTGTCTGTTGAAATTTTTTCTGTGAAAAGTTTTCGCTCGATTCCCAAAGCTTCCGTTTCAAGCAAAAAATAGCCGCCGTCATCTTGGAGTGATCCGGGATTTAGAAAAAGTTTTCCCTCGGCTTTTTTGGCTAAAGGAATGTGCGTGTGTCCGCTGACCAAAATTTCGGCGGCGCTATTTCGCAAGTCTTCGATTCGGTGCGCGACTGCGAATTGCCTGCCGCTGAGCTCGAATCCCAAAATTTCGGCAAGCTCGACATTTTCCAGGGCGCTGATTTTTTCCAGTAGCTCAGAGTTGACGTCGCAATTTCCAATCGCGATGCGAAAATTCAAACCAGGAAATTTTTGCAAAAGTTCGGCAATCGCTCCGAGGGCGAAGTCGCCCGCGTGGATGATTTCCGTGACACCTCCATTTTGTAGATTCGTCAAAACTTCGTCCAAGCGATCAAGCGCGCCGTGCGAATCTGAAATTATGGCGATTTTATTCATGAAACATGGAACATAAAACGCAGAGCAAGTGATTTAATTTTTTGTGAGTACTTAACTCTTAAGCGCGAAGAATGGTGGCCCCGGCAGGAATCGAACCGGCATTTCTTCCTTAGGACGGAATTGTTCTATCCATTGAACTACGGGACCAGGCTGATTTTAGATTTAAAAATTTGATACTGAAAATTTTCCACCTCGAGCGAGGCAGATTCCAAACAATAAAACTGCCTCAAACTATTTTCGTGGCCTCAGAATTTTCAATTCCAGGCGTTCGACTGGGAGGCTCGCGGCTTTGATTTTCAATTCATTCTCGGGTTCGAGATCGGCGAAGCCGAGACTTTTCGCGAATTCGAGCTCCTCGCCCGCTGCGAAATTCATCGGAATCACGATCTTCGGCTCGAGCGCTTCAATCGTATTTTTAATTTGCTTCGCGTCGAGCGCGGCATTCTTGCCAACCGAGATCAAAAGCACGTCGACGTTGCCGACTTTCTCCTCCTCTTTTTCGCTGAGCGGTTCAGTCACGCCATCGAGATGCACGACGGAAATTTCATCGACGATAATTTTCGCGATGCGGGAAGGTTTGTCTTTGCCGACTGGGATGAGCGCTACGCTCACGCCGCGCGATTCGTACTCTCCCGGCCAATCGAAAACATTTTGACCTTTCGCAGCTTTGACCTGCTCGTCGGCTGTCGCGGTAATCACGATTTCGGCGTCGCCGATTTTGTCGGCTGGTAGCGCCAGCGCGATTGAAGCGTCGTTGCCTTTCAGCACGAATCCGAGATTTCCAAAATAAGAAATTTGCATCCAGAGGATTTTAGCGGAATGTCCTTTTGCTTGCACTAAGCTTTGGTTCATTAAACAATATTTTTTCAAGTTCTTGGCGGGCGACAAATTGTAAGTTTTTTAGGTTTAAAGCAATTCCCGAGAGATCTTTCAAATTATATGCTCGCATAAGATTGCCAAGATATTTCATGAAATTTAAGATTTGACGCGGATTCAGGTTGTTTTGTATCGCGAACTCCAACATGTAATCATTATTGAAGGCAAAAAAGTTCTCCCTCCGTTTAAAACTTTTTGAAGCAGAGACAATTTTTTTGGCGGTTGTTTCTTCTGCCAAGCAAAGCCATTGATTTATCGCTGAAGGACGATTTGGACTTGGATTTATAAATTCAAATAATTCAGCTTTTTCGATCCGTTTGTCGAATTCTCTTAGCGCTGGTCGGCTAGCTGGCTTGCCGGTTTTGTAATTTAAAAGAACATCATTCCGTTCTTCATTTACGATTTTGCCAGCGACAAAACCTTTAAGAAGTGTTTTTAAAATTTCGTAAAAAACCTGGCTTTCTTGTTCGACTGGAAATTTCAATATCTCAAAAGATTCCTCCACGGTAAAAAATTACAAGAAAAAATTTTAGCACAACTTAGCTTAGGTCTTCGCCCGTCTCTCGCTTATTTCAAGAAATGCTAAAATTTACGGGTCTAAAAATTTCCAATGAAAAAACTTTTCTGGGTTTCGATTCCGAAATGGAACAAAGAACTCGTCGCGACAGCGATCGAATCCGGCGCCGATGCGCTCGTTTTGCCGACCGGTTTTTCGAAAAAAGCCAAAGAGCTCGGACTGATTCAGACGGTCGCGACTGATGGTGATTTGAAATTAGGCAAGGACGTTCAGGAATTCACAATCACCGCTAAGGCGGTCGAGAACGACGTCGTCGCAGCTGGTGCCAAGGTTTTCAAAATTATTCGCAACAAGGATTGGTCAATCATTCCGCTTGAAAATTTAATCTCCAAAACTTCAAACATCATCCAAACAGTAGGCGATTCGAAAAAAGCCCTGCTGGCGCTGACGACGATGGAGGTCGGCGCGGACGGCATTCTTCTCGAGACCACGAAACCCGCGGAAATTGTCACGACGGGCAAGGTCGTCCGCGAAGCGAACAACGAGCGTTTGCAGCTCGTGCGTGCGACGATTGAGTCGACCGAGGCTGTCGGCGTGGCTGACCGCGTTTGCGTCGATACGACGGCGATTCTCGCACCCGGGCAGGGTATCCTCGCGGGGGATTCGAGCTCGGCGATGTTTCTCGTCTTCAATGAAAATGCTGAAAGCCCTTACTGCGATCCGCGACCATTTCGCGTCAATGTCGGCGCGGTGCACGCTTATGTCCGTCTGCCTGACAACAAGACTGGTTATTTAAATGAGGTCACCGCAGGTAAGCAGGTTTTGATTGTGGACGAAAAGGGCAACACTTTTCCGCTCGCAGTCGGTCGTGCCAAAATCGAAAAACGCCCGATGCTACACGTGCGTGGCAAGATCGGCGCGAAGCCGATTTCGCTCGTAATGCAAAATGCCGAGACGATTCGTCTGACCAAACCAAACGGTAAGCCAATTTCAATTACGAAATTAAAAAAAGGCGACGAGGTTCTCGCTTTCGTCGAAGATGCCGGTCGGCACTTCGGCGTGAAAGTGAAAGAGACGATTAACGAGCGCTGACACCAAAGTTTTTCTTGAGTCTTTGATATTCAATCCAGGTTAGGAGAATCATTAAAGCATCGAATACGCTCAAGACGATTAGCCAAAGCGCAGGATGGTAAACGTAGCGGTAAATTTGGTAAACGATGAAAAGTGCGAGAAAAACTATCGCAATTGGATAAGCCATAAGCTTCTTTTTCCATAAGCCGACAATCAGTCCGAATTTGATAATCCCATGAATGAGTAAGTAAATCGCGCCGAAGATTTGGGCGTCTAACGAAAGACCTGCGCCCAATTTCACTAGGTAGTTTGCAATTAAATCATGCGAGTCTTCAATCAATTCGTGCTGCGTTAGCCAGACGATGACAGCGTTGATTTGGTACGGTTTAATAAAAAATAAAAGTATCCCGCCGACAGCTTCCAAGATTCCATCGAGACCTTTTAACAAAACACTCAGCTCGAAAGCCTGATGCAGCAATTTAAGCTTGAGACTTGTTTTATTCATCGTAGAGATTCTACTCAAAAAGCTAACTGCGCGTCCGGATGCGGATTTTCGAAGCGTCCAGAATTTACTCGGCTCAATCTTTCGGCTTTAAATTTAGTGAAATCTTCCCCTAGGAATTCAAGCAAATGAATCGTCGCGAGCGGCAGCTCCCCTGCCTCGACTTGTTTGCGCGTGACGAAACCGAGATTCGAGAGCAGTCGGGGATTCAGCTCGAGCAAATAAATCCGCGAGTTCGCATCATCAACGAGGAAATCAATTCCCGCGATGCCGCGGTAGCCAATTTTTTTCAAAGCTGCTCCGACCATCTCGACCAGCGCGCCGATTCTTTCCTTCGTCTCGACTGACAGCTGAGCGGCGATATCGAAGTCGATTCCGCCTGTGCCGCCTGGCAGCGGATTTAGTCTCGGGTCGCCCGTGATTTGGAAAAAGGGTTGAGTCGAATAAATCCCGTTGCGTGTCACGCAGAAATCCAGCGAGAAAGTCGGCAGTTTTTTGAGCGGTGTCACTTTGACCGTGAAGTCCCCCATTTTGTGTTTCAGATTTTCTAGCTCGCGTGGTGACCGGATGAAATAAGTCGATTCACCAGCGTGACCGCGCCGCGTTTGCACGACAATTGGTTCGGTGAAGCGTACGAGATTTAATTCGCGAACCTTGGTTGGCAAAATCGGCAGCGCAAATTCGTGGCAGAACTGGACGAAGTTAATTTTATCTTCGAGCAAGATTAGAAATTTTGACTCTGGCATCAAAATTTCGAATTTGCGTTTGGCGGCGAGCTTCTCGATTTTCGCCAAATTTTTGAAAACCAAAACGCGACTCCCCCTTTTGACCAAGTTTCGTCCGACCATTTCTGCCAGCAAATCACTCGTTTTTTTAATTTTTGGTAGCTTCAAATTTATGATTTCGGCTCCTCGCCTTTCGGCTTTGCGCAGGGCGGGACTCATCTTCGAAACGAAAATTTTGAAGTGCGGCCACGCGAGCTCGAGCCCCTCGATTTTGCGAGGATCGGGCGAGACCAAGAGAATCGTTTTGCGGGGGAAGTTATCCATTTGGAGTAAGTATTCTATCAACTTCCGCAAAATTGTCAGCTTTTTCAAAACGCGCCAAATCAATCTTCCCGCTTTTCCAATTTCTTCCGGTCAAAATTACGAGCGACTCCCCTGACGGTCGGACTTTTTCAGCTGCAGCTAGGCTGGCGAAGCCTTCGTTTGAGGTTTCCAGCGAGTTAAACTTTTGGTGAGCAGCTAAGATTTCTTCGTCGGAGATGTCGACCCGACAAATCTTGTTGTCTACTGGTTGTCTACTCGTGTCTACTTGTGTCCACTCGACAATTTTTTTGTCCACTCGACAAAGATTTTTGTCGACTATGCGTCCGCTCAATTCGCCAGCGAGCTTTCCATTTGAGACTACCGCGAACACTCGTGGTGCCTTTTTCAGTGCACCAAGCTTTACCAAAATTTCAAACGCTTCGGCCATGCCCCGAACACTCGCGCAGCTGGTCGCGAAGCTAAAAATATTCTCGATTTTGGGGTTTTGCTCAAAAATTTCGAAGCCAAGCGAGCGAAAGCCGACGACGGCATTCCGATCTTGCGATGGACGTAAATCTCTTAATTTAAAGTGTTTTGTGGCATATTTGGCCATGCGCAGGGGGCGGTCGGAGAGAATTGGCACGAAATTTTTTGAAAATTCGAGCGCAGCTAATTTTTCCGGTGGCGTTCGTCTCGACAGAAACGTAAAAAGTTTTAAATTAGCACTGTGCGGCAAGATTTTGGCTGCCGCAATCGCCGCATTTCCCGAGCTTGAGAGAACGGCGCGGTCGATTTTTTCAGCGAGCAGGCAGCTCAATTGAAAAGCGAGCGCGCGAAACTTATGCGAGCCCGTTATGCTGCAATCTTCGCGTTTAACAAGCCATTTCCCCACTTTTTCAAGCGGTGTGAATTCGGTTTGTCCCGAGTTAACTTGGCTCGTATTTTTCAGTTTGCCGAGCAGTTTTGCGTAGCGCCAAAGATCACGTCGCTCGCGGTCGCAAAAATCGTCAAAATTTTTGTTGACATTCAAAATTAAATTCATAAAATCCTCCCAAATGATAACGATTATTTGCCCCGATTGCGAGTCCGAAATTGAGCACGAGCCCCTCGAGGCTGGCGAGGTTGTCGAGTGCGAAAATTGTGGCTGCGAAATACTGATTACATCGCTCGACCCGCTCAAGTACGAGCCGGTCGATGAAGAAAAATAGTTACGTGAGGGTTTTCACGAATTGCTCGAATCCGCGTCCGCCGAGTGGGATTTTGCCAGCGAAATAGCAAAACCAAGCTGCGGCGGGAGAAAGCAGCACAGCGTCGCTCTTTACCGCATTTTGAGCTGAAATCTTGACGGCTTCCTGCAAGGTTTTGACCAGCGTGAAAGAAATTTTTTCCTTGCGCAGCTTCGGTCCCAAAATTTCGGCGAGCGGACTTTCGAGTAAAACGAGGTGCGTTTTTTGGCGTCTGATTTCGCGCGTTAGCATCGTGTAATCCATACCTTTTGACTCCCCGCCTGCGATCAACTGGACACTACCTTTCGGAAAACTTTTCAACGCAGCAATGGTCGATTCGGGCGTCGTCGAGGCGGAATCATTGATGAACTTCACACCATTTCGCTCAAGCACGACTTCAAGTCGCTGAGGAATTCCGCGAAATTTCGCAATCGCCGCACAAATTACTTTCGCGCTAACCCCGGCGGAACGAGTCGCAGCGACAGCCGCCAAGATATTCGCTAGATTGTGCTCGCCCAGAACTTTGATCTTGTCGAGTGGACAAATACGAGTTTGTCGAGCCCCGCCTCTGCGGGGCAGGTCGACAGCCTGGCGTTTTTCGACAATCCAACCATTATCGATGTAGACACCAGTAGACAAATGGTTTTTTGTTGAGAAAGGTTTTGACGATGCGCGGGCTTTTTTAATAAAGTTTTTCGTGACTATATTGTCATAATTCAAGACAGCAATATCCCCTTTTTTCTGCTCAGCGATTAGTCGGAACTTACCGCTTTTGTAAGCTGAAAATCCTCTTATATATTCATTCAAATGGTTTGGGCTGACATTCGTAATTACGCCAACTTTCGGTGCGCGGCCAAGTGGGAATTTAAGTTGGCGATTCGAAACTTCGACTACGAGCCAGTCGGTTTTACGCCAATTTTTTAACTGATCAAGAATTTGGATATTTCGCCGGTCGTTTCCCGTGAAATAAATTTTTCCAGACGACTTGTCTACTCCTTGTCTACTGGTGTCTACTACTTTGTCTACCTGCCTACCGGCAGGCAGGCTCGACAACATGATTTCGGCAATCAGTTTGGTGGTTGTCGACTTGCCATTCGTGCCGGTCACGGCAAGAATTTTGCCTGGGAAAAGCTGGAAATAAAGCTGGGTGATGGTCGAAAAAATACTCGGATTTTTTTCAAAAACAGCTTTTAGCTTTTGGTTCGGGGAGTAAGCCTCCCAGTTCTGAGAGACGAAGATCAAATCGGCCTTTTCGATACCGTCGAGGTAGTTTTTTTGGAAACAGATTTGCGGGTTTGCAAAGACTTTTTTAAGTAATTTGGTTCTTCTAGAAGCCAAATAGCCAAAATGATTGGCATTGAAATTACGCGAGAAAACTTTTTCCTCGCTGAAGTCGTGCGCGACAAAACTGACGCCGAGATTTTGCAAAAAGGCGGCGATTGCGGCGCCCTCGGTGCCGCTCACGCCGACGACGTGAATGTTCTTCGCAGCCTTGATTCGATCAAGCATTTTGGAGTTTAAAAATTCTTCGCGTAGCGAGGTGATTATATCTTTTTTTGATTGATTCCAGTGATTCAGCAGTCAGCCCTTGGCTGTCTAGACACAAGTGCCAAACTTCATCATCCCAGTAGACAGCGACGTGATGACGACCAGTCGTCGAGTGGACAAAAAAGAGCAAGTCAAGATCTTTGATTTTTGTCGACCGGACAGGTCGGCCGCACTTTTTTTGTTCGCGGGAGTTACGTGGGAGCAGAATTTTGCCAAGTTGCCAGAATAATTTTTGGCTAAAAGCCGAGCAATCCATGCCGCGCTGTGTCGTGCCGCCCCAGAGGTAGGGGATGCCTGCGAATTCAGCCAAAATTTTGCGAACTTTTGCTTTGCCGGGAGCTTTGATTTCGATCAGCTTTTCGCGTGGCGCTGGTTTTATTTTTACCCAATAATCCAAGTTTCTTACGCGTTTGAGGCTTGAATTTGGCAGCCAACCAAATGTGCCGTCGGCGAGCTCAACCAGACTCCAGTCGTTCTCTTGTCGTAGGACTCGGAAAGCCGGATCAGTGAGAGTGGTTTGGGTTTGGCGATTACGGGTTTTCGCGGCCTCAGAAAGTCGCTCGAAGTTACTCACAGGCTTACGAAAAATGTCGACCACTTGTCGACTCGGTCGGGCCCAAAAGAACTTTTGTTGAGTCGACAAAACTGGTTGTCTACTCGACATTTTCGACGGGATAGGGGAGTGATTTTGTCTACTCATTTGTCTACTGGTTGTCTACATGTTGTCCACTGGACAATTTTTTTGTCTACTCGACAGATTTTTCGCCAGCTGTCTTTCGGCTGAAGACGCAGCCGCAATAATTTTGTCGTTTCAGATTGGCGGCGGCTGAAAGTTCGAGTGATTTTTTGAAGCCGTCACATTTTTTCCAGTTGGACTCGAGGAATTTGACGCCGTATTTACTTGACAATTCTCGACCAATCTCATTTAACCAGTCTGAATTTTTGTGTGGGGAGATTGAGAGTGTTGTCGCGAAAAACTGGAAACTCGATTTTGCCGCAAGCTCGGCTGTTTTGGCAAGTCGCATTTCGTAGCAAATCCGACAGCGTGCGCCGCGCTCGGGCTCGTTTTCGAATCCTTTAATTTTCTCAAACCAAACTTCGGGATCGTAATTTCCTTCCAAAATTTCGCACTTACCATGGCAGTATTTTTTGGCTTCAGTGAGCCGTATATCGTATTCTGCACGGGGTTGAATATTCGGATTGTAAAAAAACAAAACGACCTCAAAATCTTTCTGTAATTCCGTGAGTGGGTGAGTGAGGCAGGGTGCGCAGCAGGAGTGGAGGAGGAGTTTAGTCATTTTGGTCATGGGTTCGGAGGTCATTGGCTAATGGGTTCAGGGGGTCGTTGGTCACTGGGTCATTGGCTAAATTTGCATTGTTTTAAGCCGTTTTGTTTTTTACTGGATTCCCGGTCAAGCCGGGAATGACAAGAGAGGGCGGGAATGACAAAGTTGTTTGTTTTTGGGTTCCCGCCTTCGCGGGAATGACAGAAGGGGCGCGGGAATGACAAGACGGGAGAGTTATTAAGTCTTTGAGTCACTGAGTCATTAAGTCACTGGGCTGCTAAAAATAGTGGTTTTATGATTTGTGCCGGACCGAGCCTTAAGAAGAAAATTTTTAAATATTCAATTTTCAAGATAAAATCCAGCGGTGTTTGAGTTTAAAATTTCGCGGAAAGATCGCAAAACGGCAGCGCGAACAGCGACATTTTACACGCCGCATGGTGCGATTCGCACGCCAGTTTTCATGCCGGTCGGGACTTACGGTGCAGTCAAAACCCTGACTCCTGAGGAGGTGCGGGCTTGTGGAAGCGAAATAATTCTCGCGAATACTTTTCATTTGCACTTACGACCAGGAGAGGATTTAATCAAAAAATTCGGCGGACTGCATAAATTTATGCATTGGGACGGTCCGATCCTGACCGACTCGGGCGGATTTCAAGTTTTTTCTTTGGCGAAAATGCGTCAGATTTCCGATCGGGGAGTCGAATTTCGCTCGCCGCTCGATGGTTCCAAAATTTACCTCACTCCGAAAAAAGCCCTACAAATTCAGCAAAAACTGGGTTCTGACATCGCGATGCAGCTCGATGAATGTGCACCCGGTGATGCTTCGCGCCAGGTCGCCGAGGTCGCGCTGCTGCGCACGATGAAGTGGGCGGAGGAAACTTTGAAGTCTCACACCCGTCCTTCGTTCGCTAACGCGAACTCCGTAGGGCAAGAAAACACTTCTAAACAAGCACTTTTTCCAATTGTCCAAGGAGTCAATTTTCCGGATTTGCGCAAGCAATCAGCCGAGTTTTGCGCTGATTTGCCAGTGCCGGGAATCGCGATTGGCGGACTGGCGGTCGGGGAGTCGAAGGCGGATTTTCTCAAAACAATTGACTTGGTTTGTCCGCTTTTGCCTGAAAATAAGCCGCGCTACTTGATGGGCGTCGGCGATCCGCGTGATATTCTCGAGGCGGTCGGGCGGGGAATCGACATGTTCGACTGTGTGATTCCGACGCGGCTCGCGCGACACGGTGCATTTTTCGATCGCTTCGGCAGGCGGGTGAGCATTCGCAACGCCAAATTCAAAACAGATAAAAAGCCTTTAATTCAAGGTTGTCGTTGCGAGGCCTGCCAAAATTTCAGTCGCGGATATTTGCGCCACCTTTTCCTTTCCAATGAAATTCTCGGGATGCGACTTTTCACGCTGCACAATTTGACCTGGATTCACGACTTCATGAGTGCGATTCGCGCGGCGATTCGGAAGAACGAATTTGCGGAATTTAAGCGCGATTTCATGAAGCATGGAACATAAAACATGGAGCATGGAACACGGAGCAGGTGGGATGTCCAACTTTGTTTCCGAATTCGAGAATTAGAATAAAACCAGAATTTTTTATCCACGGCATTTATGCCGTGGATCGGGGCATGAATGCCCCGATTAAAAGAAGGAAAAAAAGACATTGGTTAATTTTGCCTTGTTTTAAGCTGTTTTTGGAGAAAAAGGAACGGACATGTCCGTTCCCTACGGCTCGAATTTGAACAGGTGAGGATTTTTTGCCGCGCGCTCCCGAGTCGCCGCCCCAATTTTTGCGTATGACGGGTTTTTGTTTTTGCGCTCGACACTGTCGCTCAAGCTGCAAAATTAGTTTTTAGTTTTTTTCTGGATTCCCGCAGTTAGTGTTTTTTTGGGTTCCCGCCTGCGCGGGAATGACAAAAAAGGGGAGCGGGAATGATAAGGGGTTTTTCCCGATTCCCGCCTGTGCCCAGAAGCAGTTTCGTGATGGACAATCGGGATTGCCACGAAGTGGTCCCTTCGGGGCTTCACTGCGTTCGCAATGACAGTGAGGACGGGAATTACAAGGGGTTTGTTTTGGATTCCCGCTTTCGCGGGAAAGACAAAGAAAAAGTCGTGAAAAAAGAATTTGTACAGGTGCAAGAGAATTCGCGTAATTCAAGCGAGATTGGCTGAGGCGGAAGATTTCACTTTTGGTTTTTCTGAACTAAAATTTTCGCCGCAACAAAATTTGGCTGAAGCCAGGAAATAAAAGCCAAATTCTCGCAAGCCAAAATTTGAAACGAAAAACTGGGAAAAGAGTTCTAATAAGCGAACTGAGAAAAGCTCAGACCAGACAAAAAATCGCTTTAATAAGCCCCAAAGTGGTAAAAGCGACTACATCCATGTTGGGAAAATGGTGAAAAATTTGGTTAAAACTGGTCGCGTGCGTGGGCAATCCTGAAACCAAAGATTTGACACGGTTTGCGCACACCAATAAACTCCCTGAAAATCCTTAAATTTCAGTGAAAAAAGTCCTGAGGCTCCTCCAAAAAAATGGTAAATGGCGGAGCTAAACTTGCGTCTCATGACGCTTTGAAACAATAACGAAAGATTAAATAATTCTGGATTCCCGCTTCCGCGGGAATGACAGAGACGCTTCGCTCCTTGAAATCTCGCCCCACGAAACTGATTCTCAAAGAGAGAAATTCGGTGGGAAAATAGTAATTCTGGATTCCCGTTTTCACGGGAATGACAGTAGTTCCCGTTTGCGCGGAACTCGTTCTAACTGTTCATCCAACATTTAGAACATTTCGAACAACTCGAACAAAATTAAAGATATTTCTAAACTTTCAATTAAATTTAGATTCTGGAGGCTCAACCCTCGCTTCTCGATCATCATTTCGGGATTCACTCTCGCTACTGGGAGTCGGAATTGACTTAATTCACAGGGCAACCTGTTTAAAAATTCCCAGTTGAGAATGCATTTGGCGTCGATCAAGCTGCAAGGCGAGATTGACCAAGAACTGCTTCCAACCCTTTAACCTCAATATATGAGTTATTTTAGAAGATTCACCGCTGCGATCTCTGCGCTCACAGTCGTGTCGACTTCGGTCTTCACGTTCAGTGTCGCGGTAGCGGCAACAACTTTCACCGATGCTTCGAAGATTGCTTCGTGGGCGTCGGATTCGGTCACTGCTTTGGCTGACTCTGGAGTTCTCTCCGGACGCCCAGACGGATCCTTCGATCCTCAGGGTAATCTCAACCGCGCAGAAATGGCGAAAGTTGCCATGCTTGCAGCTGGTTTGACCCAGGACACCACTGGTGCCCCTCACTTCAACGATGTGAAATCAAGCGATTGGTTTTACTCTTTCGTTGAAACTCTTTACAACAACGGTGTCGTCGGTGGTATCAATGGCGGCGCTCTCGATTCCAATGGTCTCGCGACTTACAACCCGGCTGGCACGCTCAACCGCGCTGAAGGTTCGAAGATCTTGGTCGATGCTTTCGAGCTCGAGACTGCCTACGCTGGTACTCCGCCGAACTTCCCAGACGTAGCTTCTTCGGCTTGGTACTATGACTATGTCGAGACAGCTTACGCACACGGAATTCTCAATGGTTATGACAACGGCAACTTCGGTCCGGCCGACGCTATCACTCGTGAACAAGTCGCGGTGATTGCCAAAGCTTCGATTGACGAAGCTGCTGATGGCAGCAAACGCCGTGCGACTTACACTGCGGGTGCGGCTTCTTCCGTCACGTCTGATGGTGGTGGAACTACAGTCCCGACTTCGGATGGCACTTTGACTGTCGTCAAATCGCCAAGCTCCCCAGCAGCTCAGACTTTCCCGATGGGTGCAGCTTCTGTACCAGTCGCGGCTTACAACTTCACAGCCACTGGTGACGCGATCGTGATTCAGAATGTCATCATCAAACGCACTGGTGTCGGTAAAGACACTGGCTGGACACTTTACCTGTACGACGGTGAAAACCGCCTGTCTTCGGGCAAAACTATCAACTCCACTTCACACGAAGCGACCTTCAACGGCGTTAACGTCACAGTGCCGGCTGGTACGACCAAGACGCTCACACTCAGAGCTGATACTGACACGGATGCCACCCTTGTTGGCGGTGAAAGCTACTTCTCTATCGAAGCAGCGGCGAAAATCACCACGAACGCGAAAAGCGTTTCGGGTAGCTTCCCAATCCTTTCCAACTTGCAAAAAATTGACACGTCTGTGACGGCTGGTTCGATCACGATTGCGAAGAACGGTTCAATCACCAACCCGAAAGTCGGTGAGGACAACGCAACAATCGCGAAATTCAAACTCACAACTTCTGGTGAAGCAGCTTCAGTCAAGCAAATCGCTTTGCTCGTCGATGGCACTATCTCGCCAACTGACGTCCAAAATGCGAAACTTTACCAAGGCACCACTTTGCTCGCTTCGACCACTGGTACGAACAGCAAAGACTTGCTCGTCTTCAACCTCGCGACTCCGTTTGAAATTGCCAAAGGCGATAGCCGCAATTTCGAAGTCAAAGCTGACTTCAATACGGGTCGTGGTGGTGATACGGTCAAAATCTACCTCGACGAAAACACGGATCTTTCTGCCACTGGCGGCACTTACGGTTTCGGCATGAGTGTCACTTCCGGCGACTACGATGGAGCAACTCCGGGAACTGATGACTCAGAATCCACACTCCAAGGTGGTGATGTCACTCTCTCTTCCAGTGGCCCGACGGCAGCTGATATCGCGGTCAACGCGAAAGATGTCCACCTCCTCGACTTCAATATCACTTCCGTCTCGGATATCACTGTCAAGAAACTTGGTATCGCTTTGACGACGAATGATGCTGGCAATACGGCTGGTGGTCTCCTCAATGGTACGACCTCCAACTACACTGACATCAAGATTATCAATCGCGATACGGGCGCAGTCGTCCTCGGACCGATTGATGCCAATGTGATGAAGCAGTACGATGCTCCTACTATTAGTACTGATACAGTTACAGAAGCTGTTGGGAAAGACGATGCTGGTGCTTACACATTCCAAGATGAATTCACGATGACAGCGGGTGAGAGTCTCAATCTCGCAATCACGACTGATCTCGCGAACAACACAGCGGCGGCTTTCATCAACGACACGGTCAATGCAACTATCGTCATTTCTGATGCCACACTCGAAATCAAAGACGTGAACAACAAGACAATCACCAATAGTGTCTCTGTCGTCCCGACTGGTAATATCGACGGCAAAACAATGTCGGTCAAATCAGCTTCTCTCACAGTCACTAAGTCTTCGACTCCGGTCTCTGACACAGCTGTGAAAGGAACTCAGGATGTTCCGCTCATCGGACTCACGATGGCTGCTGGTGCGGCTTCCGAAGCGAAGATCACTGAAATGGTGATTCGCGTTCGTGCGGATGACAATACAACTTTCTTGGCTGGTCAACTCGCAGCGAGTGACTATGTCAACAATCTCGAACTCTGGATTGGTGGTACTAAAGTCGCCGGACCGAAAGGTCTGACTTTGGTTGGCGCCCAGGCGACTGGTTACTACAAAGCGACCTTCGACAACATGAGCTACACCATCCCGGCTGGCTCGACTGTCCAAGTCGTCGTGAAGGGTGACCTCTCGACCAATGTTTCGGCAACGACTTACATCGGAGCGGATATCGTCCCAAGCACGGATATCACGGCTGAGGACAAAGATGGCAACACCGTCGCAGCGACTGGTTCGACTGCGCTCAATGGTGCAGCTACTCAGAATCCTTTGCTCACTGTCTCGACTGGCGGATCGCTCACGATCGCTGTCGATGCTGACACGGCGAAAGAAAATATCGTCGTCGCTGGCACGTCTGATGTCTCAATCAGCAAGTTCAAATTCACTTCGACTGACGAAGCTTTCAAAGTCCAGAAACTCAGCATCAACAACCGCCAAAGCGGTGTTCTCGCTGCTAATCTCGGCGACTACGACAACAATGTCGTCTCGATCAAGCTCAGCTACACCAATTCTTCCGGTGCGACTGAGACGAAGACTGGCTACCTCACGAATGGTACTGCCGACTTCTCGGGTCTCGATATCGCTGTCCCTGCGGACAATGATGCCGTGCTCACGGTCACTGCTACGCTGAACACAATCGCAGCTGGTGCAACCGCTGGTGGATTCGTTGACTTGGACCTCGCGTTCAATGACTTCGAAGCTGTCGCACAAGGTTCAGGCGAAACTTACAAAGTCAGCAAGCTCGACGAAGGTGTCTCGGCATCTTCCGACTTGGACTTCGGTACGATTTCCTACACCGACACAACACTTGCTCTCGCGGCTGGTGCTCAGACTGTGGTTTTGGGAAGCTCTACGACCATCACAACTCCGGATCTTAATATTTCTTTACCGGTCGGTACAATCGTCAAACTTGGTGGCGACACAGCTACCAAAGCGGCGACTGACATCCTTCTCGTTCTCACGACTAAATACACAGATGGCGACACTTCGCTCATCGGTGTGATAGCTGATGACGGCGACACGGCTGCTGCTTCAGCAGATGTTTGGTACGCTCTCCCAGGTACTGGTTACCTCACAGCTACCAATCAAATGGTGGTTTACGAAAGCAAACCGACTATCGCTCTCGCGAGCAGCTCACCAAGCGGAAGCCGCACGGTCGCTGCTGCGGACGGTATCTTCATCTTCACGATCTCGGCTGACGCGGCTGAAAAAGTTCAACTCCGCGCAGGTCAAATTAATGATTGTACTGCTGCCACAACCGACTTCCAGGATGCTGCCCTCGACGGCACATTCACGGCTGGTACTGGTGCTCTCACTGCTCCGACTTCTGGTGGTGTCGGTGACTCGGCTTACCTCAGAGACACAGCTTCAGGAGCAGGTTCTGCTATCACTGATACATTTGCTGCAGCTGCCAATCTCTCTGGTTACGAAGGCATCTCTTACTGGATTCGCAACAGTGTAGCTGAAGAAGTTATTTTGACCATCGACGCTGGTGGAGCGGATCAAACTAAAGCGACAACTCCGTCGGCTGCTACTTGGACATTCGTTGACTTCCCATTCACTACTGCGGTGAAAGGTGCGGCTGGTGTCAACTTGGCTGCGACTACGACTCTCGCCTGGTCTGCGGCTGGCTCTGCCAACCTCGACACAATCGATCTCGACCAAGTCACTCTCTACACGGAGAAACTCAAGGTCAATCTCGCTTCGGATGCTTCCTTGGCTGCTGGTGGCAACGCTCAAGCGGTCTACCTCAAAGAGGGTGGCTCCACTGTAGCGACTGGCTACATCAGCGAGACTTCCACGAGCGCAGCTACGGCGACTTTCGTCCCGACCACTGCAATCGAAGTTTCCAAAGGCACAAGCAAGACCTTCACTGTCGAAACAGCTACGACCACTTTGATCACTGATCAGGCTGGTACAGACGATTTGCTCACTCCGAGCATCGCTCTCGGTAGCTCGACAAATGGTACGGTCACGGCTGGTGATCTCTGGTGGAACGAGACCAACGCAACCGTCAAATGGTTGGGTCAGGTCGCGAGCTCCACACTCAACGGTAACACGCTCAAGTACTAATAAAATTGGTGGGAAGGGCGGCTCCCTGTGGGTCGCCCAAACCACTTTTGGTTTGAGCAATTATCATTTGAGACTATGGAAATAGCTTAAAAAATTAGAAAAGCCTTCCGGCAATGTCGGGGGGCTTTTTTATTTGGGGGAAAAACAACTGTCACTGCGAGTCCCGCTTAGCGGGACGAAGCAGTCTCGTGAGGTCTGGATTGCTTCGCTGCGCTCGCAATGACAATGTTCGGGATTGCTTCGTCGCTTCGCTCCTCGCAATGACAGAGTTAATATAAAATCCAAACATGCCACGCGAATATTGGGTTTATATCATGACGAATCAGCGTAACACAGTCCTCTATACTGGCGTTACTTCCAATATCGAAGCGCGTGTACAAACTCATCGCGAGAAAAGAAATCCCAAATCATTTACGGCTAGATACAATATCGAAAAATTGGTTTGGTGTGAATCGACGGATGACATCGGTGCGGCGATCGACCGAGAAAAGCAAATCAAGGCTGGGTCGCGCGCAAAGAAAATTGCGCTGATTGAGGCGATGAATCCTGATTGGAAAGATTTACTAGGGGAATAATTCTGCTACCACGGGCTTGCTTCGCTCACTGCATTCGCTCGCAATGACAATGTTCGGGATTGCTTCGTCGCCCTCACAATGACAAAACCTACTGTCACTGCGACATCCGCGAAAGCGGAGGGAAGCAGTCTCGTGAAAAACGGAAAGAGATTGCTTCGCTGCGCTCGCAATGACAAAACCTACTGTCACTGCGAGTCCCGCCTCAGCGGACGAAGCAGTCTCGTGCGGTTCGATTATTGTCCGGCGGGATTGCTTTGGGCTGCGCCCTCGCAATGACAGAATAGATTGCTTCGTCGCTCCGCTCCTCGCAATGACAGAGTGGGGTTGCTTCGCTCATTCGCTCGCAATGACAAGAAAGCTATTGTCCTTGCGAACCACGAAGTGGTGAAGCAAACCCGTGGATTGGTGGACGGGATTGCTTCGCTCGCCACACTCGCTCGCAATGACAGAGTGGCTGCTTCGTCGCTCCGCTCCTCGCAATGACAATAAAATTCCCTTGCCGCTAAAATAAAAAAATGTCCTATTCGATATAGTTTTTTGACAGAAATAGTAGAATTCTCTAAGCAAATTTTTTAACCCCACCCTAATGTCCAGAAAAATTAAAAATATCTGGTCGCGCCCACTGGCGTTTTTTGGTTGTACGGTTGCCGCATTCGCTTTCGCGCTTGCGCTTTCTCCTTCGGTTCTCGCGGCTGATTTAGGAGAAGTCGATGTCGATCTTGGTGCGAGCAGCATCAATCCGGCGACTTCGCCTGCGAATAATGTCGTACAAAAACTAACCTACACCGCGACGACGGACTCGACAGTTACTACGATGACAATCGTAAATACAAGTGCATCACTCGTCGATGCGGAAATCGCGAGTCTGCGGATTTGTGTCGATGGCGCGAATGATGGTGACAACACTGGTGAGAATGGAACTTACGACTTAGGTTCGGATGCTTGTATTGACACGAACGCCTCGCCAGTTGGCATTACCAGTGGTACTGGACCCCTCACGGCTAGTTTGGATTCTGCGATGGTAGTGGGTGCAGGCAAAAGCGTTACGGTATTTATCGTGATCGATTTCTCGACTTCTGGAAACGTGGTTGATGGTCACTCTATTCGATTTACTACTAACGCCACCGCCGGTACGGGCGACACTTTCGCAGCCGCAGCAGTACAAGCCACTAGCGCGAAAACCGTGGCAGTCGTAGCGACCAAATTGAAAGTGACAGGTGCGTCGGCGACACAGGTCACGGGTGCGACCAATGAGCTGACAGTGACAGCGAGAGATTCCAATAATAATGCTGACCTTGATTACGCTGGTGCAAAAAGTTTGACCTTCAGTGGTCCGACTCTTTCTCCAGACGGTTCGACTGGCAATATCGAAGGCATTGCTATCGGTACAGCTCAGTCGGTTACTTTCACGAGTGGTGCGGCTGGTGGTGGGATTCTTACACTCACTGCCAAAAAAGTTGAAGTGACTACGATTGACGTCACGGATGGCACGCTTTCGTCGACCGGTTCAGCGGCGGACGATCTCGATCTCACTGTCACAGTCGGCGCGAAAAATAAGCTGATGATTGCCCAGCAAGCTGCGGTGACCGCAGCGATTAATAATCCCTTCAACCCTCAACCGATTGTTCATATTACAGATGCTTATGGTAATACGACGGCAGATACAGACACCATTACAGCGACAGATTATCTTCTGGCGGATTGTTCATCAGCGGGGAGCGGCACGCTTTCTGGCGCCACTAAAGCTGCAGTAGCCGGCGTCGCGACTTTCACAGCTTTGCAGCACGACACGATCGAAACAATCTATCTTAAATACACAAGTGGCGCACTGACTGCAGCCTGCTCGGGAACAGCTGGTCCATTCCTCGGTTCAGCCTCGGCTTCTGCTGTCGCGCTTAGCCGTGGTGCGCAGCACAGCGATGACTCGTCATCTTCTTCGACAGGTTCGACTACATCGGATGACACGACGAGCACCACTTCCACGACCTCAGGATCAGATGATACGACGACTGGTTCGACGGACACGAATTCCAATGGAGAGCAAAACCAAAATAGAAACGAAAATCGCTATGAACAGGCTGGAGTCACAGAGGCAGAAGTTGATTCGACGGTTGGTAAATTTTCCGATTTATTGAAAGACAATTGGACTGCGCCTTTCATTGCGCGTATGCGTAATCTCGGAATTCTCGATGGCTATCCTGATGGCTCAGTGAAACCAGACAACACGATCAATCGTGCTGAGCTCGCGAAGATCGCCGCGAAAGCATTTGGGCTGGCGAACGCGACCGAGACCTACACTGACGTGCCTGATGACGCTTGGTACGCGCCATTCGTCGGCGCGCTCGAGGTCGCTGGTGCTTCGTGGACGACTTCCTCGCTTTACCATCCTGAGGTCAATGTGACACGTGGTGAAGCGATTTGGGTTTTGCTCAAAGCTTCCGGTGTCGATCTCTCGAAAGTCACTTCGGAAAAACTCTTCCCGGATGTGAGCACAGGACACCGCTTCGCTGCAGCGATTACCTACGCCGCGAAGAATGGCACAATCAATGGTTATGACAATGGTAACTTCGGTCCTGGCGACACGCTCACGCGTGGTCAGGTCGCGAAGATTGTCACGCTCATCAAGAAGTTGGCGAAATAATTTCTCTCAGAAAATTTAAAAAAGCCCTGCCGTTTGGTGGGGCTTTTTTTGTCGACAGACCTTGCGCATAAAGTTAAAATAGATTCGCTTTAATTCTTTCCCAAAATGTCTCGCAAAATTTTTAGCATTCTGCTTATCGGAATGGTCGCGTTTTCACTTGCTGGTTGTGGCAATAAGTTTCGCATTGAAAGAGAGGGCATGCCCGAGGCGCTACGCACTCAGCTTGAGACACAATTAAAAAACGGCGAGCAAGCTTTGGCGGCGGCGCAGGACGATGCTGCGAAGACGCGAGCGTTGCTTGAGATTGCTTTCGCGCAGGATCAGCTTGGACGACTTGATCTCGCGATTCCGTTTTACAAACAAATTCTCGAGCTTGATCCGAAGCATTTTGCGGCACTCAATAATCTCGGCGTGATTTACGAAGAGGTTGGCGACTATCTCGAAGCTGCGAAATATTACGGCAAATTGCTCGAAGCTAATCCGAGCAATGCTGAGGCACTGGAAGACGCACTGCGCGCGCTAGTCGCCGCGGGACATCTCGACGATGCGCAGACCAATCTCGAAAATTTCGCACGCTACAATTCCGCTAACACTGATGCCGGAATGCAGAAATTAATTTCCGACCAATTCGAACTTATTCGCCAGGCGCGTTTAAAAACTCAACCTTCAACCCCAGCCCAAAATGAAAATTAAAACACTTCTCGCCGCCGCATTTTTTTGCCTTGCGGTTACGCCGGTCTTCGCTGCCGCGACGATTAATTCCGCCGCGGATCAGTCTTTCGATCAATACCAAAACATTCAGCAGGCGCGCGACATCACCATTACTGACGATGCTACGAGTCCGACGATTACCGCGAGCGGTGGCATCCGCATTACTATTCCGACCGATTTTCCAATCATTTGGGATGACCGTGTTGTCTCAGTCAATGTCTACGGTTCGGCTGTCGATGCCGGTCGTTTTGGCGGTGCGACTGCGAGTGTCACCTACGAGAATTACGCCAAGACGGCGGTCGTCGCTGTCGCGGCGAATTTCGCCGCAGGTGAGAGCGTCACGATTTCCGGACTGGTCTTCAACGGGTTTTACTTTGCGGCGGCAAATGCCAATCTCAGATTGGTTCTGCAGCCAGCTGGATCTGTCGTCGCGACTGATTCCAAAAGTCTCCAAGTTTGGACCAGCAGCAACGCCGACAATTACGAGCCACAGGCTCCGAAAAATCTTCAAATCACACAAACTTCGGCGACTTCAGTTCGACTGACTTGGATTGATCCGCCGGACATGGATGTGAATCAAATTCAAATTCTGCGCGGTGTCGATCCGCTGCCGGTTGCGGGTACAGCTTATGATGCGGTCGGACGCGGCGACCAAACTTTCACCGATACAGCTGTCGCCGTCGGACAAACAATTCATTACGTTTTGCGTGCGAGCGATGGTCGCAATCTCAGTCCGCTATCGGCAGAAGTTTCGCTTACGCTTGTCGCGAATCCCGAGCCGGTCGTATGCACGACGGATTACACTCCGGTTTGCGGCAGCGACGGCAAGACTTATTCCAATGCCTGCAACGCGAAGGCGGCGGGCATTACTAGCTATGTGAATGGCGAGTGCGTCGTTGACAACGAAATTCCAGTTGTCGATGAATCGGATGCCAAGAGTGAAAAGGCAACGGAGGCGGGAATCACGGTTGGTCAGCTTGATGCTGCAGTTCAGAAATATTCCGACTTGCCGCTCGCGCATTGGTCGGCTGGTTTTCTTGCGCGTTTGGATTCGGACGGCATCGTCGCGGGTTATCCCGACGGGACGATTCGTCCCGATGCGAAGATCAATCGCGCTGAGCTCGCGAAGATTGCGACCAATTCATTTAGCCTCACGACTGCGACCGAAAATTTCTCAGATGTTCCTGCTGACGCATGGTATGCGCCCTTTGTCGGCGCGCTCGCACGAGTTGGCGCGATTTGGACGACGGCTACCGAATTTCATCCGGCCGACGGTGTCTCGCGCGGTGAGGCCGTTTGGACGCTGCTCACGGCGGCGGGCGTCGAGATGCCAGCAATCACCACTAAACCCTTCCCAGACGTGTCTCTGTCGCATCCTTACGCGGCGGCGATTGCTTGGGCGAAAGCCAATGCTATCATCTCGGGCTACGAGGACGGCACATTTGGCATCCGCGACACCTTGACGCGTGCGCAGGTCGCCAAGATTGTCGTTTTGCTAAAAGCAAAATTGGCGCAATAGATTTTCGCAACGAGGGATTTTTTGCTAAAATCCGTCCACTTTTTTGGGTCGGTAGCTCAGCCGGTAGAGCAACAGCCTTTTAAGCTGATGGTCGTGGGTTCAAGTCCCACCCGACCCACCAAGGAGTTCGCAGTTGTTAGCGAAAAAATAAAAAAGAAGTGTCATTAACGTGCTCTTGTTTTTTGGTTTTGCACGATTTTCTAAAATTTGCTTTTCAGGTTAAAATATCCCACTTAAATTTTAAATTTGGGACAAGCCGAAAGACCGGAGCTGCCGTTTCACGACGATTTTTATTATCCCTTCGCTTATGAGTTAAGCGAATTTTCAAAGCGATTTAAGCTTGCCCTCGATAGTGTCGACTTTCAAGATGAGGACAAGAAAAGGATTCGGTTTGCCTGGGCGCAGGCTTGTCTTTTTCACAAAGGGCAAAAGCGTAAAGAAAAAAATTCAAAAGGTGAATTGTTGCCCTATGTGATTCATCCGCTTGAGGTCGCGCTCTCTGTTTTGGAAATGGGTGGCGGACCAGCTGCTGTCATGGCCGCTTTATTGCACGATATTCGTGAAGACGACAAGTGGGTTAAGAAAAGAAAACGCGATGAATTGGTTAAACTTTTTCGCGGTCGAGTGGTCGAAGTTTTGACTCGCCTAGTTTCGAAATATCGTTTGTCGCCAAAAGGAAGAGTAATCAAGCTTAGTCTGCCTCGATATTTTGAAAAGCTCAATCAAGAGCCAGAAGCAGTTTTCATCAAAGCTATTGATCGCCTCAAAAATCTAATGTCGTGTGGTCGAATTTTGGATCAGGCGGCTAATGTTTCCCAGCAAGAATTTGCAACAGCTGTAAGTTTTGTGCGGACGCAGATTCAGGAAACTGACCAATTTGTTATTCCGCTTGCCGAGAACCACTATGCAAAATTAACGAAAAAACTAAAAAGTCTAAATTTCAAACTAAGTATACGGCTGCAAGTTGCCGAGACTTTCTTACTGCAAAATGAAGCGAGCAATCTTCAGGATGCCTTGCTTCCAAGCGACGCGGTGTGTGATCCCGGTTGCTGATTCGTACTCTTTCCAGTGTTTCGCATACCACTCGAAAGTCCGGATGAGCGTATCCGAATTCGAATACTTCGCGCGCCAGCCGAGCTGCTTCTCGATTTTCTCCGTCGAGACGAATGAATCTTTGTCTGCGGTCGCATAGACCCAGGCGTAGAGCGGGGAGAGTCCGAGGCGCTCGAAGAGCGCGAGCGTGCCTTTGATTAATCCTGCTGGAGTTTTTAGCACGCGTGATTTGCTGCCGACTTTGCGAAAAAAACTATTTAAATCTTTGGCGACAGTTTCGAATTTTTTTGCACCGACATTGAAAGTATCGTTCGCGAGTTTCGCCGGTTTGCTCGCGGCGAGCCAGACGGCATTCGCGAGATCTTCGACATCCATTAGTTGGTAGCGATTTTGACCGTTACCGATGACGGGGATTCTCGCGCCGCGGCGCACCCAGTCGAAGAGAATTTGGAAGACGCCGAGGCGACCAGTTCCGATGAAAGTTTTCGGACGAATGATTGTGATTACCATTTTTTCTTTGCGAAATTTTTCACACAATTCTTCCGCTGCGATTTTCGCATGACCATACGGTCCGACACCGACGCGCGGATCAGTCTCGACGATGGGGTGCTTCATCGGCACGCCGTAGACCGCCGTCGAAGAAATATAAACCACGCGCGACACTTTATTTTTCTTCGCTTCTTCCAAAATAATTTTCGTACCGCGCACCGTCGTGTCGATAATTTCTTTCGGCTTCGCGAGCGGTAGAGCAGCAGCGGCGTGAATCACGACATCGACATCTGCCATCAGTCGGTCGACCAAAATGCGATTGCGGATATCGCCGACATAGTTCTCGACCTTGCCCCAGAGATCGGGTTCGTTCAGCGTCTCGAGGTCGAGTAGCTTCACGCGGTGTCCGCGCTGCACGAGATTACGCGCGAGATGACAGCCGAGGAATCCCGTGCCGCCAGTGATCAAAAAAGTTTGTTTTTTCATGGCGCCAAATTTAGCATAAAATATAAAAAATGCTGAATTGGTATTTCATTGCGATTCTCCTGTCGATTGCACTTGCCGGGTATTTTTATTTAGATGCTCTTGCCATCAGAGTTGTTCAGAAGTTTCGCCTCCAATTTCATCCGGTCATTTTGCATTTCTTCCGTGCGATTTCATTTACGCCTTTCGTTGTTGCAACTCTTTTTGTAATTCCGCTTATTTTTGTTTTTGTGTATCTTGGATTTTTTTCCGCAGTAGCGCTTACGATTGCTTGCTTGCTGGCGACCGGTTCCGCTTTTGTGATGAAATATATTTTTGGTCGCACGCGACCACTTGGTCACCGAACATATCTTGGTGAAATTGACTCAGCCTTTCCCTCAGCGCACACGGCCGGCAGTTTCGTGGCAGCTTTTACGCTCTCTTACTTTTGGCCAGCTTGGAGCGCGCCATTTTTTGTTCTTGCGTCGCTGATTGCATTCTCGCGAATTTATCTCGAGCTACATTTTTTGTCAGATGTGATGGGGGGAATTTTGCTGGCATATTTGGTTGTGAATTTTGTTCTTGATTCATCGCTGCTCATGTTTCTAGGTTTTTGAGATGAAAAATATGCGTGACAAAAATTCGACGAATTCTGGTTTTACTTGCGCCAATTGCGGACGCACTGTTTCGCCTGCTGCCAAAACCGCGCGCAACCATTGTCCGTTTTGCTTATGGAGTTTGCACGTTGATTCTGTCGTGCCGGGGGATCGTGCCGCTGACTGTCGCGGCAAGATGGAGCCAGTCGCGCTTTTTCAGAAACGCGACGAGTGGACCGTGATTCACCGCTGCGAAAAATGTGGCAAAGAACTTCCCAACAAATGCGCCCCGGATGATAGCTTCGAGGCGCTACTCAATTTAACTGCGCTTCAACAATGACCAAGATGCCGGTGACACCACTCGAGATTCGCCGCCAACTTTTTCACATCCTGCTTGGCATCGTGCTCGTCTGTCTGCTGAGTCACGGTATTCTGGCTGCGCGCGATTTATTTTGGATTTTGGCTGCCGGTATTTTAGTCTCGTGGATTTCGACGCGGCGGCGCTTGCCAATCATCGGTTGGTTTCTCGACAAGTTCGAACGCAAACAAGTGCGTCCCGGCAAAGGCGTGATTACTTATTTCATCGGCGTGATTTTAGCGCTTGAACTTTTTCCGCGCGATATCGCCTATGCCGCGATTCTCGTGCTGGCGGTCGGGGATGGCGTGAGTTCACTCGTCGGACCATTTGGTCATCTCAAAACCAAACTTTCTGACAAAAAACTTTTCGAAGGCACAATTGCTGGTGCGGCTTTTGGTGGCGCCGCGGCGATGGTTTTCGTCACACCCTTCGAGGCTTTCGTTTGCGCGATTATCGCGATGATTTTCGAGGCGATGGAAATTCGCCTTAATCAAAAGCTTTTAAATGACAACGTGACTGTTCCGCTCGTCGCAGGTACGGTCATCTTGCTGCTGCGTAATTTCTTAAACGGCAACTAAAAACCACCCCCGGTTAAGAGGGTGGTTTATTTTACCCTGTGTAAAAGACCTAATTAGTAGTTAGCCTGGGTTGTAGCCGCTGGAGCTGCGCTGTCGTCAACGACAGGAGCTTCGCTGTTGACCGCACTTCCTGGACCAGTCGACTCCGTAGCACTGGTCGGAGACACTTCGTTGACATTGACCGGTGGCAACACCACTTCATTGACCGTTCCTTCCGCCGGAGTGACATCGTCACCTTTCAGCTCGCCGCCAGATTGGCAACCAGCGAGGGCGAGCAAAGTGAGACCGGTGACCGTGAGCAATTTCTTCATTTTTTGAGGGGTTAAAAAATTTACCCGAATTTTAGTATTTCAAAACGTTTTTGCAAGCAAATTTTTTAGCGAGACCAATTCAGAAGTCTCCGCCGAGCGCTTTTTGATTTCGACACTATCAGTTGCGAGCGTTTTCGGCGAAACCACCAAACGCAGTGGAATACCGATTAAATCAGCGTCAGCGAACTTCACGCCGGCTGGCAGGTCGCGATTATCGAAAAGTACCTCGGTTTTCGTTGATAATTCTTCGTAAACTTTTTCAGCTTCTGTCAAGACTTTTTTGTCGTCGCCAAGTACGATTAAATGAATCTGAAATGGTGAGACGCTTTCCGGCCAAATCAGCCCTTTTTCATCATGACAGGTTTCGGCGATGGTCGCGACGAGGCGCGAGACACCGATGCCGTAGCAGCCCATCAAAACTTTTCGTTGGGCACCTTTCTCATCGGCGAAATTCAGCTTAAACGCATCCGAGTATTTCGTGCCGAGGTCGAAAATATTGCCGACTTCCGCGCCCTTTTTTTCAATCAATTCACCGCCGCACTTTTCACATTTGGCGATTTCCATTTCCGCATTCCAGCCGAGCCCACACTTTTCACAAATCTTGAGTCGGTCTTCGCCCGCCTCGGTTAGCACTTGGAATTCGTGGGAAATATTTTCCGTGAATTCGCCGCCGCCGGCTTTCACCAAAAAACTTTTTAAGCCGACGCGCTCAAACACTTTGAAATAAGCAGCTTTCACGCGCTCATAGTATTGCTCGAAATCTTCCTTCGTCGCGTGGAAGGAATACATGTCTTTCATCAGGAATTCGCGGCCGCGCATGAGTCCGGATTTCGCCCGCGGCTCATTCCGAAATTTAGTTTGAATTTGGTAAACGCAGAGCGGTAGATCGCGATAACTTTTGACTCGCGTTTTTGCGAGCGGCGTGACGATTTCTTCATGACTCCAGCCAAGTACAGTTTTCTCCGTCGGGTGAAAGGCGATGTCGACTTTGTCGCGTCCCGTTTTTTTCCAGTTCTCGAGCGGTGTCAGCGCCGGCATCAAAATCTCTTCGCCACCGACGGCGTTCATTTCCTCGCGGACGATTTGCTTGATTTTCGCCAGAACTTTCCGACCAAAAGGCAGGTAAGAATAAACGCCAGCCGCCTCTTTCTTTACGAAGCCGGCTTGCGTCAATAATTTCGCGTTCACGGAATCGGCGTCGTGCGCGACGGTTTTGCTCGTTTGGGAGAGTGATTGAGAGAGTTTCATCAGAGAGATTTTAGCAAAAAAACACTAGCAGAGCCTTGTTTTTTCAGCTTATTTCTTCTAAAATATCCCGATTTAAAAATAAAAAATGCAATTCCTCGGAAATAATTTTGCCTCGGCACACGAGCAGCGTCCCATTTTTTTGACAGGAGGAGGTTCACCAGATGTCGCGCAAAAAACTCCTGTCCAAGAAGCCCTAAACGAAAAGGGAACAGATGGCATGAGCTTGAAGGAAAAAGCTGAGTTGGGAAATCTCACAGGCAAAGAATTAATCAAAAAAGCCGAGGAAGTTGCCGACAAAGATTTGGGAGAAAACGCCAAGGATGCAACTAAAAAAACAGAGGCGATAGAAAAAGCGCTTAATGATATGGCGAAGGAATTGGGTATTGCGACGCCTGATGTCGATAAAGAAACTAAAAAGGCTTTGGGAGAATATCAAGAGGAAGCTGATACAGCTAAAGATACTTTTGACCAAAGAATGGAGGACTTGAATAGTGAGGAACAGTATGGTGGCAAGGAAGGAGGTAGATTTTTGAATTGGGATGACGACATTAAGAATGCTCCTGAAGGTAGCAAAACAGCCGAGGCTTACAATGAGTGGAAGACAACCAAAGATGATTTGGATGCTGCCAAAAAAGACCCCAAGACTGGGCTTGAGGCGTTAGCTCAAAATAATAAAATTAAAGGTCTAGAAAAAAAGCTTGCGGAAAGCGCACAGCGAATTAAAGAAGCTGTCAAAAAAGATCGTGATCAGGTTTATGCTGACGGTCAAAAAAACATTGAGCAAACATTCTCGAAGGTTTTCGAGAATCACTTGGAGGATAAGAGAGACCAGAAAGCCACTGCCGATTTGAAGAATTTTTATGGGGATAAGATCCTGGATGGGTTTGATATGAGCGATTCTAAAAAGGCCGAACAGTTTTTAGCGAACAATAAACCACTAGAAGAATTTAGCAATATTCAAAAATATTTAAAAAATCCCGGTCAAGAAAATACCTTCAAGGATTTTAAAGATCTTCAGGCTGGTTTGAATGAAGATGGCAAAAAATTTATTGACAGCCTAGGAGACGAAAAAGGAAAAGCACCTCAATATTTTAATGACGCGATTCGCTTTAATAATGCCAAAACATTTTTAGAAAAGAGCAAAGAGATATCGAATAACCCTAGCAAACCGGCGGCTGCTCCGTCGGAAACCCAGACAAGCCAATCTAGCCCAGAGGCATTTGGACCGCGTGCCAAGCTTAGCCCGGACTTATCAGGTTTAGTAGAGCCAGCTAGTCTAGTCACTCCAGCGGATATTACACTCGACCAACCAGACCAATCGGACAATCCGCTCGCAGACATTGATTTGAAGTCATTGAGTTTAAAGCCTGAGGCTATCTTGAAAGCAGAGCTCAATACCAATGGTAAGAGTTTGATTGAATCTCTCAAGGCTAATCCTAAAACTTTGGCAGCACTTGGAATTAAGGCTACAGATTTAGAAGAAAATGCTGGCACCAAAAAAACAGGTCTGCAGGGTATCGTCGAATTACAAACTTTTTTGAAAAGCAAAAACATTCCGGGTGCTGATGGAGAAGCGCTAGAGACAGACGGATTGATGGGTAAAAATACAATTGTTGCGCTAGAGACTTATTTAGCGCAAAAAAAACCTGAGGCAGCACCAGCATCGAATTCAGTTCCAACATTTGAAAAACGTCCTACACTTAATGTTTAATCATTCCTCATGAATCCACAAGCAAATCAGAGTTCGGATTCTCAGCAAGCGCAGGTCGCAGATGCGGTCGCGGAGTTGCGACAAAATTTAGCGACGGCGCAGAAACATTTGGACACGAAGCTACAGTTAATCAAAAAAAATGCCTTGATCCAAATGGAAAATGACACGGATATTTCTCGCGATAAATTGCTGGGCGAGCTAGATAGTCAGATTCAGCAAAGTTAATTGAGTCGTGATTTAGCGCGCGGTAGTTTTTTTGTGCGCGTTTTTTAATTGCAGAAAACTGAAAAGATAAAGCGCGGCGACACCACTGATTTTCAGTGTGTGATAAAGCACGACGAAGAACGGATTGAGTTTTTCTGGATCGACGGGGAAGTGTGGGACGAAAAAATATTCTGTGAAAAAAAGCGAAGGCAGGGCGATGAGCAAAAAAGCAATTGTCAGAAGCAGCAGTTTTTTACTAAAAAGTTTTCCGAAAGTCGCCCGAGCTTGGATGAGTAGCAGCGCAAAAACAGGCATAAACAAAACGTAATGGTGTTCCCAAACGTCTTTGTAAATGAAAAAGAAACAGCAAATCCACAAGGCGAAACTTGCTACTTTGTCGCGATAACGGAATGTCGCGTAAAGCGTAAAAATTAAAAGTGCCGCTGTAAAAACCCAAAACCAAATTTTTGCGGCGGGCAGTTGTAAGTACTGCATCGTCAGTAAGTAATACAAACTCTTAAACCCGAAGTGTCCGCCTCGCGAGTAAAAATCATCAACGAGATTGATTTGAACGAAATTCTTGAAATCATGGAAATACCAAAAATAAGGCGCGGAGGTAATTAGCGTGGCGGCGGCTGTCCAGCAGAGCAGTCGGTATTTTTTCAATTGCAAAAAGTACGGCAGCAAGATGAACGCGTTGGGTTTCACGAGCGGAGCCAGCACGTAGGCGTAGATTGATTTCGAATTTTTCAGCACTCCATAAATCGACCAGAAAATCAGACTTGCTAGCAAGAAGCTCCACTGACCGACCGAGAGTTCGACCAGATAAGGCGAAAAAATGAGCCAGGGAACTGCGGCGACCAAAAAAACCTTGGCCGTTTTGGCGAGCTTGGCGGTCAGATAAAGATTGAGACCGAGCAAACATTCATTCAAAAAAATCCAGCCGTAGTAAGCCACAAATGGTGGCAATTTACTCAGCAGCGCGCCGGCGGAGTAACCGATGAAAGGCAGATAACGGTAATTCCAAAAAAAGGGCGCGCGCGCAATCGCGTGGTCTTTCACATACAGGCTGAGTCCATGTAAGAAACGGTTGCCGGCTTCGTAGATGGAAAAAAAATCCGAGCCGGGTCCGACCATGAGTGCCGCATCGACAAACAGAAAATTTAAAAATCTAGTCAGTAAAAGTCCCACGAGCAAAAGATGCAGAAGCACGAGAATCGTCAGCACCACTTTGTCAGCGCGGGCAAATTTCATACAGAAATTATAGACCACGCCAAAACCATTTTCGGCAAATTTGCTGGAGACAGTTATTTCCTCCTGCTGCGCGTTCGACCAAAAATTCTAATAATTTTGTGATACAATCCCTTCCGTTTTTTGATGAAAACTAAATTTATCTTCGTCACCGGCGGAGTCTGCTCTTCTCTCGGGAAGGGGATTGCGACAGCTTCCATCGGCGCGCTTTTGAAGTCGGCTGGTTTTTCTGTCTTTCCGATGAAGCTCGATCCGTATCTCAATGTGGATCCGGGCACGATGTCGCCTTTTCAACACGGAGAAGTTTTCGTCACGGACGATGGTGCGGAGACGGATCTCGACCTCGGTCACTACGAGCGTTTCATCGATGTGCCACTGACCAAAGAATCGACGGTCACTTCCGGGCAGATTTATCTCGAGGTGCTGGAAAAAGAACGCCGCGGTGATTTTCTCGGCGGGACGATTCAAATCATTCCGCACATCACGCGGACGATTCGCGAGCGCATTCTGCTCGCCGCGAAAGTTTCCAAGGCTGACGTCGTCCTAGTCGAAATCGGCGGGACAGTCGGCGATATCGAGGGCGAGCCTTTTCTCGAGGCGATTCGCCACATGCGCTATCAGCTCGGAGCGGCGCAAACCTTATTCGTGCATCTCACGCTGCTGCCGTATCTCGCGGCTTCGGGCGAGCTCAAGACCAAGCCGACGCAAGCTTCCGTGCGCGAGCTGCGCCGGATTGGGATTGCACCAGATTTGATTCTCGCGCGTTCCGATTTACCGATTGAGCAGAAGCACATCAAAAAAATTGCCTTGTTCTGCGACGTGACGGAGGAGTGCGTGATTCCTGCACCGACAGTTGATTCGATTTACTGCATTCCGGCTAATTTCGAAAAGTCGGGTATCACCAAAATTATCGAGAAAAAATTAGACTTGCCACTCAAAAGACCGAAGCTCGAAAAGTGGGAAAAATTGGCAGTGGCGTGCACGCTCGAAAAGAAGAAACTCAAAATCGCGTGTGTCGGTAAATACACCGATCTCGACGACGCCTACATTTCCGTGAATGAAGCACTCAAGGCGGCAGCTCTGGCTGCTGGTCACGGACTCGAATGTGTCTGGGTGAATTCCGAGAAGCTGACCAAAAAAGATTCGCCCGAGTGGGCAAAAATTAAATCAGCAAGCGGAATCCTCGTACCGGGCGGATTTGGTGAGCGGGGGGTCGAGGGCAAGATTCGGGTCGCGGAGTACGCGCGTGAAAACAAAATTCCTTATCTCGGGCTGTGTCTCGGCATGCAGATTCTCGTGATCGAATTCGCACGCCACGTCCTCAATTTAGCTGATGCGAATTCCGAAGAATTCAATCCGACGACCAAAAATCCGGTAATCAATTTTATTCCGAATCAGCGCAAAATTCTCAAAAAAGGCGGCACAATGCGACTAGGCGCTTATCGCTGTGAGCTGCAGCCTGGTTCTTTGTCACACAAACTTTACGGCAAAAAGATTATTTCCGAACGCCACCGCCATCGTTTCGAGGTTAACAATGACTATCGAGACGTGCTCGAAAATAGTGGTCTCCGCTTCGCGGGAATCAATCCCGATGTGGATCTCGTTGAAATTTCCGAAATCAAAAATCATCCCTTCATGCTCGGCTGCCAATTTCATCCGGAATTTCTCTCGCGTCCATTTCGTCCGCATCCGCTTTTCCTGGGCTTCGTGCAGGCGGCCGCGAAACATTGATTTTTTTAGTGATTTTTGTTAAAATGTAACTACAAAATTACTAACAAAAACCAAAATGGGAAAAGATTTCGAGAACCAGTCTGCGGCAAAAGAGAAACAGCGGTCTCCAATCGAAACAGGGTTGCTAGATTTTTTTAAGAATAATGATTTTGCAAGCGCAATTGAGTCGGGGCGCAGAGCTCAAGAATTAAATCCGGACGACCAAGTCGCGAAGAATTTGATTGAAGCTTCTCAAAAAATTCTCGACAAGAAACAGGCTGATTTTTTAGGCAAAATTACTAGTGCTGTCGCCGAGGAAGTGCGCGAAGCCATCAAGTCGAAAGGTCAAAATTCTCCTGCCGAATTTCTTGCCAAGAAGGGGGCGAATCAGTATCTTCACAGCGATATTCTTGGTGCAATAAATTCTTGGAATGCAATTCTCAAACTTGAGCCAGGTAATCAACGCATTCAGGATTGTGTCGATTTAGCACAAGGTCTTTTGGATATGAAAAAAGATTTGTTTTTGCAGATGAATAGTCCAGTCGCGAAAGAGACTCCTGGCGCGCTCAGCGCTCTTTCTGAAGAAATTGAATCCAAAAAATCCGATCCGATTAAAGGCATTATCGAAAAATCTGAGGTGGAGGAATAAAACAGATCCGATTTTATGATTCGCGCAGCTTAAACAAGATTTAGGCTTTTTTGTTGTAAAATGCTCCGTATGGAATCCGAAGAACTTCGCCAAAAATATCTCGAATTTTTCGCGGCGCGTGGTCATGCTGTTTTGTCTTCGGCTTCGCTGATTCCAGAAAACGACCCGACGGTGCTTTTCACGACGGCAGGCATGCATCCGCTCGTGCCTTATTTACTGGGCGAAAAACATCCGGCAGGTACGCGTCTCGCGAGCTGCCAGAAATGCATTCGTACGGGAGACATCGACGAAGTCGGCGACTGCTGTCATCTGACTTTTTTCGAGATGCTCGGTAATTGGTCGCTGGGGGACTATTGGAAAAAAGAAGCACTCAGTTGGAGCTTTGAATTCCTAACTCAGGTTTTACAATTTCCGCTCGAAAAATTAGCTGTCTCGGTTTTCGCAGGTGATGCCGACGCGCCTTTCGATTCCGAGAGTTTCGAGATTTGGAAAAGTTTGGGCATGCCCGAAAGTCGGATTGCCAAATTGCCGAAAAAAAATAATTGGTGGGGACCGGCGGGGCAGACGGGACCGTGCGGTCCGGATTCCGAAATGTTTTTCTGGACGGGCGCAGGTGCCGCGCCGAATAGCTTTCAAGAAACCTGTGAAGACCCGCGTTGGGTCGAGATTTGGAATGATGTTTTCATGCAGTTCGAGAAAACAGCGGAGGGAAAGTTCATTCCGCTGAAACAGAAAAATGTCGATACCGGCATGGGCCTCGATCGTGTTGCGGCGATTCTGCAAAAACAACCGACTGTTTTCGAAACAGATTTATTCGCGCCAATTATCGCGAAAATTCGCGAATTGGCGAATTCCAAAAACGAAAAGTCTGAACGGATTGTGGCTGACCATTTGCGCGCCGCGACTTTCATCATCGGCGATCCGGGCGGCGTGCCGCCTTCCAATGTTGACGCGGGCTATATCGTGCGGCGCTTGATTCGCCGGGCGATTCGCGAGGCGCGCAAGCTCGGTTTCGATTTCGCGCAAACTTTCACGACGCAGATTGTCGAGGTCGTGATCGAGAATGCCGGCAAGCACTATCCCGAGCTCGTCCAAAATTCCGCCAAGATTTTGCTCGAATTTGAAAAAGAGGAAAACCAATTTAAGAAAACTTTGGAAAAAGGGGAGCGTGAGATTGCCAGCTTTCTCGACAAAAATAATTCAGTCGACGGCGAAAAAGCCTTTTATTTTTACGAAACTTTTGGCTTCCCACTGGAGCTGACCGAAGAATTTTTGCGTGAAAAAAATTCAGCAATTCAAAATCCGGAAAAATTTTTCGCAGCGCAAAAGGCACACGCCGACCAGTCTCGCACAGCTTCAGCTGGTAAATTCAAAGGCGGTTTGGCGGATGACTCTGAGACAGTCGCGCGGCTGCACACAGCGACGCATTTGCTGAATGCCGCATTGCGCCAAGTTTTAGGCGATCACATTTCGCAGAAAGGTTCGAACATTACGACGGAGCGTTTGCGTTTCGACTTCAATCATTCTGAAAAAATGACACCTGAGCAGATTGCCGCGGTTGAAAAAATTGTAAACGAGGCGATCGCGCAAAACTTGCCAGTCGAATGTTCCGAGCTGTCAGTCGATGAGGCGAAAGCCGCAGGTGCAGTCGGTGTCTTCGATTCGAAGTACGGCGAAAAAGTGAAAGTCTTTTCGGTTGGCGCTGTCTCTAAAGAAATCTGCGGCGGACCGCACGCCAAAAATACGGGCGAACTGGGACACTTCAAAATTCAAAAAGAAGAGTCGAGCTCGGCTGGAGTGCGGAGAATTAAGGCAGTTTTAATTCAATAATTTGCCGATTCAAGAAATCGAAGGCGGTACGCGAGTTTTTATTACGGACGAATTTTCTCGACAAATGCTTTTGGAACTTGTCGAGGGTGTTCAACAAAATGGGTTTTGGAACGGGAAGTTAGAAAGCAAGCAAGATTTTCTTTATGCGGTTGCTCTATCTCTCGCAAAAGGTAATAAGGCGCCCAAAACATCCGTCGATGATTTGTGGGGATTAATTCTTAAT
This sequence comes from bacterium, assembly GCA_021779375.1. GTDB lineage: Bacteria > Patescibacteriota > Gracilibacteria > JAHISY01 > JAHISY01 > JAHISY01. Next base: position 100,639 of record JAJYAT010000001.1, on the reverse strand, counting down.
TTGGCAATTGATTACGAGATAGTTGGCAAGTTTGCAGATGCTGAATTTGTGAAAAGAGTACGCGAATTGGTTTTTCAAACGGTGAGTGGTAGCCTTGAAGTCAGTTAAAATTCTAATAAATTTTTTTCTTATGCAAGACATCATTCTCTTCGGGATGCAGGGCAGTGGCAAAGGCACGCAGGCGCGGATTCTCGCCGAAAAATTTGCCTACAAAATTTTCGAGACGGGCGGGCAGCTGCGCAAATTAGCCAGTGAAGATTCACCACTCGGACAAAAAGTGAAAGAGATTACGACAGCGGGCAAATTGGTCCCGAATGAAATCGTGATGGAGATCGTCGAGAATTTTTTGCAGAATTTACCCGAAAACGAGACGGCGATTTTCGACGGCATCCCGCGCAGTGAATCACAGCGCGCTTCGCTCGAAGCGGAATTTGCCAAGGTCGGTCGCCGACCGCTCGCGGTTTACATTTCCCTGACTCGTGAGGAAGCACTCACGCGTTTGCTTGGTCGCAAGACTTGCGCGGGTTGTGGCAAAATTTTCGGCGCGAAAGATAATTCGGCTGCGTTTGAGAAATGTCCAGTTTGCGGCGGTGAGTTGAAAATTCGCGCGGATGACACGGCGGAGGCGATCGAGACGCGGCTTGATGTTTATGAAAAGGAAACCGTGCCGGCGATTGAAAAATATCGCGAGGAGAACAGATTGGTCGAGATTGACGGCACGCAATCGGTCGCAGAAGTGACCGCTGCTATTGCCGCCAAGCTCGCGAATTAAAGTACCGCGAAATCGGCGAAATTTTCCGCTGACTCACTCCACCCTTCTTCGACCCAATCGACCTGCGCTTTGCTCGGGCCGAGTTCGCACCAGCGCCGCAATTTTTCCAATTTGGTTTTTTCACCGACGGCGACAATCTCGACTGAGCCATCTGGTAAATTTTTCGCGAAGCCTTTTAGCCCTAAATCGCGGGCGATTTTCGCAGTCGAGGCCCGGTACCAGACACCCTGGACTTTGCCGGAGACAAGCATTTTGAGCTGCATCGCACTGGATTTTAGCTAAATTTCAAAAAGTGCTAAAGTTGATTTGCGCCCAATTCTTTCGAAAAATCTCAAAAGAACTTGACAAAATAATCTAAAAGTGTGAGATAGAGCAATAAAATTAAAAATTTGTAAAGGAAATCTAATTGATTTAACAAAAAATTTGGCTAAAATTCGCCCGTAATTCCTTTTCACCATTTCTTCCCAAAGATAATCGGTGAATGTTTTCTGCTTTTTAACCCCTACAAAATGGCCTCCAAAGACCAAATCCTCGCCGAGGTAAAAAAGAACGAGATTGAGTTCGTCAATCTGCATTTCACCGATATCCACGGCATGGTGAAATCAATCACGATTCCGGTCTCGCAACTCGAGGGTGCGATTGACAATAATGTTTGGTTCGACGGCAGCTCGATTGAAGGTTTCACGCGTATTTTTGAGAGTGACATGTATCTCGTCCTTGACCTCGATACTTTCCGCGTCTTGCCCTGGGGGAGCACGCCGACGGCGCTTTTCATTTGCGACGTTTACTTGCCAAATGGCGAACCTTTCATGGGCGACCCGCGCCAAATCCTCAAGAAGCAAATCGCGGAAGCGGCGAAGATGGGTTTCAAATATAACACTGGTCCCGAGCTCGAATTTTTCCTTTTCAAGAAAAAAGAGGACGGCACGATTTCCTCGCTTCCGAATGACCAAGCCGGTTACTTCGACTTCACGACTGATCTCGCGGCGCACATTCGCAAAGACATGTCCTCGGCACTGATTGCGCTCGGCATCCAGGTCGAGACGCTGCATCATGAAGTCGCGCCCGGACAGCACGAAATTTCTTTCCGTTACGCCGATGCGCTCCAGACGGCTGATTCCGCTGTGCTCTTCAAATGCGCGCTCAAGGCGATTGCGCAAAAATACGATCTGCACGCGACATTTATGCCGAAGCCGATTCAGGGTCAAAACGGTTCGGGCATGCACACGCACCAAAGTTTGGCTGAGCTCAAGACGGGCAAAAATCTGTTCCACGATCCGAAAGACGAAAACGGCCTGAGCGAAACCGCCAAACATTTCATCGCGGGCTTGCTCGATCACGCTTCTGCTTTCGCCGCCGTCACGAATCCGACGGTTAATTCCTACAAACGACTTGTCCCTGGTTACGAAGCGCCGGTTTACATCGCGTGGGGCACGACGAATCGCAGCGCCTTGATTCGTTTGCCGCGGATCAATCCGAAGCTCGCGTCGAAGGCGACGCGCGTCGAGCTGCGCTGCCCGGATCCGAGCTGCAATCCTTACCTCGCTTTCGCGGCGATGCTCGCGTCTGGTCTCGACGGTGTACGCAACAAGCTCAAAGCGCCACTGCCAGTCAATGAAAACATTTTCGAATTCAACGACGCGCAGGCGAAGAAGTACAAGATCAAAACTTTGCCAGGTAATCTCGCTGAGGCGGTCGATAATTTTTCCAAAGACAAGATCTTACTCGATGCTTTCGGTCCGCACTTCTGTGAGAAATACATCGCCGCCAAAGGTGAGGAGTACGACGAGTATCGCCTCTATGTCTCGCCGTGGGAGCTCAAGAAATACATCGAAAATTAATTTCTCAATTCACTTAACAAAAAGCCTCGCTTGACTGTCGGGGCTTTTTGGTTTTAAAATAAGACTTCCAATGACCGCTTTGGAAAAAATTTACGAGAAGCAACTTGCAGAGGCGACCAGCCAAACTCAAACCCTACTTTTGCGAAATTATTTGCGTTGGAAAATTTTCGAATTTGTCTTAGGAGATTTAAAAAAATTTTTGGACGATGCGCACAATAATCCTGAAAAAGGTCTGAGTGTGCGGGCGATTACAGATTTATTAAATCAAAATATACGGGATGCTTCACAGGATGAGGATACATTTCAAAGCCTGTTTGAGCAGGCATTAGTTCCAGCGCGAAGGTTGGCAATAGCTGCATTATCAGCTGAAGCTTATCCCAAATTGGATAGTGCCCTGAGTGGTTCTCCGCGAAGCATGCGGTTTAATTTAGAAAAATTTTTACAAAAAGTTTCTAGAAAAGCAGTAGTAAGCTTAATGCAGGCGTTTGAGATTCAAATGCGCAGCAACAATAATAAATTTGCAGGAGCTGGCTATGGCAAAAGTCGCGGTCCGGGATCGCAGGTCAGCCAGTCTATGCAGAAAGTTTGGCAAAAACCGGATTTTCGTTCAAGTCAATCTCAAGTGTTTGCTGATGCTTGGACATCTGAACGGCAAACAACAGTTTCTTACTGCGCAGCCGAACAAATTCATCAAAATCCCGACAAGCCATTTCGTATGCTTGATGCTCGTAGGAGGAAAAAACAAGAAGGTCGAGTTTGATTTTCACGCTAAAATGCACAGGTGAAAAATTTCCCTAGTTCGATTTCTCGGATGATCGATGCTTTCGCGAGTCTGCCTGGCATCGGCGAGAAGACCGCGACGCGGCTGGTTTTTCATCTTGTGCGTTCGCCTGAAAATTTGGCGCGCGAGCTCGGCGAGGCGGCGACGAGTTTGAAAAAAGATCTCCGACTTTGCGCGTGCTGTCGTAATATCGCGACGAGCGAGCAGTGTGAAATTTGCGAAGACGCTGAGCGTGACGCTTCGCAGATTTGCGTGGTCGAGGAAGCGCTCGACGTGCTTGCTTTCGAAAAAGCGGGCGCATGGAAAGGTAGTTACCATGTCCTGCACGGCGTGCTCAATCCGCTCGAAGGCATTGGTCCGGAAAGTCTCACGATTGTCGATTTGCTGCGGCGCGTCGAGCGTGGCGGTGTCGCGGAAATTATTCTCGCGATGAATCCCTCGGTCGAGGGCGAAGCGACGGCGTCGTACATCACGAAGCAGCTGCAGCCATTTCAAATAAAAATCACGCGTATCGCTCGTGGTCTGCCGACCGGCTCAGAATTGTCTTACGCTGACGAAGTGACACTTGCGGCAGCGATGAAAGGACGGAGGGATTTCTAAATCCGGAATTAATCCACATGCACCACCGTAAAATCCGCGCGAGCTTCTTGCGTACCCGCGGTGACGATGACTTCGTATTTTCCCGCGGGCCATTCATGATCGACCATGCTTAGAGTCGAGGAGGCGACGCGGACGATTTCAGTGCTTTTGATCGTAGCGGAATTAATCGCCTTTGGGGTTTCGTCGCCGAGGTAGCGCCAATCGAAAACAACTTTCGGTACGGTGGAGGGATTGGTAATTACTGCTGAGACGGAAATTTGTGGTGCGCTATCAGGGAAGGCGCGTAAATCAGCAGGGCATTCGTTTTGCGCTCCTACCTCCAAGCACAATTTCACATCTGAAATCGCGACGGTCTTCGGTGGTTCGACAGTCTCAGTTTTCGCCTCGCCGCCGCAGGCTGCTAAAACCAGTAGCGGTGTGAGCAAAGCGACTTTCAAAATTTTCATTTTGGTAGGTTAGGTCGCATTGATTTTATCCTGGTTTTGCGATGCTGAGAAAAAATCACGCTTGCGGTGGTGTCGAAGACGTGGAGGATTTTTGAAATAAAAACGTAGGGAATAAAAATTGCACGCAACGCTTCCGTATTAGATTAGGCTATTTTTTGATCTGCACCTACAGTGAGATTTTACAAAGTAGGGAACGCAGATCTGCGTTCCCTACGCCTCGCAAGTGGTTATTTTTTCCGGATTCCCGCTTTCGCGGGAAGGACAAAAGCTCGCGATGGTGATTAAGCTAGAGAAGGAGGTATTAGAAAACAATCTATTCAGTTTTATATCCGATTAGCTCAAACACTTTATCCATTGCAACTGCTACAGAGTACCCTGAGTTTGAAAGTTCGGTGTTTACTAAACCGTTTTCTTTATTTTCCCAATGTTCACAAAAGGGAATAAATTGAGATACGACACCGATGATTTTATGATTCCAAGTTAGTCCATCTTGTTCTACTTCGACAACTGGTCCGCCACTATTTCCATAGTAGACTGGGCAGTCAAGAATAATGGTGCCACCATCTTGATAAATGTTGGCTATAATTCCCTTTCTTAACAAGGGTTTGTTGTAGTCGAACTGCGGAGAATTTCTTAATCCTAAGGATGTTGGGTATCCATATAAAATAACGTCATTAGAAATCAATACATCTTTTAATAACTTGGTAGCATCGCCTGCACTTGCGCTGACAATACCGCTAGCCACTTCATGAATGACAGATATTCCTTCGTTAAATTTGAAAAGCCTACCGCCATCATCTTGAATTTCTATAATTTCGCCTATCTCTATGGCTCCTATGTCTGCAGTCTCATGTTTCAAAACTTTTGATTTTGTGAGATCGATTAGATATTTATTAATGTTTTCATCTTTTAGTGCTCTTGTCTGACAAACCAATTCAATCTTTTTGCCCCTCAGGTCTTCTTTATCAAAAAGAACATGTTTTGCCGTTACTAGAAACATTTTATTATCTGCTCTTAAGAAAAAACTTGAACCCGTAATTCCCGTATCCCATTTAAGTAGCACAGGGTATGCCAAATTATCTTCAGGAATATTTCTCATGATGATGGATTATTTTTTTATAATACAAAGATTCTACTTCCAACTTAATATTTTTACTTCACCGTTACACTCTTAGCCAAATTCCTCGGCAGGTCAGGATTATTTTTTCTTAGCACGGCGAGGTGATAGGCGAGTAATTGAATTGGGATGATGTTCACGATTGGTTGCGCGGCGCCGACGGCGGGCACACGAATCCACTCGTCGAAAAGTTCGTCATTCTTCGGCGAGACGCCGATAATGCGTCCGCCGCGCGCTTTCACCTCCGCGACATTCGACAGGACATCCGCGCGGAATTTACCCATCGGGACGAAAGCGATGAGCGGTGTGCCTTTTGTAATTAGCGCGAGCGGTCCGTGCTTCAGCTCACCAGCGGCGAAACCTTCGGCGTGGATGTAGCTCACTTCCTGCAGCTTGATTGCGGCTTCGAGCGCCATTGGATAGTCTGCGCCTTTGCCGATGATGTAGAGCGATTCGACGTTCTTGATTTTGCGGGCGATTTTTTCCAAATGCGCGGAGTAGCGGGGATTCAGAAAATCATTGATCGAGCTGGCAGCTTCCGCCAAAACGCGTTTGCCCTCTTCGGGTTTGCCCGCGACGGTGAAGGCAAGCAGAGTCAGGATCGCGAGTTGCGCAGTCGTCGCTTTGGTCGAGGCGACGGCTTTCTCGACGCCGGCATTCACCGGCAGGACGACGTCGGACTGGCGCGCGACCGAGCTGCCGGCGACATTTACTACGCCGACAGTTTTTACTTTTTTCTGTTTGGCGATTTTATAAGCCTCCAAAATATCGGCCGTCTCGCCGGACTGGCTGACTGCGATGAGCAGAGTGCGGTCGGTCAAAAAAGCTTCCTGTGTGTCGAACTCGCTGCCGAAAATCACATTCACATGGCGACGCGCAATCTTCGCGAAAAGATATTCCGCGGTCGCGCAGACTTTGCCGGCGGTGCCGCAGCCGATGAAAAACGTGCCGAAACTTCGGCGAATCAATTCCGCGACGCGCTCGATTTGTTTCTCGTCTTGATTCAGCGCGCGTGTGATTGTTTCCTTTTGCTCGAAAATTTCCTTCAGCATGAAGTGCGTGAAGTCGCCTTTTTCCGCGCGGCTCGCTTTGAGGTCGATGGAGATCACGCGTTTCTTGATCGGGCGACCACTGGCGATTTCGAAAAAATGTCCGTGAAAATGGTCTTTCGTCGGAGACTCCTCGATCTCGACCAGCTCGCCGTCGTCGAGATAAACCACATCGTGTGTGAAATCCAAAAAGGCGGGAACATCGCTACCGATGAAAAAAGCCGAGCCGTCGACTTTCGCCAAAAGCTTTTCGTCCGACTTCGGATAAAATTTTTCAATACCGAGAATCAAAGGTGAGCCGTTCCTGGCGGCGAAAAGTTTCGACTCGCCGGCGATGGCGGCGACGAAAGCGAAGCGCCCGACTAATTTTTGCGCGGTTTTTCTTACGGCTTCACGCGGTGAATTTTTCCGCAAAAAGTCCGCAATCAAATTGGGAATTACTTCTGTGTCTGTTTCGCTCACGAATTTCACACCTTTTTTCTCGAGCATTTTGCGCAGATCGGCGTGGTTCTCGACGATGCCATTATGTACGACGACGACCTTGCTATCGGCTGAGGCGTGCGGATGCGCATTCACGCGATTCACTTTGCCGTGCGTCGCCCAGCGTGTGTGACCGAAAGCGAGATTGGTTTTCGCGAAAGTTTTGGCGGTCTCCTTGAATTCCGAAATCTTGCCGACGCTTTTTGAAACGCGGATTTTGTCGCCAATCTTTTCGGCGAAACCGAAAGAATCGTAGCCGCGGTATTCCAATTTTTTCAAACCATCGACGACGATTTTGCCCGCGTTGTCACGGTTTCCGAGAAAGGCAATGATTCCACACACGAAGTTTTTAGTTAATAGTTGGTAGTTGCTAGTTTTAAATCTTGCTCAAATAATGGGAGGCAGGGTGATGAAAGAAATTTCCAACGATCGCTTTTTCAAATTTCTCTTTTGCGTCTTCCGTGCTCCACAAAACTCCGCTGGTGAAATTTCGGACGACGGATTTGCCAAGCAGGTGGTTCAAAGTTTGTTCGCGCGATTCGTCGAGACTGGCTTCTTTTTCGCGGGCGAGAATCCGATTTTTCGGTAGCACGAATTGCACGGCGACGAGTCCGTGGTCTTTGGAAAATTTCCACACCTTGTCGCCGAATTTCACAAAAACCTCTTCCTTTTCAGCATTTAATAGACTGCCGCTGCGGATGATTTTTTCTAAATTGGTTTTTACTATTGGAGTTAACCCACGAGATATCTCGTGGGTTAACGAATCTGTGAATTGAAACCCAAACCATCTGAATTTCTCTAAATCCAGTTGAGCGGCGCGACCGACTGAGAGCGCCTCGTTGTCAGTGATTTTCAGTTTCACGAAAAGTTCGACGTCAGTTTTTGGCGCAGCCAAAATTTTCGAAACTGGCGCGGCAAATTTAATTTTGTGCACTTCCGGTTTCTCGACTTCGCCCAAGATCCAGCGGCGCATCGACTGGAAAATCGGATCGCCAATTTCAGTGCGCTCGGGGTGTGGCATCAGCGCCATGACGTTGCCCGTCGCATTCGTCACGCCGGCGAGATTCAGAATTGAGCCATTCGGATTCGTCGGGAATTCCGGTTGGATATTTCCCTCCGCATCGCAGTAGACAAAAGCGTTCAAATTTTCTTCCACAATCTTGCCAATCAAATCAGCGTCTTCCGAAAAAAAGCGTCCCTCGGCGTGTGCGACCGGAATGCGCAAAATTTCTTCCTCGAATTGATTGAAAGCATTGGCGCGATTTTTTTGCGGGCGGACAAAAATCCAATCGTTGTAAAAATTTTCACCGACGACTGCGCCATTTTTTACACGGCGATTGTGGGTGAGTGCGAGCACAGATTTCCCAAATTCGAAATTCGGCACGAGCCCGGTCTCGACCAAGACTTGGGCGCCGTTGCAAATTCCAAGCACCACACCACCGCGCTTCGCCAGCGCAAAAACTTCTTTCAGCAGCGGATCTTTCGAAGCAATCAAGCCGCTGCGCCCGCGATCTTCGTAGCTGAATCCGCCGACTAAAATTGCACCAGCAAAACTTTTCAAACTCTTCTTCTCGTTCCAGCGAAAATGCTCGGCGACCATACCGTTGCGCACGACGGCACGCGCCGTCTCGAGCTCGCAGTTCGAGCCGGGGAATTGAATTACCGCGATTTTAATCTCATGGAACATAGAACATGAAACACGGAACACTTATTTGAACCATGTTTTGTGCGCTGATTTTAGCAGAATTAAATTGCCAAAACTGCCATTTTTTTAGGGAATTTGGTCAAAATTTCCGCACCATTCTTTTCGATCAAAACAGTGTCCTCGATGCGGATGCCAAAACGATTTTTAAAATACAAACCGGGTTCAATCGTCAACACATCGCCGAGCTTCAAGGTCGATTTCGATTTCGGACCGATCTTGGGATTTTGGTGAATTCTTCTGCCGACGCCATGACCGAGCGAATGAACGAAATTTTTGCCGAAGCCTTTTTCCGCCAAAAAGCCGCGCGCGAACGCATCTAAATCTTTTCCTGTGATTCCGCTGTGTGTTTTGCGAATTCCTAATTTTTGCGCTGCCAAAACCGTCTCATAAATTTTCCGCTGAAAGTCGGTCGGTTCAGCCGTGAAAAAAGTTCGCGTGAGATCAGAGCAAAAACCATCGATGCGAAAACCGAGGTCGATTTTTACCACGTCGCCAGGCTTCAATTTGCGCTCGGTCGGGGAATGGTGTGGTCTGGCTGAATTTCGTCCGAAGGCGACGATGGGCGGGAAGGCGAGTCCGTCCGTTTTAGCCTTCGCGAGCTTCCGAATTTCCGCCGCGACTTCCATCTCCGATTTCCCGCGCCGCAAATTTCCGACAACTTCCGCGAGGATTAGGTCGGCGAGCTGACAGGCGGCGCGAGTTTTGGAGAGAGACATTCGAAAGTTTTTGGTGCTCCCGGCAGGAATCGAACCTGCATCACAAGTTCCGGAAACTTGAGTCCTATCCGTTGAACGACGGGAGCTTGTTTTGGAGCGAGCGACGGGAGTCGAACCCGCGTCTCGAGCTTGGGAAGCTCGCATAATAGCCGTTATACTACGCCCGCAGCCGCATTATTTTAGCTGAAATTGTGTTAAAATTTCGCCTGCAAAATGTCCGAAGACCCTCATCTTTTCACTTACTTCACGCTCTTTGTTCTTCTGATTTTGTCGGCGTTTTTTTCTTCGAGCGAGGTGGCATTTGTCTCGCTCTCGCCGGCGAAAGTGAAAGTTTTGGCTGAGCGTAAATCGCGCGCGTCCAAATTGGTCGTCGCGCTCAAGAGTCGTCCGCAGCGTCTGCTCGCGACGGTTTTGATCGGCAACAATGTCGCCAATATTCTCGCGTCTGGTCTCGCGACGGTCGTCGCCACCGAAATGTTCGGCTCGTTTGGACTTGGAATTGCGACAGGGCTGATGACATTTCTCATTCTCATTTTTGGTGAGATTTTCCCCAAGGCTTTCGCGCAAAAATATGCGGAAAATGTCGCGCTGGTCTCAGCTTTTCCGCTCACCGTATTCGAAAAAATTCTCACACCTTTCACTTGGTTGATTGAAAAAACGCTGCACGCGCTCGGTGCTTACCATGTCGAAAGAATTTCTGAAAGAGAAATCGTCGCGGCAGTTCATCTCGGGACGCAGAGTGGTGAGATCAAAGAGCACGAAAAAGAGCTGATTCAGAATGTACTCGAATTTACCGACACGCGCGTCGATGAGGTGATGACGCCACGCGTCGAGATTGCTGCGATCGAAAAAGGCATGACAGTCGCCGCTGTCGAAAAATTTTTTCACTCACACACTTTTTCGCGCCTGCCCGTCTTCGATGGCTCAGTGGACAAAATCATCGGTATTCTGAACTTCCGCCAACTCTTTGCCTGGCACGGATCGTCTACGGCACCGATCAAAAAACTTTCACTCATCGAGCCAGTCTTCACGCCAGCGAGTCGGACGACGCGTTCACTTTTCAAAGAACTGCAGTCGCGCCACAATCATCTCGCCATCGTCGTCGACGAACACGGCGGCACGCTCGGCATCGTCACGCTCGAAGACTTGCTTGAGGAAATCGTCGGCGAGATTGAGGACGAGCAGGACAGTGCGGCGGAAGAAATTGAAAAAATCAACGCGCATACTTTGCTCGTTTCCGGTACGGCGCCGCTTGGCGAGATTGATGAGCTGCTCGGCACGAAGCTCGAGAAGGGTCGTTTCGACGGCAAGAGCGTGGCTTTCCTGCTGCTTGAAAAATTAGCTAAAATGCCGAAGAAAAATGCTAAAATCCGCGTCGCCAATGTGGAGCTTACGATTGAAAAAGTGCTCGGCAATCGTATTGAAAAAGTTAAAATCGAAAAAATTTAACCCCACCAACATGAAAAAAACTTTGGCAGCCTTGTCACTTCTCCTGCTCGCGGGTTGTTCGCTCGGCAATGTGGAGCTCACGAAACAGTCCACTGCTTGCGAGCTGAGCGGAAAAGCTTATGCTCCGGGCGAGCTGGTTCCACTCGGCGATGATTGCAATTCTTGCGTTTGTTCGGCTGATGGTAAGCTCGAAAATTGCAGTGCTAATAAATGTGAAACCAAGACTGGTCTCGCAAATCCAGCCGCGACCAAATGTCTGGCTGACGGTTTCGCCTACGAAATTCGGGCGGATGCGAACGGCGGTCAATTTGGTGTTTGCAGCGATTCTGCCAACAAGGAATGTGATGAGTGGCAGTATTTCCGCGGCGAATGCGCGCTCGGCACAGCTGACGCAACTCCGTCAATTCCAGCGACGAGTGACCAAACCACAGTCGAAGAAAAAAGCTCTGACGAAACCACTCCTGCCGAGACAGTCACGCCAGCGGTGCGTTCGGACGAGGCGGCAGTCGATGGTACGACTAATTCAGCCAATTAAATTAATTTTTTACCATGCAGAAAAAACTTTTCTTTGCCTCCGCTTTTGTTTTCTTGCTCGCGGGTTGCGGCGCGGCGCCAGTCGACCAGAGCGACACTACTGATAAATCCGACGATGTCGTGTTTTGCACTGCGGATGCCAAAATTTGCCCGGATGGCTCCTCGGTCGGGCGCGTCCCGCCGGATTGTGAATTCTCACCTTGTTCCACTAACGCCTCTACCATGCCTGCTAAAACCATTTCACTTGGTGAAGTTCCAGCTTATGACTGTGAAGCAAACTCTACGAAACAAGATCGCTGTGCGGTAGTCGGCGACACCATCGTCAAAATGACGACAAGTCTCGGCGAAATTTGGCTACGACTCACGCCGGATCAGACGCCCAAAACAGTTGAAAATTTTGTCGGACTTACCGAACGCGGATTTTATGACGGACTGATTTTTCACCGCGTCATTCCGGACTTCATGCTCCAAGGTGGCGATCCGCTCGGCAATGGTACGGGCGGCGAGTCGATCTGGGGCGGGGATTTCGCGGACGAATTCGTGCCGACACTTTCGAATATCCGCGGCTCCATCGCGATGGCGAAGCGTGGCGCGATTACTAACTCATCGCAATTTTTCATCAATCAAGCCGACAACACTTTCCTCGATTTCAAACACACTGTCTTCGGGCAGGTCGTCTCGGGCATGAGTGTCGTTGATCAGATCGTGAATGTTAAACGCGATGCGAATGACAAACCAGCTACAGACGTGACGATGCAGGTGCAGGTGTTTAAAGTAGTTAAATAAAGGTCTGCAAAACGCTGTATTTTGAAACAGGTAGGGAACGCAGATCTGCGTTCCCTACGGTTTTTTCATGGTTTGAATGAATCCTACAGGTTTAGATTCGTATCTAGACGAAGGGCATTTCCTAGCCGAATGTGGCCACTCCTGTTAATTTCTAGGATTTCAGCTTGGATTGTTTCTCCTTCTTGCAAAGGACGCGGATTTTTAGAACCCAAAGTGATTTCGGAATTGTGAACTAGCCCATCTCTTCTTGGTCCGAAATCAACAAAAAATCCGAAATCTGTAATTTTGATTATGGTACCTACGATAGTCATGCCAGGCGCTGGTTCAGGTTCGGTGATTCTTTCCAGCCATTGCATTGCTTCATGCGCTCTTTTTCCCTGAATAACGATCTTGTTCTCGCTTAAAAATATTTTTACATCAAAACGTTGCTCGGCGTCTTGGGTTGGGATTTCAAAAGAATCTTCCGTTTCAGATCCTAATTTTCTCGCGTAATAAGGGTCAATCCGCGCCGCGGCTAAGTCTGTTTGGATTTGCTCAGACGAAAAGTCGAGCTCAGTTTTTTTAGGTATTTGTTTTAGATGTGGTAGGACTGCTTGGATATCACGCTCGAATTCGAGGAAAAGGGCTTCGAGTTTCGCGCCTGCCTCATTGTAATGCTTGCCAGGATATTTTTTTAAAGCGTCGAAAAGTTTTTGTCTTTCCTGGGCTACCCAAGCGTTGATGGGGTCTATTCCGAAAAATTCCTCTAGTGCTATTTTCTTGCGTGCAACCCAAGAGTGTTCGTTGGGAAGTTGGGCGAGAATCGCGCGCGCACTTTGACAGTAAATCATGCGTGCATTTAGATCCGGTCGTCGTTTGCGTGTGGCTTCGGATTTGGCAGGAACTGGTCGCATGAGAATTTTTTAAAGGCTGCATTTTATTATAAAAAACTAAATTCGGTCAAAAGTAAAAGCGCGATTAATCGCGCTTTTACGTATTGCAAAACAATAATTTCGGACGAAGAAAATTATTCCTTCTTTCCGCCGCCGCGCTTCTCAATAATCTTTTCGGCAACATTCTTCGGCACGGCTGAGTAGTGACCGAATTCCATCGAGTAATTAGCGCGACCTTGGGTCATCGAGCGCAGATCTGTCGCGTAGCCAAACATCTCAGCCAAAGGCACGATTGCGCGGATAACTTTCGCATTGCCACGATCGGTCATCTCATTGATTTGACCGCGTTTCGAATTCAAATTGCCCATCACATCGCCCATGAATTCCTCCGGTGTAGTGACCTCGACTTTCATGATTGGTTCGAGAATGGCTGGATTCGCCGAGCGCGCGCCTTTTTGGAAAGCTTGCGAGCCGGCGATTTTGAACGCCATTTCACTGGAGTCGACCTCGTGATAGCTGCCATCATAAAGTTCGACTTTCACATCGACGACCGGATAGCCCGCGCTGATACCGCGCGTGAGTGCCTCCTGAATACCTTTATCAACCGCGGGAATATACTCGCGGGGAATCTTGCCGCCGACGACGTCATTCACGAATTCATAGCCTTTGCCAGGTTCCTGCGGAATCAAACGCATCAAGACGTGACCGTACTGACCGCGACCACCAGTTTGCTTGGCGTATTTTTCTTCGACTTCGACTGGCTTCGTGATCGTCTCGCGGTAGGCGACCTGTGGGGCGCCGACATTCGCTTCGACCTTGAATTCGCGTTTCATGCGATCGACCAGGACATCGAGGTGCAATTCGCCCATGCCCGAGATGATCGTTTGACCGGTTTCCTCGTCCGAGCGTACATTGAAAGTCGGATCTTCTTCGGCGAGGCGATTCAGCGCCATACCCATTTTTTCCTGATCAGCTTTGGTCTTCGGCTCGATGGCAATCGAAATCACAGTCTCTGGGAAAGTCATCGCTTCCATCGCGACGCGGTGTTTTTCGTCGCAGAGCGTGTCTCCGGTTTTCGTTTTTTTCAAACCGACGACGGCACCGAGACCGCCGCAAGGTATCTCCTCGACTTCTTTGCGATTGTTGGCGTGCATTTGGAGTAAGCGACCGATTCTTTCTTTTTCGCCGCTGGCGGTATTGATCACATAGCTGCCGGATTTCAAATTGCCGGAGTAAACGCGGACGAAAGTAATGCGACCGACGAAAGGATCAGCAGCAATTTTGAAAGCAATCGCGACGACCGGCGCATTCGGATCGGGCTTCACAGGAACTTCTTTTTCTTCGTCATCCGCGTCGTGCGCTTTCCATTCGACGACATCGAGCGGCGAGGGCAAGTAGTCATTGACTGCGTCGAGCATCGGCTGGACACCTTTATTTTTGAGCGAAGTGCCGCAGAGAATTGGGTAAAATTCATTCTTGATCACGGCTTTGCGGATGCCTTTTTTCAATTGTTCGACCGTCGGATCTTTGCCTTCCATGAAAAGCTGCATCAATTCATCATCATGTTCGGCGACTTTTTCAATCAATTCGAGCCTCCATCTTTCGACATCGTCCTGCATCTCAGTCGGGATTGGAATCTCTTCCGTAATCTGACCTTCTTCGTCTTTGTAAATTATGGCTTTGCGCGTGATGAGATCGACGATGCCTTTGAAATCAGCCTCTGAACCAATCGCGAGCTGAATCGGGCTGGCTTTGGTCGAGAGGCGCTGCAAAATCGAATTCACCGACATCTCGAAGTCTGCACCGGTTTTGTCCATCTTATTGATGAAGCAAACGCGCGGAACTTTGTATTTGTCCGACTGGCGCCAGACAGTTTCCGATTGTGGCTCGACGCCTTGCGAGCCGTCGAAGACAGCGACGCCGCCATCCAAGACGCGCAAACTTCTTTCCACCTCGACGGTGAAGTCGACGTGACCGGGAGTGTCGATGATATTGATTTGGCAGTCTTTCCAGACGCAGTAAGTCGCCGCGGAAGTAATCGTGATGCCGCGCTCGCGCTCCTGCTCCATCCAGTCCATCGTCGCTTCGCCATCGTGCACTTCGCCGATTTTGTGTGTGCGTCCCGTGAAGAAAAGTACGCGCTCGGTCGTCGTGGTCTTACCCGCATCGATGTGCGCGATAATTCCGATGTTACGTACGTGAGCGAGGTCAAATTCAGCCATTTTTGAAAATTTAGAATTGTTCGAACTGTTTGACTGCTACGCTTTGTTCTAAATGTAATTAAACACTGAGAACACTCAGGGTAGCTTGAACAATTTCGAAAGCCGCGAGATTTTAAAGAAAAACTTTACTTTCGGCAAATTAATAAGAATCAATCCAACGCTTTTAGTCTCCGGGCTTCTCTCTTCATGAGCATGGCAATCCTGCCGTCAAAATTTATACACAGGCATATTCCGAGCAGACCGAGAGCATCCCTGTTTTCGGTGATTAGCGCGACTTCTGCTTTATTCGCTGACACTACGGCAAATTCGAGCATTTCTTTTGGACCCTCCAGTTCAAATTCATCGAGATTATGCCAGGTCATTTCGCGTCGCCTGTCTTTAGCGAATATTTTACGAAAATTCCTTGAGGCAACTTGTGAAAGTTGAGTCGCAAAGATGCGGTCAATTGTTCGCCTTAAACTTTTAATTCTGGCTGATTCAGTTTCAGACGGTCGATCGGTTGTAGATTTAATTTCAGCCACCATTAAAATTTAGAGGTCGCTGATTTTCTCATAAATTTTAGTTTTGTCAACAGATGGGGCTGCTTCGCATATTCAGATTTCTATCTTGAAGGGATTGAAGTTGGTTTTGCGGTCGTAATAATCTTCATTTTCGGCGCGCTTCAGCCAGGCGACGACTGCATAAGTCAGCGGAGTCGCGAGCACTTCGACGCCGACTTTGAAAATATAATTCGAAATAATTACGACGAGTAGAAGTTCGTTGCTGAAAACTCCAGCGAAGGCGACCAGGCAAAAAATGGCAGTGTCGAGACCTTCACCGATGAGCGTCGAACCAATCGTGCGTATCCAGAGATATTTTCCCGAAGTAAAAATTTTCAGCTTCGCAAGCACAAAAGAATTCGTAAATTCACCGGCGAAATAGGCGAGCAGGCTGGCGGCGACGATGCGCGGAGTTTGTCCGAGGATTGTTTCAAATGCGGCTTGTCCGGTCCAATCGCTTGCGGCTGGCAGAGCATTCACGATTGACAAAACTCCGGCGAGCAGAGCGGCTGCCAAAAATCCTAGCCAGATCACGCGGCGGCTGCGCGCGTAGCCGTAGACTTCCGTCAAAACATCGCCGAAGATGTAAGCGAGCGGGAAGAGTAAAGTGCCGCCGTCGAAAGAAAAAGGCCCGAAGGCGACAATCTTGGTCGAAGCGATATTCGAAATCAAAAGCACGGCGACGAAAATCGCGGTGATGGTGTCGAGGTGGCGGTAGGAGCGCATTGGTAAGAATTAAGTTAGTAAGGAATAAGGACTAAGTTGGTTTGGATTTGTTCTAGTTGTTCTAAATGTTTTCAGATTCCACTCTTATTTTTCAGTTTTAAATTATTGGAACAAAGGCGCTGCGGCAGTCATGAGGTTGAGCACGATTAAAATTGTCGTGGCGATCCAGCCGAAGTAGCGCAGGAATCCTTTCAAGCGGTAGCGACCCATCAGTTTTTCATCTTCGGCGAGGAGCATGAGGTAGACCAAGAAAAACGGCAGCAGCAAACCATTGGCGATTTGCGACGTGAACATGATGAGCAAGAGCGGTATCTTCGGCGTGAGAATGATGCCAGCGCTGATGGCAATCATGCCGGTGAAGATCGCGTAAAACTGCGGCGCGGTGCGAAAACCTTTGTCGATGCCTGTCTCCCAGCCGAGTGCTTCGCAGATGGTGTAGGCGGTGGAGAGGGGCAAGACGGCGGCGCCGAAGAGTGAAGCGTTGAGTAAGCCGAAGGCAAACAAAAACCCGGCGTATTTTCCAGCTAGAGGTACTAGTGATTGTCCTATGTCCGCCACGGTCGCGACCGGCAAATGATTCACGAAAATCGTGCTGGCGACTGCAACGATGACGAAGAAAGAAATCACATCAGTCATGATGCTGCCGAGTAGCGCATCAATGCGGCTGTTGCGCAGGTTTTCTTTTTCCACGCCTTTTTCGACGAGTGTGGAATTATGGAAAAAATACATCCACGGCGTGATGGTCGTGCCGATGACGCCGACTGTCGTGAGTAGGAAGCCCGTGTTGAATTCGAAAGTCGGGATGACCAAACTCTTGAGCGCGAGACTCCAGTCCGGCTTCGCGAGAATCGCCGAGATAATGTAAGTGACGTAAAAAAGCACCAAGACGATGAAGGTTTTTTCAATGCGCTTATAAGTTCCTTTCAAAATAAAAAACCAAATCAAGCCCGCGCAAAGCAAGATAATTCCAGACTGAAAGATAGTTTCGAGCAGCGGATGACTGGCGAAAGTTCCCGCGAAAAAGATTTTGAACGAAGACGAAATGCCGGCGAATTCACTCGTGGTCGTGCCGAGATTCGCGACCAGCACGAGCAGTAGAAGTGGCAGCGTGAGTCGTATGCGAAATTTTTCGCGGATGAGTGCGGCGAGTCCGGTGCGTGTGGTGATGCCGAGTTTCGTCGAAAGATCGAGCGTGAAGATTAGGAGTAGCGTGATCGGGATGAGCGTCCAGAGCAGACCATAGCCAAAGCGCGCACCGGCTAGGGCGTAGGTCGCGATGCCGCCCGAGTCATTGTCGACCGAGGCGGTGATGAGTCCCGGTCCGGCGATCGCCAAAAAAATCATCAACCGCGCACGAAGATTTTTCCATCTTTCCAACATAGCTTCGGATTGATTGATTCAATTAAAAAATTTAAGCGTGGGGGACGAGCTGTCGCATCAAGTCATCGACGGTAATCACCCCCAGCATCTTTTGCTCGGCATCCACGACCGCAACCGAAGAAAGATTATACTTCGTCATGATGCGCGCGATGTCTTTGAGCGAGGCCTCTACGCGCACGATTTGGTGTCCGCGGATACGTTTCATGATGCGGCGCAGTTTCATTTTCGAATCGGCGAGTAGGAGCGCGCGTAGCGAAACTGTCCCGACGAAATGATCCTGCCGATCAGTGAGATAAATAAAATTAATCGACCGGTGCGCCTCAGAAACTTTGCGGACATGCTCGCGAGCCTCACTGACATCCCAATCGCGGCTGCCTTTCACGAATTCCGTGCTGAGCAATCCGCCGGCTGTGTCATTCTCATAGCCCAAAAATTGCTGTACGGTTTTCTTCTTGCTGGAAGTGATTTTCGTGAGAATCTTGCGGCGCTCGCGGACCGTGAGTGATTTGAGATAATCCACCAATTCATCGGTCGGCACTTGCGATAATACGGTCGAAAGTTTTCTCTGATCGAGATTCTTGAGCGCGCTGTGTTTGAAATGCGGTTCCAATTCTTCGAAAACTTTGGCGACGGTTTCACTGTCGAGCGATTGCATGATTTTCTCAGACTGGTCAGGATTGAGATCTTCGACGATGTTAGCCAAATCAGCCGGATGTAATTCCACGAGATCCGCGGCGAGCGTCGAAAGTTGCAGTGCGTTGCCGACGATGCGGACTTTTTCCCAGTCGATAAAACGCGGCTTCAAAAAATTAAAAAGTTTCAGGCGGTCCAGACCGACTCGGCGCAAAACGCCGCGCGTACTGACATCGATGCCGAGGACACGCAGGCGACCATTCACCATACTGAAACGCAGATCATTCACGCGGACGACACGCGTGCCTTCGAGATCGACGATTTGTTTGTCCAGGACATCACGGTAGAGCCACAAATCATTTTTGTGCGGCGCATACGACTTGAGTTTGCTAGCGAGTGTCGTGAGGTCGATTTCGCCGCGATCGAGATTGGCGATGTATTCGGTCGGAATGAGACGCAGCGTTTTGGTTTTCGCTTCGCGCAAAACCAAGGCTACAATCGGCGGGAATTTGTCCTCGTTTAATTCAGCGATAAAGTCGACCAATTTGCCCAGGGTTTGGTCGGCGCTGTCAGTGATTTCGGTTCGGATGAATTGAGAGACGAAGGCCATCGTCGGATTGGGTAGGTTGGCGAGAGCTTAGCGCGCTTTGTTTTTTTCGGCTACTCGCGGTGCTTCGGGAAAAGCACGACGCCGATTGTTTTCCAGAGGATTTTCAAATCCAACCAAATGCTCCAGTGCTCGATGTACCAAGTATCGAGTGCGACTTCCTCCTCGAAGTCGAGGTCGCTGCGCCCCGAGATTTGTCCGAGTCCGGTGATGCCCGGCTTGATGCCGAGGACGCGGCGATGGTGCGCGCGGTATTTCGCGACTTCCTCGGGGAGGTGCGGGCGCGGTCCGACGAGACTCATTTTGCCGGTCAAAACATTTAGCAGCTGCGGTAATTCGTCGATGGAATATTTCCGGATAAATTTCCCGACGCGCGTGATGCGGGGATCGTTTTCGATTTTCACGAGCGGAGAATTCCGGCGCGTATTTTGCGCTGCCAATTCGCGCGAGTAGCGCAGCGAGTCTGACTTCGCGCGCATCGAGCGGAATTTCACGAAACCAAAAGCCCGACCGTGTTTGCCGATGCGGACGACTTTCGAACCGTCATCTTTCCGGACGAAAAAAACCGGACCGCGCGAATCGAGCTTGATGGCGATGGCAGTCACGAGCCAAATCGGCGCGGTCAAAATTAAAAAAAACAGACTGCCAAAAAAGTCAAAAATTCTTTTGCCGACGCGACCCCAGCCGTTGAGCGGTGTCGGTCGCAGCGAAATCAGGGGAATGCCTGCCACCTCATCGACTTCGACATTTTTCTGTGGGACTTCCAGTAGATCGGGGACGAAAGAAAAACCGATATGATTGACGCGACAAAACGCGAGCAGTTCGCGCATTTTTTCGTGCGACAATTTCCGACTCGCCAAAATAATTTCGCCAATCTCGCGTCGGCGCACGATTTTTTCCAAATCGGCGATTTCGCCAATCGGATTTTTCGGAAAAGCGTGCGGCAGTTTTCCCCCCGATCGGAGTCGAGGGCAGGCAACTTCGACGAAGCCAGCGAAGCGGAAGCGTGGATTGCCTGCGAGGAAATTACCCAGCACGAGCGAATTCGGATTCGTCCCGATTACCAAAATTTTCGTCACGCCGATGCCGGCTTGCCAAAAAATTCTTTGGAAAAAACGCACCAAAATTCGTCCCGCCAAAATAAAGAAAACGCTCAAAATTCCGACGTAGACGAGCGCGAGGCGTGAGAAGAAGAATTCGCGGCGGAAGAAAAAATAAGCCGTCAAAATTAGTAGCCAGGCTGCGACCAGGAAAATTATTTGGCGGAAATCGCGTCCCAAATTCCGCGAGCGCATTCGGTACATTCCGTTGACGGCGAAAATCAAAATCAGACCGCCGCTCGCGAGTGCGACCAATTTCGTGAAGTCGCCGAAATCCAGATTCGTATTGGCGGGTGATTGAAAATTCGCTAGGAAAGTTGGGTCGAGGCGGATGGCGCGCGCGACGAAAAACGCACTCGCCGTTGCGACAAAATCTGTCGGCAGGCGGAGTGCGTTAAAAAAAATTTCGGCTCGTTTCACCACCAAAGAATTAAGAATTAAGGATTAAGAAAAAAGTTTTTTAACTTCAGTTTTTCCAATCTTAATTTAATTCATCTTTCGAATAAAGCACTCCGAGTTCTTCGTCGGCTGGGTCGACCAATTCTTCCGCTGTGAAAAATCTTTTTACCTCAATCTCCGCGGACTCCGGCGAATCGGAAATGTGGACGAGATTATTTTGAATCGAGACTGCGAGATCACCGCGAATCGTACCGACTTCCGCGTCGCGGGCATTCGTCGCACCTGCCATTTTGCGGGCGACCTCGGCGGCGTTGACGCCACGCAAAGCTAAAACAATTACTGGCGTGCGTTGCATCGCGGCGACGATTCCCGGGAAAAAAGGCTTGTCTTTCAAATGTCCGTAATGTTCAGTCAAAAGCTCAGTCGAGAGTTTCATTTTTTTAATCGCGACAATCTTGAGTCCGCGTTTCTCGAAGCGGGCGAGAATCTCACCGACGAGTCCGCGCAGGACGCAGTCTGGTTTGAAAATGACGAGAGTGGTTTGCATTTGGGAAGGATTAAGTTTGTAAGAATTAAGAACTAAGTTTTGTTGCGGGAGTTTAATTGCCTAATTTTTCTTTGACAACTGCAGCCAATTTTTCGATTGGAACCTCGACTTGTTCGAGCGAATCGCGGTCGCGGACGGTGACGCAATCTTTTTTCGATTGTCCGTCATCTTCGCCGATGGTGCCGAAGTCGACTGTCACGCAGAGTGGCGTGCCGATTTCATCTTGGCGGCGGTAGCGTTTGCCGATGGATTGTGTCTCGTCGTATTCCGTGCGGAATTCTTTTCTCAGCAGGTCGTAAATTTCCCGCGCTTTTTTCGTCAGATTTTCCTTTTTCGAGAGTGGCAAAACCGCGACTTTGATTGGTGCGATCTTGGGATCGAATTTCATCACGACGCGTTTCTCGCCATTCACTTCGTCCTCAGTGTAGGCGTCGAGCAAGACGGTCAGCACTGTGCGGTCGCAGCCGAAACTTGGTTCGATGCAGTGCGGTACGAATTTCGCATTCGTCTCGGGATCGAGGTAGTCCATAGACTCGCCGGAAAATTTCGCATGCTGTTTCAAATCAAAATCCGTACGGTAGGCGAGTCCCTGGAGTTCGCCCCAGCCCCAGGGGAATTTGTATTCGATGTCTTTCGTCAGCCGCGAATAATGTGAAAGCTCGGCATCGTCGTGTTTGCGCCAGCGCAAATTTCCCCCATTGATTCCTAGTTTCGCGAAAAAATCCCAGCTCGCTTGCTCGAGTTCCGGATAAATTTTCTCCCAATCTTTTTCAGCGCAAAAATACTCGACCTCCATTTGTTCGAATTCGCGCGTGCGGAAAGTGAAGTTGCCCGGCGTGATTTCATTGCGAAAAGCTTTCCCGATCTGTGCGATGCCGAAGGGCAGGCGCTTGCGGCTCGAATTCAGCACATTTTTGAAATTCACAAAAATTCCCTGTGCTGTCTCCGGGCGCATGTAAATCTCTCTTTCCGAATCTTCCGTCACGCCCTGCGAAGTGCGGAACATGAGGTTGAATTGTTTCGCCTCCGCCCAGTCGCATTTGCCGCAGTCCGGGCAGGCGATTTTTTCCGCCAAAAGTCGGGGCGTGACATCGACGAGCGCGATGCCCGCGATCGCTTCGACGCCGAGTTTTTCTTCAAGTAGCTTGTCGCCGCGGTGTCTTTTTTTGCAGGCTTTGCAGTCGACGAGCGGATCGGAGAAATTCGAGACATGACCGCTCGCTTCCCAGACTCGCGGATTCATCAAGATCGCAGCGTCGACGCCGACGACATCATCACGATTCGTCACCCAAAAATCCCACCAAAACTTTTTCACATTATTTTTTAGCTCGACGCCGACTGGACCGTAATCCCAGGTATTCGCCAGTCCGCCGTAGATTTCTGAGCCGGGGAAGATGAAGCCGCGCTGTTTGCAGAGCGAAACGATTTGATCGAGAGAGGTGGCAGACATGGGAGAGGATTAAGAATTAAGTTAGTAAGGAATAAGGATTAAGTTTAAAAAACAACTCGAAACGATTACTCGTTCCGAGTCCCGATTTACACCGGGAGGTTCCACTCGGATTTCCCCCGCTCGGCGGAGGACACTTTCGAATCTGTCAGCTTGGTGCCAATTTCCAAACCGAAAAGATTTTAAACTAATTGTTGCTCTCAGAAAAGTCTCTCCTCGTTTGGCAGGGCTTAATCAATTTTTACCCTAAATACAGGAATGCGATGATGGCGAGCCCGAGCGCGATGCGATACCAGGCGAACCAGCGGAAGTCGTGTTTTTTTACGAAGGCGAAGAAAAGCTGAAGCGCCAAGAGCGCGACCGCGAATGAGACGCCGAAAGCAATCCAGAAATTAGCATCGACTGAGAGTTGGCTTTCTTTATTCAATACGACTTCATAAAACGTCGCCGCACCGAGGACGGGAATCGCGAGGAGGAAAGAAAACTCCGTCGCGGTTTTGCGCGAAAGTCCGGCGAAAATGCCGCCGTAGATCGTAGTCAGCGCACGCGAAGTACCGGGGATGATTGAGATAACTTGGGCGCAGCCGATGGCGAACGCTTGTTGCCAGCGCATTTTGCGAATGTCGTCCGCTTGTTGCACCGATTTTTTTTTGCCGAAAAAATGTTCGGCGAGCAGCATGAAGATACCGCCGATGAGGAGTGTAGCGGCGATGACGGGGAGCGAGAAAAGGTGCTGCGTGATGAATTTGTGCAAGATTAGTCCGACGACTGCGGCGGGGATGAAAGCGACAATTAAATTCACCAAGATTTTGAAAAATGTATCGCGGCGCAAGAAACTCAAAATCAGGCGCCATTCGAAAAAGATTACCGCTAGGATGGCGCCGCTCTGCATGGCGATTTCAAATGGTGCCGCGGCGGAGTCAGCGAGTCCGAGCAATTTGCCAGCGAGGATCAGATGCGCTGTCGAAGAAATCGGGAGAAATTCAGTTGCGCCTTCGACGACGCCGAGAATTGCAGAATCAAGGAAATGCATAAATGGTGAAAATTAGACGAAAAACTGGCACTTTTAGCGGAAATGTACTTTGCCCCACTGCATGTAAAGCTTGTCTTTCGAGTAGAGCTCACAGGCGCGGGTCAGAACCTTCGCCTCGAGTTTTTGTCCGCGCTCGCGGATTTTTTCAATCGGTTCATTTTTCTTCACGCGAAAAGCGTCTTGGCAAATGACCGGACCGCGATCGAGATCG
Source organism: bacterium (assembly GCA_021779375.1). Classification (GTDB taxonomy): domain Bacteria; phylum Patescibacteriota; class Gracilibacteria; order JAHISY01; family JAHISY01; genus JAHISY01. Next base: position 76,647 of record JAJYAT010000001.1, on the reverse strand, counting down.
GTCGTCACGAAGTGCGCTGTCACGCCGACGATTTCCACGCCAGCTTCGAGAGCTTGATCGTAGGGTCGCGCGCCGGGGAAGGCGGGGAGGAGCGAGGGGTGAATATTGATCACGCGACCTTCGAAACGCGCGACGAATTCCGGCGAGAGAATTTGCATGAAGCGGGCGAGGGCGACGAAGTCGGCGTTGAACCTTTTCAAAATCGCGACCATTTTTTTCTCACGCTCTTCCTTGCTCGCGCCATCGGCGAGCTGAAAAGGAATTTCGAGTTTCGCCGCCAGATCTTTCAGTTCGGGACGATTGCCGATGATGACGACCGGTTTGGCGCGAATTTTCCCGTTCTCGCAATTCCGCACAATCTCCTCGAGACAGCGCGGCTCGCGCGTCACCAAAATTGCGAGATTTTTTACTTCGCGCGTGTCGTGCAGTTTCGCGCGAATTTCGAGATCCAAGTCTTTGGCGCAGCGCTGCAGCTCTTTCGCTAATTTTTCAAAGTTTACTTTCGAGACATCGGCGGCAAGCACCATCGAAAAAATTCCGTTCACGACTTTCTCATCGAGTGAGACGATGTTCACGCCGTTTTCGAAAAGCGTGGTTGTCGTTTTCGCGATAATTCCTGGGCGGTCGGGTCCGGCGACGGTGATAGTGGCGAGTTTCATTTCAAAAATTGCGGTGAATCTTGGTGCGCTTTACTGGTGAAATTATTCTGCCGGAGTAGTTTTGACACTTTCCTGATTAGCTTTGATAAATTTTGGAATGGCGTCGATAATTTTTGATTCGATGGTTTCCGGAGTAGTTGCGGGAATTTCGACGGGTGTGGTAGTTGCTGGTGAAGTCTCAGCAGGTGGTTTGCTGGTGTCTGTACTTTCCTCGGACTTTTTTTCTTCCGTCGCCTGCGTGTCTGACTCCGTGAATTTAATTTTCAAAAACTTGGTCAGCTCAGATTCCGGTCGAGAGACACGATTGGGGTCGTCGGTCGGAGCGATTAGCTCATTGTTTTCCGGTGTGGTTTCTTCTGGCGAGCTCACTTTTTCTTGTTCGGCGAGCCATGTTTTATAGGCGGCTTCGTCGAAAGGTCCTTCGTCACGCAGACTGGCGAGGAACAGTACGCGGCTGCGGAATTCATTGCCAGCCGCTGCAATCATTTCGAGCGAGCCTTGGTCGAAAACCGTGCTGGCGCGTCCGAGCAGACCAGCGAGCTCTTTGAGTGCGGCACCGGAGAGTTCTTTGCGACCGGCTTTAATCAAAACATTAACGAGGTCGAGCTGATCGGTGACAGCATTGGCGAGATCATGATTATCGACGATGCGTGCGTTATTAATCGTGGACCAAGCATCGATCCAGTCGGCGGTTGTGGTCTGTGGATTAATTTTCAAAATCTTGAGCAGCAACAGTGCTCCGGTCTCATCGGCGATCTTGATTCCGTTTTTCGCCAGTGCCAAAAATCTCGCCGTTTGGTTTGTGTTGGTTGGATCGTCGAGGATTGACATCAAATTACGATTCAGACTTTCCTCTGGTGAGAGTCCGGTGACGCCCGCAAAATTCGCGAGCGGTGCGGACAGCTTACCGAGCTCGTCAATCTCTAATTTCAGTGCTGGCGAGAGTGAAGCTGGCGCAAGAAGTCGCGTGTAGAGTAGGGTGCGCGCAGCAATAGACTGCAGCATTGTGCGTTTGGACTCGTTGGTCGTCGCGATCAATTTCTCAAATTCGCTCGTGTCACCGCGCGCTGCGAGGCCTAGTGCGCTAGCGAACTGCGCTGCGTAAAAATCGGCCTTTTTCGCAGAGCTTAAAATCAAGTTTTCTTTCAAGAAGCTCAGGATTTTGTTCATCGTACTATCTGGTAGTTTCGACAAAATTTGAGTGACGAGCTTGCTTTCACTTTCGAACTGGCTGGAAAATTTGCCGATTTTGCTGCGCCAGGCTGCGACGCGCGCGATTTCATCGCCCGCCGCAAAAATTTCCTTGACTGCCGCATCATCCAAATCAACTTCTTCGCCAGCGAGGAGTGTGCCTTCGAAGGTTTCGGAATTTGTCGAGTCAACGAAAGTCAACTGCAAGTCTCCTGAAAGCACACGGATTAAAGTTGAGTTTTTGTCCACACTGACATCTTTTTCGAAAACAAAACTGCCGCCATGATTCGTAGCGGCAATCCGGTCGTCCAGGAGCGTGAGTTCTGAGCCAAGAACCAGATTGACTGCGAGGACGCTGCCTGAATTCACACGCGCACGAGTCATGTCGATCAGGTCGGTTTTTTCATTGAATTCCGCCGAAACAAGCTCGAGAGCGGAATCTTCAGTCGTGAGCTGCAAAATTTCGTGTTCACCGAGCGTGAGATTACCTTTGCCAGCGACTGATGCGCCGGGGGTGACTTTGGAAGTCTCGCCCGTGGAAGAATTCGTGAAGTTTATTTCCGTCGAAATTTGCGCAGGACTGGAATTCGCGAGGAAGCTGATGGCGAAAGCGAGACCGCCGAGCGCGATGATTATTCCTATGATAATCGTGATGATTTGGCGAACATTCATGGCTGGTAATTAAATTACTGGGATTTTAGCAGTTCAGGCATTTTGCAAAAACCATTTCACGAGATCCTCGGGTTTGCTGACCGCGCTTGGTTTCTGCGCCAAAACTTTCAGCACTGCCTTTTTCGTGTAGCCGAGTCCGACGAGCGCGTCCAAAACTCCCGCATCAATTTCAGAATCATCCGGGACTTCGGGATCACCGCCGGCGATTTTCGGTCTTAGTTCAAGTACGATGCGTGCCGCAGTTTTTTTGCCAATTCCGGGAGTTTCCGCCAATTTCGCTGTATCGCCACCCGCGATAATTTGCCTTAGTTTCGCGGTTGGAGTTTCCAAAATCTCGAGTGCGGTTTTGGGTCCGACACCATTAACCGAATTCAGTAGCTCGAAAAATTCCAGATCTTCTTCAGCCTCAAAACCGAATAACGAAATTGCGTCACTCGTTTGGTGGCTGTGAATCCAGAGTTTTTTCGCATCGCCGACTTTGGCAATTCCCAAAATTTTCGAATTTGCCCAGATTTCGTAGCCGACACCACCGACGTCAAGAATCAGTCGCTTGCCGCGAATTTTCAGAACGGTGCCGCGGAGAAAGCCAATCATCAGGAAAGATTATAAAGAAAATAAAGAGCTTTAAGGATTATAAGGATTGTTTAATTTCTTCGAGCGAGATTTTATTTTCATAAAGCGCTTTGCCGAGAATCGCGCCTTCGCAACCAATCTTGCGCAAAATTTCCAAATGGGCGAGATCGGTGACGCCGCCACTCGCGATGACTTTCAAATTCGTCGTTTTCACGAGTCGTTCGTTCATATCAAAATTCGGGAAAGTCAGTGTGCCGTCGCGGGCGATGTCCGTATAAATAATGCGCGAAACGCCGATTTCCACGAGCTTTTCCGCGAAGTCGAGCACGTCAATTTCGGTCGCGCTTTCCCAGCCGCGTGTCGCTAGCTTCGTGCCGTCTTTGCGTGCGTCGAGTCCGACCACGACTTTTTCGCTACCGAACTTTTGCAAAAATTCTGCCAAAAGTTCGGGCTGCTCGACGGCGAGCGTTCCGAGAATCACGCGGTCCACCCCGATGGCGAAAAGCTTCTCCGCATCTTCGATTTTACGCACGCCGCCGCCGACTTCGATGGGGATTTTGACCGACGCACAAATTTTCGCGATTGTTCGCAAATTAATCGGTTCGCCTTTGCGCGCGCCGTCGAGATCGACGACGTGAATGCGGTCGCCGCCTTCATTTTCAAAAACTCGCGCCTGCTCGGCAGGGGAGATTTCGTATTCTGTCTTCTGCTCAAATGAGCCTTTGTAAAGTCGCACGCAGCGCCCATGGATTAAGTCGATGGCTGGGATAATTTGAAAAGACAAAAAATTAAGGGCGAAGAATTAAGCCTGTGCATTTTAGCAATTTTCTCACTTTCTACTTTGGACTTTTGAACCTAAAATTTAGCCCATGCCCGAATTGCCCGAGGTCGAGACGCAAGTCCGTGATTTGCAAATTCTCGTCGGTCACAAAATTCTCGATCTCTCGACGGATACACCGAAGGCTTTCCGACCAAGCTTCGCGCAGTTTCGCCGCAGAATTCGCGGTCAAAAGATTCTCGCAATCGAGCGTCGCGCGAAGTTTCTCATTTTCACGCTTGGTTCTGAGTTAAATCATAATCACGCGTTCGATTCTAATTTAACCCACCACCTAGGTGGTGGGTTAAAGGGTGCCAGACAAAATTTTGGTGGTGGGTTAACGGACGCCGGTAAAAATTTAAAAATGGTCGTCCATTTCCGCATGACTGGACACTTTTTGCTTGCCAAAAATTTCACGCCGCTCGAAAAAGCCGTGCGTCATTTTTTCCAGCTTTCCGGTGGAATCGTTTTGCAATTTTCCGACATCCGCAAATTCGGCACGCTAGAATTGCTTGAAAAAAATGCAATCAGCACATCGCTCGCGAAGCTCGGAGCTGAGCCCTTGGACCCAGCTTTCACCCTCAAAAAGTTCCGCGTGATCTTCCAAAACAAAAAAGGCAATTTAAAAGCCTTTTTACTCGATCAAAAAAACATCGTTGGGATTGGCAATATCTACGCCGATGAAATTTGTTTCGCGGCTCGTCTGCATCCGGCTTCAGAAATTCAAAACTTGTCGGATCAAGATTTCAAGAATCTTTACCGTGAGATTCGGAAACAGCTCAAAAAAGGCATTAAAAATCGCGGCACGACGATTGGCGAATACGTCGATACAGCGGGAGAGCACGGGAGCAACCAGCATTCCCTGATGGCTTACAAAAAGCACGGACAGCCTTGCCAGATTTGCGGCACGACCATGCAAAAAATTAAAATCGTGCAGCGAACGACTTCGTTTTGTCCGTGCTGCCAGGTTAAAAAGTAGAAGAGGTTTTTTCCCCTCCCAGCGGGAGGGGTTGGGGAGGGAGATAATATTAGATAGATGACTAACTTAATGAATCCCGGATTAACGCAATTTGCTAGAAAATTAAGAAGGAATTCTTCGGATGTCGAGCAATTACTCTGGTCAAACTTACGCAATAAAAATCTTCAAAATCTAAAATTTCGCCGACAACAACCAATCGGAAACTTCATCGCTGATTTTGTTTGTTTCGAAAAACGAGTTGTCGTCGAGCTGGATGGTAGCCAGCATGCTGGATCAAAAAAAGACTTGTTGAGAGACAAATGGTTTAACCAGCATGGTTTTCAAGTTTTACGCTTTTGGAATAATGAAGTTTTTGAAAATCTAGATGGAGTTCTCGAAAAAATTATGGAGGTTTGTGTATCAGGACACCCTCCCCCGACCCCTCCCTTGAGGGAGGGGAGTTAGTGGTATATTTTATAATTTTCAATTTTGCATTTAGTCGACTCCCACTGCCATCTCGATTTCACCAATTTCGAAAAGGATTTCGGCGCCGTTCTCGCACGAGCAGCTGAGGTCGGTGTCACAAAAATTATTAATCCAGGCGTGGATTTGTCGACTTCGCGAAAGGCGGTCGCGCTGACCGAGAGCGTTAACCCTCGAGTTAACTCAGGGGTTAACTTGTTTGCGGCGGTCGGGTTTCATCCATCCGAAGCTGAGAAGTTGTCGGCTGATAATTTCGCTGCGCTTGAGCAATTGGCTCAAAATTCCAAAGTTGTCGCAATCGGAGAGATTGGACTCGATTTTTTCAAGAACCAAAAATCCGCCAAGGTTCAAATTGCAGCTTTCGAGCGGCAGCTCGCGCTCGCGCAAAGATTAAACAGGCCGGTCATCATTCACTCCCGCGCGGCGGATGCTGAGATTTTCGCTTCGCTCGACAAGTTCCAAGTGCGCGGCGTGTTTCATTGTTTCGGTAGCGATTGGGATTTCGCTGAGCAGGTTCTCGCGAGGGGATTCCTTATCGGACTGACCGGCATCGTCACTTTCGCGAATGCGGTGAATGTCCAAGAAGTCGCGCGCAAAACCCCGCTCGAAAAAATACTCATCGAGACAGACGCGCCTTTTCTCGCGCCGCAAAAATTTCGCGGCGAGCGCTGCGAACCAGCCTTCGTCATCGAGGTCGCGCAAAAAATTGCTGAACTCAAAAACTTATCACTTGAAGAAATCGCTGTACAGACGAGCCAAAATGCTGAGGAGTTGTTTAGGATTTAATTTTGCCGAGATTAATTTAAATGCTAAGATTACGCCTTATTTTAAAATTGAATGAGCCTTAGCTTAGATGAAAATCTCGAAGCAGCCGGAGGTGGTTTACAGCTTTCTCGGGAGGCAGTTGGGGCAATTTTTTTAGAAACCGTGAATTTACCAGAGAAAAGACTGAAAAGATTTTTAAGAAAAAATAAAGAAAAGGATGGTTTAGCTCAAAAGAAACTTCAGGAAGGCGGTCTTATTACTTTGGCAGATTTGTGTAATTATCCCGGACTAGAAGACGCTAGCTTGTCTGCCGTGCTTTTTATTTTCGAAAAGTACGCCAAACGGATTGTCAGACAAAAAATACAAAACGCGGAAGAGATTTTTGAGGATATCGTTGCCATAGAGGCTTCTAGGGAAGCTCTCTCTCTCTCTCTCTCAATTTTTAAAAGGTGAGTTTGAAATACAAAACGACATAAATATTAGATCTTTAAATGCTTTGGCGGAAAAATGCGAAATGGCTTTTGATTTGATCAGTTTGCCCTCGGTTCTCGCATTTATAACTGAAAACTATATTAAAAAAAATTACCAAGTGTCAGATCTTTTTAGAATTTAATTCACCATTTCCCGCCAAATCCGCCACCCGAGAACCCGCCGCCACCAAATCCGCCGAATCCTCCGCTGCTTCCTCCGCCAAATCCGCCGCGACCACCGCCTGCCCACCAGGCAACATGGTCGCCGGATTTTTGGGCGTTAGCGTAATTCTTCGAGACGATGAAATCAAAGAGTAAGCCAAACAATCCGAGCACGATTGCGCCGCCGAAAAATCCCGCGATACTTGAGGTTAAAAGCGTTCCGCCAATGCCACCGCCGATTGAGCCAAGCGCGGCGCCCGGCCAGATTTTTTTCGAGCGACCGAGGATGGCGGCGAGCCAGGGCACGCCGAAGAAAAGGAAAACAAAAATTACATTGAGAATTCCCTCAACTGAGCTTGGAGCAGAAGCTGTGTTGTTCGTTCGCAAATCGGTGAAGCTCTCGCCCGCGATGGCTGCGATGATGGCGTCGACACCAGCCGAGATTCCACCATCGAAATCACTATTTTTGAAGCGCGGCGTGATGACTTCGTCGATGATGTCGCGTGTTTCGATGTCTGTCAGCGCGCCTTCGAGCTGGCTGCCAGTCGCGAGGAAAAGCTCGCGATCATCGACCGCGACGACGAGCAATGCGCCATTATCAACTCGCGCTTTACCGACGCCCCACTCGTTTCCAAGCTTCGTCGCGTACTGATCGATTGGCATTCCTTCGGTCGAGGTGATGAGCGCAACGGCAATTTCCGTGCCAGTTTGCGCTTCGTAGTTCGCCAGCTTCGAATTTAGCTCTGCGACGACTGAGCTTGAAAGTGTGCCAGTCGTGTCAGTCACGAAATTTTGAAACTTAGGGAAACTAGCGGCTGCCGCTGAAACCAAAATCAAACTGAATGCGAAAATTCCAATTAAAAATTTACGCATCGAGATTATTGATTAACACCAAAATCAACGACTGGGACGACATCAGCACCGTTCGCCGCCTGAAATAATTCTTTTTTCGCATCGAACTTGAAGACGCTCGCGATGAGATTGCGCGGGAATTGGCGGACGGATTTGTTGTATTCAGTTGCGGCTGTGTTGAATTCGCTGCGTGCGTAGGCGATACGATTTTCCGTGCCTTCCAGTTCAGTGATTAGGTCTTGATAAGCTTGAGTCGCTTTCAGTGTCGGATAAGCTTCGACGGTCACGAGTAGTCTCGAAAGTGCACCTTCGAAATTGTTAGCTGCGTCAATTTTTTCATTGGTCGTGCCAGCGGCTGCCCAGGCTGAGCGCGCGGCGACGACATTTTGCAAAGTCGTTTGTTCGAAATTAGCTTCGCCCTTGGCTGTATTTACGATATTCGGAATGAGATCGAAACGGCGTTGATATTGTGTTTCGATGTCGGCGAAAGTTTTATCAACATTGGTTTCGAGTGTGACGAGTGAGTTGTAGCTGCCAATCGCGCCGAGTGCCAAAACCACGAGGATGGCGAGTGTGATGACGAGAGGAGAGAAGATTTTCTTTGACATGATAGAAGAGGTTAAAAATTTGAAACTCGGTCAATCTTAACCGATTTTTTCAAAAGTTAAGCGCATTTTCAAATAATTTGACTATAAACGCAAATTTAATCAAAATAAAATTTCAGCAAGCGAATTTGACCAAATGGGGGAGCTTGCGGAAAATATCGCCTACTTTTTAATTTAAAAATTTTGGAAAAGGAAAACGATTCTGTCACGGTAATCTCAGAAAATTTTGGGAAAGTGCGTCAATTTTTGGCTGATTGTGAACAGCGAGCGAAGCTCGGCGAAGAAATTTCTCCACATCTAAGGGTAAGTTTGCACTGCATGCTTGAAATTCTTGGGTTGGTTTTTCCTGAATTTATAAATCTTCGGAAGAGAGTTGAGAAGTTACTTGCTAAAAAGCAGAAGCGAATCAGAATGTTTAGCGATGAAATTTAGCATGCACCTCGCGCAGTCTTTTGTTCGTCACGTGCGTATAGATTTGTGTCGTCGTGATTGAGGCGTGACCAAGCATTTCCTGGACGCTGCGGATGTCGGCACCATTATTTAGCAGTGTCGTCGCGAAGGAATGGCGCAGAGTGTGCGGCGTCACTTTTTTCACGAGACCGGCGGCGAGCGCGTATTTCCGTACGATTGCTGCGACGCTCCAAGCAGTCAGTCTTTTCGTATTTGGACCGCCGACGATTTCATCCGCTTTCGAACTTCTTGAATGTGAGAGGAAGACGGCGGGGAGATTGTCCGTGCGTCGATTCAGATATTTTCCAATTTTTTCCGCTGCCTCGGGCGTCAAAAAAACAATGCGCGTTTTGCGACCCTTGCCGGTCACAGCGAACTCGCGCCTCTCGAGATCGACCTGATTACGATTCAGTCCGACGAGTTCTGAGACGCGCAGACCGGTGGAATAAAGCGTTTCCAGAATCGCCGCATCGCGGAAGTCGCGTGTGGGGACAGGTTTCAAACCTGTCCTTACGTTACCGACTGTGGCAAAAAGCCGATTCAGTTCTTCGGCAGTCAAAAATTCGACGACGCGTTTCTCCGATTTCGGCACATCAATTTTTTCCGCCGCGAGACAGTCGATGTCGCGCTTCGCGAGAAATTTGAAAAGCGCGCGCAAAGCGATGGCGTGGTAGCCGCGCGTCTTGACGCTGAGTTTGGCTCCGCGCGATTCGAAGTCGTTTAAATGCAACAAAAATTTCTGTACATCACGGAAGCTAATCGCGCCGACATTTTTTTCCGCACCAAAAAAATCGGCGGCGCGCCCCAAATAGTGCTCGTAATTTTGAGCCGTTTTTTCCGACTGATTTTTCTCGATGCGGACCGAAGTGAGAAAATCGTCGACGGCGTCGGTGAATTTCATTTCAGACCAATTTTCGTACGAATTTTTGCCAAATTCGCCGCGGCTTCGCCGCGGGCTTTCGCGCCGCCCTGCTCCAAAATCTTGGTGACTTCGCTGGGATTTTTTTGCAGCTCTTGAAATTTCTTCCGTGCCGGACCGAATTTCGTCAGAACCTTTTCAAATAAAATCTGCTTCGCGTCGCCGTAGCCGACCTCGCCGTTGCGGTATTTTTCCGCCAAATCTTTTTCTTCCGCTGCGGTCGCGAAAAGCTTAAACAGCTGAAAAACCAGGCATTTAGCATAATCGAGCGGCTGACCTTTCGCCGTCGAGTCGGTTTTGATGCGCATGATTTGCTTCCGCAAAACACTTTCTTCGGCAAAAATTTCAATCGCGTTGCCGTAACTCTTCGACATTTTTTCGCCGTCGGTGCCCGGCACGACCGCGACTTTTTTCGGAATTTCCGGTTCGGGTAATTTCAGTGTTGCGCCGAATTGAGAATTAAATTTTTCCGCCAGGTCGCGCGTGATTTCGAGATGTTGCTTCTGATCTTTGCCGACCGGCACTTTGTCCGGTTGCAGGATCAAAATATCAGCGGCCTGCAAAATCGGATAATTGAAGAGTCCGACATTCGCGTCGAGTCCGCGCACAGTTTTGTCTTTGAAGCTGACAGCGCGTTCGAGCAAACCCATCGGCGCGAGGCAGGAGAGAATCCAAAAAAGTTCGAGCGTCTCGGGCACGTCGGATTGTCTGTAAATCGTCGTCTTTTCATCGACCAAGCCGAACGCGATGAAAGCCGCTGCGACCTCGAAAATACTGCGCTTGAGGTCAGCTGGATTTTTCGCCGTCGTGAGCGCGTGCAGGTCGGCGACGAAGATGAAGAGCTCGGCGCCACTTTTCTGAAAATTCAAAAACTGCTCAATCGCTCCGAAATAATTTCCGAGGTGTAGACTGCCCGAAGGCTGGATTCCAGACAAAATTCGCATGGTCCGAGTTTAACGCTTTCAGAAAATTTCTAAAAACTTTATTTACAGCTAAGATTCAGACAATAATTGCCAAGCATTTAACCTTCTAGCCTTGCCTTCAATTCTTTTTTCGACACCACTACCACTAAGCTTGCTTGTGATTTTGTTCTCGCTCTGGAAAATTGTTTCCAGGATGGGTTTCGGCATAGGATGGAAAATCCTGATGGTCACGCCAGGTACGATTTATCTTATTTATGCTTTGTCTTCTGAATTCATGCTGGCGAGTTTCAATCCGGTTTTTAGCTTTATTTGGTTAATCACGGCGTATGCGCTTTTTCTGCTGCTGATTATTCAGGCAGCTATTTTTCTGTTATTCGCATTCAAAAAATGGCCGGCTGAAAAGGCGACTAAGTAATTAACGCTTCAAACAGCTTTCGAGAAACTTCAGCGCTTCGGCGCGGTTTCGCACCAAGCCTTCGACTTGGGCATCTTTCAAAATGCGAATCAGCCGACCGAGCTCTCGACCGCGCGGTACGAAAAGTTCGCGGCTGATTTCCTCGCCGTTCAAAAATAATTGCGGTGGCGGCAAAAGTTTTTCCGTGGCGTGAATCCGCCACTCGTGCGTGACCTCGCGGTGCAGACCGAAATTCGCCGGACTAGTCCCGCGGATGTCTGCCGCTGTTAATTTCACCAAGTCGGCGAACCACGGATGCACGAAAAATTCATGGCGGCGCGCGAGCCGCATTTTCGGAATGTCAAAAAAATTCATGTGGTGGGCGACGAGCCAGACGATTTTCGCGCGTGTCGCGCCGTCGAATTTTAGTCGTCGCAAAATCTTTTCCGCGATCAGTGCGCTTTTTTCTGCGTGGCCGGGATAGGTAATTTCACCATTTTCCAAGCGCGAAGTTTCTGCCTTGCCGACATCGTGCAGCAGCGTCGCGAAAGCGAGCGCGGCACTGGCGGACTTCGGCAAGCTCGCGAGTGAGCCGAGTGAGTGCGTGAAGACATCGCCTTCGCGGTGCCAGCGTGGCGGCTGCTCCAAATTTCTCAATTTCAAAAGTTCGGGCAGAACTGTGTCCAGGATTCCGAATTCAGCCAAGTCACGGAAGGCACGTCCGCGATTTTCATTTTCCAAAATTTTCGTCAGCTCGTCGCGGATGCGTTCGCCGGAAATTTGTTGCAATTGGTGCGCGTGCTTGCGAATCGCATTTCTCGTCGGCTCGTCGTATTCGAAATTCAGCAAATTGCGGAAGCGCACGCCGCGCAGGATTCGCAAAAAATCTTCGCTCGCTCTCGCGTCGGCATCGCCGATGAAGCGAATTAGCCGCTTTTTCAGGTCTTTTTGTCCGCCGACGAAATCCAAAACTTTGCGGGCGATTGGATCCCAAAACATGCCATTCACTGTGAAGTCGCGTCGCCTGGCATCTTCCGCTGCGCTCGTGAAAAAAACTTCGCCCGGTTTTCTCCCGTCGTAATTGCGCTCGCCACGGAAAGTCGCAACCTCGAAAGCGTGCCGTCCGAAGATGACCAACATTACGCCAAATTCGCGCCCGAGTGCTTTCGTCTGCGGGAAAATTTGCTCGATTTCCTCTGGCGTGGCGGTAGTCGCGATATCGACGTCAGAGGTCGGGCGATTCAAAAGCTGGTCGCGTACTGCACCGCCGGCGAAGTAGCTTTCGAAACCATGCTCACGCAGAATTCGAACGATTTTTTCAGCGGATTTCAGCATTTTCAGATTGAATTTTAGCTTGAAATTTGCTAAAATGAGACGATTTAAAACCAATTTTGAAAACAAAAATCCAAACATTCTTCACGGCTTTACTCGTGCTGCCAGTCGTCGCGCTGCTTTTCGGCGGTGTTGCATCTGCTGCCACGGCTGATGTGGATGAGTGTGCGACCGAGGTGAACTGCAATGCTGCGCTAGCGGCGAAAACTGCGGAACTCCAGGCAGCCACAACCATTCTGAATAATTTTTCAGATTGTTCTGGTGCTTGTGATTTCGCCACTGATTTGTGGTTTAGATGCAGTATCATCGGTCCTGACGGGACACAGACGACTTGTGATGGGATTTACGGTACGGGTAACACCAAGACAGGGGAGACCGATCCTCTAGAGATTATCGCGGCGCTGTCGAAATCTAAAAACGAGCTCTCAGCAAAAGTCACTGAGTTGCAGCAAAGAGTTAATAGATTCAAAAGCGTCGATACGAAGAAGATTCTTAATGTGAACAATAACCAAGATCGTGCAGGAAATTTGCAGATTTTCATGGATAAGGTGATTGATCTGGCAGCCAAAATGGTCGGTCTGACGGCTTTCGTTTTTCTCGTGATTGGCGGTTTCCGACTCGTCACTGCGGCGGGCAATGACAACGACGCCCAAAAAGCCAAGACGATGATTATTTACTCAATCGCCGGACTGGTCATCGTTTTGCTCGCGTACATTATCGTCGCGGCGGTGCAGGGACTTTTGTATCGCTAGTTGTATTTTTTAATAAAAAATGGTAAAATAAAAAGATTTAAAATTAAAAATAAAAATTAACTCTCTCAAAATGCAAAACAAAATCCAGACCTTCGCGCCGATTGATTGCGCGCTGCACGAAGCGCGGCTAATCAGAGTGGAGTTGCCGTTTAACAAGCGTCTTGATGCGCCGCAAGATTCGGCGACGGGGAAGGAGCTTGGCAAGATTAATTCGCAGGAAAAAAAATCCTTGGCGGAAAAACTCCAAGAACTGAAAACTCTCGAGCGCCAGAAGCGGACAAAAGAATCCGAAGACGCGATTAAATTATTGAAAGAGGCGATTGAAAAAGCCCAAAACATCGAACTGACCGACGCGCAGATGGATGAGATGGTCAATGGCTTGATTGAAAAACACGATCAAGAAGTGGGAACAGCGGTTCAGATTGAGAAAGGGCGTTTCATGCTCGTGCACGCGAGTGAGAGTGCGGTCAAATTAGTGCTGGCTCACAACAAACTTACGGGCGAAAAAGTTACGCCTGATCAATTAGAAAGAATTTTTAATTCTGCGGGTTTTCAGGTCGATGCCAATCTTTATGAGAAAGGTAAGATTCCGACAGCGCGACCATTTTCTGAAGTTATCAAAGACGGATTTACTTTCGCGCCAGCTGAAAAAGCTGCTCCGGCAAAAGCTGCTATTCAAGAGTCTGATATTCACGATGCTGCTCCAAAAAATCCAGGAGCGTCTTCAGTCAAATATTTATTGGAGGGTGGCGCAGCGAGATATCAGAGAGATCTCGAGGCAGTTTACGGCGCAGAAAGTAATGAGCCGGTGAATTTCGTGCCAGGTAAATTCCGCGCGAAAGAAGCCCTCAAAGTCTTGAGCGAAGACGGTAAGAGAACCGGTTTAGTGGCAGTCGGCGAGGAAATTAGGATTGTCCAAGTTAAATCCGGTAAATTTGGTAAAGGAGAAAAACGATGGTGGGGAAAATTAGACAAAGGCGGCTGGGTTGCCATGAGTTATGTCGATGGCGTGAAATCAAACGTCGTAGACCTTAGCGCGAAACCTAGCACGAAAAAAGGCGTGCCGGCTGAGGTCGCGGCACTATTCGCATTGAAGCCAGAAGATTTGAACAACCCAGCGAAGATGCAAAAATTGCGTCTCGGCAGCTCACGGCAATTTGAACAACAGGTGAAGGAGTCTAAATTGTCGCCAGCCAAAAAGGCGGAATTAATCGAGACTTTCAAAGTGCTCGATGTGAGCTATGGTCGCGTCGCGAAAGGTAATTCTCCAGAACGAGAAATGGCGCTCAACAATCAGGTCCAGGGATTGTCGGGCGGTAAAAAAGTCGAAGAACTTTTTGCTGAAAAGGTTGGACTTGGGATGAGGTGGAATGTTTTGTATTCCGACTCCAGCGCGGAAAAACTCAGTGCCAAGCCGAATGAACACAAGCAAGAGGTCAAAGACATTTTGAGTGGTGGTGAGGTTTTCATGCTGCGTGTGGATCAGAAAGCACATGGTGGCAAACTCGAAGCGTACATCGACCAATCGAATGGCGACACTTGGGAAAATAACATCGACGCGCCGCAGACGCTGCGCCCGAAGGAGACGTACATTTACAAATATCTTGAAATTTCTGACAAAAAGGATAAGGCAAATATTCTTAAAAAATATTTGAAACAAGACACGATTAGTCCGGATGAAGTCGCGAATTACAAGATCGCGCAGATCGAAATCCCGAACTGCGAAAATCCGGCGGTTGTCATTAAAAAATTAGAAGCGCTGAAGCCGCCCGTCGCGCCTGCGCCAGCTCCGCAACCTGAAAAACCGAAAGCTGTCCCAATCAACGCAGTTCAGTATTTCAAGAATGTGCCGGATGGTTGGACGCTCATACCTCGCGTCATGGATTGGTTCAAGCCGGGCTCGGAATTTAACAATCTTCCAGATCCGGCGATTGTCGATTTGCGCGGCAAGACACTGCGCGAGAGTGAATATCTCAACGCCCGCAAACGTCTCGACACGAAACCACATAAATTTATCGCCGAAAATGTCGATGATGTTTTGGGTCAGTCGCGTGAGTCGCTCGCGAAATATGTTGAAAAAAACTTAGACGAAAAGGCACTTCCTATCATGGCTGCTGACCTTGAAAAAACAATTACAGCGGCTGGCGATGGCAAAACAATTAATTCGTTTGCAAAAAGACTCGAAGCCAAAAACACTTGGCAGAAAAAGTGGGCAGACCGCGGTGCAGATGAGCGCATGTTTAAAGCAGCTAAATTGCTTTACGATTGGGATTGCAAAGATATTGCTGATTTGGAAAAGAAAATGGACAAAGAAGAGGACGCATTTTATCTGGCTAGATTACTCCAAAATGATTCTGGCGGATTGGACAAAATCAAGATTGCCGATCTTGGTAATCCGAAATTGGAAAAAATTCTCGATAAATATAATGTTCCAGGAAACTTCATTGGTGTCACTGCGAAAGATGCGATTGAGATGGTGCTTTACGATGAGGACAAAATCAACGCTGCGCGATCGCCGCTTTTCATCGGCGATGCTGTTTTCATTCCGCCGACTTTTAGCAAAGACAAAGCACATCAGCCGAAAATGGCGATTTGGGAAAACCAATCTGCACCGAGGAAAGAGTTGATCAATGTGCATTCACCGCTGAGCTTGACGCTTGAGGTGGCGTCTTTGTTCACGGGTTATTTGACTTACATTCGGACTGGCACTGGTCGTGCTGACGCACTTGGTAAATATTCTAATGTGCGCGACGAATGGCTCGGGAAAGCGAATGCTTCGCCAGAGGCGAAAGCGAAATTCGAAGCGATTTTCAAAGATCAGAAATCTTTCGACAATTTCCGCAATTTCGTCCTGAAAGGTCAAATGCCGGAAAAAGGTGCGAACAAAGTCAGTCTTCCGCTGAATGAAGTTCAGATTTTGATTCCGGGTTGGAAAACAATTGCCGATTTTTTCGGGCCTTGCGAGACTGAAATCGGAGTCAAGCCAGATGGAGAAACAGATTTGCCTCCAGTGGATGACGGCACGATTTTGCTCGAATAATTTTAATTTCGGCGCGGATAGGCTAAAATCACCGCGTGAAAAAGATTATTATTTTCGCTACTGCTTTCATCGCAGTCGCGCTCGCCCTGGTTTTGGCAGATGCTTTTTTGAGTCGTCCGTTACCAGGAATCTCAGCCAAGGGTGAAGTCAGCAATTCTGCTGATATCGACAGTCAAGCAATTTTGCTCGAATAGGTTTTTTAGGTTAAAGTAAACCCTATTCAAATTAAATTTTATGCTGAAGTTTCTCAATAGTTACGCGCGGAAATATCTGGTGCTTCTGGTGATTCCGGCTTTGCTATTTCTCTGTGCGCGAGTAGCGCTTGCCTCGGTGGAGTGTGGCGGGACGGTTTATCACAATTACAGCCTTTATGTGAGCGGCGATTGTGGAGCGACAATCAATGCTGTGACAAAAAAAATCTGGGGCGTAGGGGCTGCGAATCCGCTGACTCAATCTTTTAATCTCGGCGTCCACTTGCCGGCAGGCGGGACCAAGCCAGTTGCTTTTTCAGTAGCTGCAGCGGCAGATGCGCCCAATGGCAGCAAAATCTGTTCGAGCGTGACGATTGATTCTTATACTTTGGATAATCCAGAATGTAAAGTTAACCTTAGTCCCTATGCTTCGATTTGCAGTGATGTGACTTGTACTCAGAAGCCAATTTGCGGTGACAACACTATTCAATCACCAGAGGTTTGTGATGGCACTTCCCACGCTGCTTGCGCTAGTGGCATCTGCCAAAGTGATTGCACCTGCAAGCCGGTGACACCAAAAATTTGCGGTGATGGGATAAAACAAACACCGAACGATCAGGGATTTAATGAAGAGTGCGACAAAAGCAGTGGTTCTTGTGCAAGTGGCATCTGCCAAAGTGATTGCACTTGCAAACCAGCGGCATCGACTTATTGCGGAGACGGAATTGTCCAAAGACCAAACAGTGCTGGAGTTTACGAAATCTGTGATGGAGCTGATGATGCCGCTTGTCCTGGTATCTGTTCACTGGGTCTTTGTAGGAGTGATTGTACTTGTAAGCCGCTGAGTTCCTTGACTCGCTGCGGTGACAACATCGTCCAGAGACCAAACGACGCTGGAGTCTACGAAGTTTGCGATGGTACATCTGACGCCGCTTGTTCCGGTAAATGCTTGAGCGATTGTACTTGCCCTGGCGGTGACGGTGAAGGTAGTTCTTCCAGCGGTTCCTCTGGTTCCTCGTCTGGTTCTTCCAGCGGATCGTCGTCAGGTTCATCTTCAGGTAGCTCAAGTGGTTCCTCGTCTGGTTCTTCCAGCGGATCGTCGTCAGGTTCATCTTCAGGTAGCTCAAGTGGTTCCTCTGGTTCCTCTGGTTCCAGCGGGGGCAGCTCTGGTAGCTCGTCTGGCGGGTACAGCTCGGGCAGCTCGTCTGGCGGGGACAGCTCTGGTAGCTCGTCCGGTGGCGGGGGTTGTACTGCCGATATCGAATGCAAGCCTTTGCCGATGGATTGCTATCTCACGACGCTGCCGATTGAAAATGGCAAAGTAGTGGTACCAGTGAACATTACTCATACAGGCACTTGCTCACTCAATAAAGCAGATGTTTGTGTGCAGGTCGCGAGTCGGCCAATCGTCGCCAACAATGTCTATGATATTCGTGGCGCGGGCTGGTCGGCTTGTCTCCCGCAGAGTAGTTTTCAAATCGTTGGTAACAAAATGTATTTACCGGCGCAGTACAAATCAGCTTATAAAATTCAAATCTCGACTTATATTTATCGGAGAGTGCCAATCTACAACTGGTTTGGTGCGATTATTGGCTACAACAATGTGCGTACAACGACGCCGTATCCGTTTGATCAGACTTGTTATTTCGACACGCGCGTTCAGCCGATTAGCGGGACGGGTGTGAATTGCTCCAAGGCGCTGGCGACCGTGGCGGACAACGCCAGTGTGTGCGACACGAATTATCCCGAAGCGCGTACCTTGATGAATCCGCGGATTGCACAGATTTTGCAGCCATTCCATGAGCCCGGCGAGTGTCAATCGTTTACCTGTGCGAATGGTCGTATGACCGAGCTTTGCGGTTGTGACGCGACAGGTAAAGGAGTCGTGCTGAGCTCGCTGGATGCGCTCAATCATGCGACTCAGTACATCGATTATTCCAATACTTCTCACGACCCAGTCAATGGTGCGGCGGCGTACCTTTCCGATTGCGCCCGCGGCAATGTGATTTTCTTCGATCCGCCGAGTGGCGGCTCGGTGACGCTCGACAATCCCGATGGTGACAGTATCGTGCTGCCGCCTTATCCGGTGACGCTCGTTATTCGCGGAGCGGATTTGCGCATCAAAGACAACCTCGTTTATCCACCCAATTCCAACGCGAGTCTCGGTGTGATTTTGCTTCAAAACAAAGTTTGCGGAGCGACTTACGGCGGAGACGCTTTCCTGCATCCTGACCCGACGAATGTTGTCGGTGCTTATTATCTCGAGGGTAGTGTGAAATCGACTGACGCGAATTGGCATTTACCAACCAATCGAGAAGGTACAGAGTGGTATCAAATTCTGAAGAATCAGATTTTTTGGGAAGGGACGATTCTCTCGCTGAATTCCATCGGTGGTGCGGTCAATCCGAATTGGCCGGCTTACGGTAATCCGAATTGTGCTTCGCGGCGTCCCTACGAAATTGGCGGTGGTTTCCCAGATCCGACTTGGCGCGAGGCGGTCGAATACGACCTTGCGTATCTGCGCGAGTATTTCCGCTGTGGCAATCTGACCTCCGCGCTTTCACCGTACGGCTCGTCCAACTGGAAAATTTCCTCTTGTGATAATACGGCGCGTCCTTTCTCTGAAATTGCTTACGATGAATTGCCGAGACCGGAATCAGCCAACGGGACGACTGCGCCTGAAGCCGTCGTACTGCGCTACGATTCGCGCATCCAAAATAATCCGCCACCCGGATTCGATAGTCTCGCGACTCTGTTTCAAAATGAAATCGGACGCTGATGCTCAAAACTTTACAACGAACGGTCGCGCATTATCTCGGCAATCTCCTCATTTTTGCGGTTCTTTTAGCGATTTATTCCTTCCACGGCTACTTTCGTAATTTTTTAAATGGCAATACAATTGCGGTTTTTAATTTTTTGTTTCTGGCTTATCTGGTGCTTGGTTTGCCTTATTACCTCGTGCGTTTCCATTTTTTTTGCACAGAGGCGGATTACGCACGCGACAAGCTAGTAGTTTTATTTAACTTCATTTTTTGTCGAAAACGCTCGCCGGAAAATCGCGCAGCGGCGCGGACAGCGGCTCTCTCTTACCTCGTCAAATTTTTCTTCTTGCCTCTGATGCTGAACTTCTTTTTTCAGCATTTTCAAAATTTACATGAACTATGGCGTACGGCTGATCCCAGCCAGAGTTTCATCTCATTTTTTTGGCAGTGGGGTTACGACTTTATTTATCAGGCAATTTTCTTAATTGACACTGTCGTGTTTGCGTTCGCTTATACCTTTGAGTTTAGTTTTCTTCGTAATCGTATCAAGTCAGTCGATCCCTTTGTTTCGGGCTGGGTGGTTGCGCTCATCTGCTATCCGCCCTTCAATTCCATCATGGATAATTTCATCCCGCTTACCAGAAACTTCACACTCTTCGAAAATGTTTGGCTTGTCGATTCGCTCAAAATCGCCGGGTTGATTGCCTTCTTGATTTATGTTTGGGCGACGCTGGCGCTCGGTTTCAAGGCGAGTAATCTCACGAATCGCGGAATTGTTTCATACGGACCTTATCGTTTCGTACGACATCCAGCCTATATCGCCAAAAATTTAGCGTGGTGGTTTGAGTTCCTGCCATTTCTCAGCCTCGGCACTTTGCTCGCCCTAATCGGCTGGAACGCGATTTATATTCTGCGCGCGCTGACGGAAGAGCGACACCTGAGTGCTGATCCGGATTACCGCCGCTATGCCAAGAAAGTGCGTTGGCGCTTCATCCCTGGCGTGATTTGATTTGCTCGAGATGGATCAAAAAACCTATCTCGCAATTTCAGTTTTGATTCTCTTTCCGCTTTTGGCTTTAGGGTTCGCATTTTTACAAAATAAAAAAAAGCAGATTCCCAAAATAATAATCGCCTTAATCGTGATGGCTTTTATTTTGACTTCGCTGACAGTTTATTTTAATTTTTGGAAATTTCATTCGATTTTTGTTGATAATCCAGATGGCGAAGGCAAGGTGGAGCTACAAAGACCTTTCCATTGGCACGAAATTTACCATTATTATCTTGGTAGTAAATATTTTTCAGAGCTAGGGTATTTTGGAATATACAATTGTGTCACGGCTGGTGACGAGGAGCGAGGCAGATTGATTTCGATTGATTATGTTCGTAACTTGCGCAATATCTTGACCTCAATCTCGCATGATGAGGCAGTGCGCGATTGCGATAAAAATTTTAAAAGAAATTTTACGGTGGAGCGCTGGGATGAATTCAAAAACGATTTGAATTTTCTCGCCTCAATTGGCGCATCGGAGTGGTGGGATACTGCAGTTCAGGATGCCGGCTTTAATCCGCCGCCGAGTTCGGTCATTTTTTCAAGCAGCCTTTCCAATCTTATTCCACTCAGCTCACAAACTTACTTGTTGTTGCCGCTGCTCGACATTTTACTGTTGCTCGCCGCTACATTTTTGATTTTCCGTAATTTTGGGATGACCGCGCTTATCGGTTTCGTCGTCATTTTTGGAGTGAGTTATATCGCGGGGTACTTTTGGAATGGCGGGGCTTTTCTGCGCTATTTTTGGTTGTTTAATTTGATTGTCGGATTTAGCCTTATTTCCCAAAAGCGCTATTTTTGGTCGGGTCTTTTCTTCGGGATTAGTGCGATGTTGCGAGTTTTTCCGCTTTTTTTCGCGGTCGGGGTGGTTGTTGCGCTGCTTTTTGATTTCCGTAAAAACAAAAAGGTGCTTCGCGATTTCGTTGCTGGGGGAGCGGTTGCGGTATTTGCGCTCGGCAGCTTGAGTTTGCTGATTTTTGGTCTTGATGCTTGGCGAGATTTTTTTCAACATATTTTGTTACATAAAGATGTTTATTTTGTTTTTCACATCGGTCTCAAAAAAATCGCAACTTTCGCTGATTGGGTGCCGAATCAGAATTTTTTCGGCGAGGCTGGTCTGCGACTTTTCGATGCCTGGAATCGCCAACTTTGGGCGGTGTGGCAGTCGCGATTGTGGTTATTTTTGCCCCTGAGTTTTTTAATCACGGCCGCGGCCTGCGCAGCAACTCGCAAAATTAATTTGCTCGAAAGTGCATTGCTAGTCGGGACAACGTTGATTTTTCTTTTTACTCTGCCGGCAAATTATTATTTTGTTTTTCTGTCTTTAATACCGCTAGCTCTTTATTCTCAGAAACAAAATTGGAGAAAACACTTGGTCTCTCTTGGGCTTTTTGGTTTTTTAATTTTTACGTGGTTGGCCCCATTTCTGTCTTCTGACGGGATTATCCAAAATTTTTACACTTGTTGTGCGCTTGCGATTTTTATAATTTGGTGGATTTTACTTTGTTTACTGCCTTTGGATTTTTTGAAAAAAGAGATTTGATTTTTTTATCTGCACCCATTGGGTCGAGAGTATTTTTTTCATTTGCGACCACAAACAGCAAAGCTACGCTCAAAATAAAGAAGAGCCCCGACCAATAATAACTCGTGTCGGAGTTGTGGTAGACATTTTCGTAGATGACGCCAAATGTTTCCAAAATAAAAGCGAGCAAAATACAGCTGAGCGCGAGAGCGTTTTCTTTTTTCGCCAAGTCGGCAAAAGCCAAGACCAAGACTGAGACGCTGCAAAAATAGTACGAGGCGGGTGCCGTCACGACCGGAACTAGCAGCAAACTGAGCGGAATTAATTTTTCACTTGGCGCGCGGCGGATTGCCCAAGCGAAAAGTCCAAGCATCAATAATTTCACAGGCAGGCGTAAAAAATCAATAGCATCGGGGATGAGGTAATTGATGCCACTGCGTTGATTCGAGGCGGTCTGTGAGTGGATGATAATTTTTTTACCGAAGTCGACCCAGCGCGAAAAATCCAAATGATTAGCTTGATTGAGGCTGCCGTAAAGTAAGAGTACGAGTGCTGCGATGGCGAAGCCGAGGAAAAACTTTTGGAAAGCGGGTGAGATTTTTCGCTTGCGCCAGAATTCCAGACCAGCCTGTACGATTGCCCCAGTGAGCAAAACAACCGGGAATATGCGGAGCAAAGCGGAGAGTGCAAGCAGTGCACCGGACAAGCCAAATTTTTGTTTTCTCCAAAGGGCGATACTGCCGACGAGTGCGAGCAGCCAATCCAGTCGCAAAAAAGCGAATTGCAGCGGGCGCATTTCGAGCGGATTGACGCCGAGCAATAGTACGAAAAAGAGTGCGGGGACGATTCCGAAAGACGCAGTGATAATACCGAAGATTGCGACGAGAATTAAAATGTCGAGCGAATAGATGATTGGGATGGTCGCCGGATTCGTGAGCGGCAACGCATTCGCGATTAGCGAGCCGGTTTTATTCCAGGTCGGCGAGGCGTTGTAGCCGCGGTCGGTGAGGACGACGGGAGTCAGTTTTTCAAAGAAAAATTTAACGTCGGCGCGAAACTCCTCCCAGCGCGCCGGAGAAAATTTTGCGCGCATCGACTCAGCTTCGGCGGAGCTACTATCCGGAATTGTTTGGATTTGCGTGCTGAGGTCGCGCACTTTAGCCACATTTTCAAATGGTCCGCCATTCTCCGCATTCGCGACGAGCGAAGCGCGGTAGAGGTCGAAATATCCAAGCTCGTCAAAATATTTCGCATTCAGATAATAATGATATATGTCCCAGTAGCCTGTGCGAATGATATTCTTATCAAAATTTAAAAAGCCCCAAGACGCTAAAATCACGAAGGGGATGAAAATTCCAATCAAAACTTTTTTGAAGGATTTGTTTTTCCGGAAAAAATAAAATAACGCAGCGAATCCGATACCGACCGTGGCAAGTGAAATTTTGGCTAAAAAAATAGTTGTCAGCTCCGACATTTTAATTGGAATACTCGACCTCATTTTAGCAGCTCTATTCGTCTGGTCACCAAACTTTCATTCGTCACGCCAGTGCCAAAATAAAGTCCCCGCTGCGCTAGGCGCAACGAGGACGGGCGGAGTACAGAGTTTTATTCGCCCAGCCGAAAGCTAAATTCCGGCTAGGTGCATTGCCTCGAGGAATTTTTTCTCTTCATCGAAGATCTCAATCAATTTAGAAAGTCCGACGAATTCCAAGGTGTCGCGGAGTTCTTCATTGACATTAATTAGCGCGAGTTGTTTTTCGGCAGCAGCGAGTTCGCGGTGTAAATTTTCCAGGTAACTCACGGTGCGGCTGCTCACGAGATCAATGTCACCGAGATCCAGGACGAGGTAGCGGTGCTTACTGGTCCACACTGGCTCGAGGCGTTCCTCGAATTCCGAGATGTCGTTTGGGTCGAGACTGTTGTTCAGCGGTAAGACGAAGTATGGTCTTCCGTGAGCCTGACGAGTCTCCGTTCCGAGAGTGGTGGTTGGCATACCTAAAGGGGTTAAAAAATAAACTATTCAAAATCGCGTCCGGCGAGGACGGCGTCGACGCGCGCGACTTCTTCCCAGTCGTCCGCTAATTCATACACGCGGCGAATGCGGGTGAGTGTTTCGGCGCTGATTTTTTCGATGGAGCGTGCGTGGGTGGCAGCGAGCAATCCGTTTAATTTCGCCGAGAGATGGTGGTGCAAGATTTTCTCTACGCTCTTGCGGGTTTTTTCCGGCAAATGCGCGAGTTGTTTTTTGGCATGCGCGGAAAGCTCGAGATTCGGATGCAAAATAAATTCGGCAATCAAATGGTGCGCAATCGGGTTTCCCATTTTTCCGATTGCGAGCGCAGCCAGCAAACGCAGCTCATCGTCATTCTCATCGAGCAGATTCAGGAGTCGTGGCAATTCATTGCGGGCGCGAATTTCGCCGAGCAAGTGGGTGGAAATTTTGCGCGATTCACGGTCGGTTGCTTCGAGAATTTCTGCGAGCAGGCGATTAAGCCGCAGGCGGTAGCCCTGGAATTGCCAGAGCGCAATCAGCGCATTCGCGCGAATCGTGAGATTCGGCGACTTCAAATACGGCTCGATGTAGTGTGTGATGCCGAGATCCTGGAACTGTCGGCAGACATAGACGCAGTCGCCGCGAATCGGCGATTCCAAATTTTGCAGTTCGGCGATGATGAATTGCACTGCCTCTTCCTCGCGCAAATTGGCGAAGACGCGCACGATGGCCGAGCGCAGCTCCGGCGAGCTGTCACTGCCAAAAAGTTCTTTCAGCGCGTCGATCACGCGACGATGTGTGAAACCTTTTTCCGCGAGATTTTTGAAAGCCGCGAGCGCTTCGACGGCGGCGAGGCGGACTTCTTCACTCGAGTCGCGGAAGCATTCCAAAATCGCCGGCACTGCTTGCGGATCGGAGAGCAGTCCGAGCGTTGTCAGAATTTTGATTTTCAAAAACGGCGATTCGCTGCCATCGCTCAATTTCTCGACCAAAATTTCGGCGGCACCGTCATGACCGGGTTGCGCGAGAATCTCAATCGACTGAAATTTGGCAGGATGGTTGCCAAATAGCTTGAGATTCGCAGCGGGAATTTTCGTGTAATTTTTCTGGTGGCGGAAGAGCAAGAAGCTCATCGTCGCTGCGGCGGTGACGAGGGCGCAATTTATCGCGAGCGGGAAACTTTCCGCATTCAAAAACTTTTCACCCAGAATCAAAATTCCTGTGCCGAGCAGGACGCCTGCCGGGCGAATCAGACCTTCCAAAAATTCCTTCACGCTGCCGCGAATTTTTTCCCGCAGCGCATAAAAGCTCGAATGGTAAGCGGCGGTATAGATCCCAGTTGTCGATTCGAACATGCCTTTGGCGAAAACAGCCGAACCGAATCCAGGTTTCGCAATCATCAAAAGCGCACTGCCAAAACTTGCGAGCGGATGCAGTCGCAAGGTGCGCACGATGCCGAAGCGACCAATGAGACGACTCGTCAAAACAATTTGCGTCAGAAAGGCAATCGTGAAAAAGATGACATGCAATTTTCCGAGACCGTGCGTGAGTAAATCTTCGTGCGATTCGCTTGCGGCAGCGTGATTTTCCGCGCTTACCGTCTCACTCGTGTGCGTGATATTCGTGTTGACGGCTTTCGTGTATTGGAAATTCAGCAGCGTGAGAAAGGTCCACTGCAGTAGCACGACGAAGACTAGTCCGGTCAGGAAGGGCATTTTGCGAATCTGCTTCTGACCTTCGTGAAACTGTTCGAATTTCGAAAGCTGCACTGGTTTCTCCGCAAATTCGAGCTTCGGTAATTTCTGACGAAAATGATTAAAAATGAAAAGCGCTGGGAAAATGAGCGCAATCGCGCCGATCCAAATCCAACTCAAGTCAATCGCTTCTGCGTGAAAGAAATTCAGTCCGCCGAGGATGAGCAAACCGCCGACGATGCCGCCGACATATTCGCTCGACTCGATGATTGGGATGGCGCGGCTGCCTTCGAGCGGTGAAAAAAGATCTTCGATAAAAAGTCCGAGCAAGATATTCAGCTGCGCGAAGAAAATCGATTCGGCGACGAGCGCGAGACCGAGGAAGAGCCACAAATTTTCCGCATTCTGGAAAACGGCGAAGGCGCCGCCGAGCAGAATCGTCCCGCTGCCAATCGTGGTGTAAATCAGTTTTGTTTTCGAGAAACGGTGCGCGAGTTCACCAAAAAAGATTGTGCCGCCGATTACGAGAATGGCATTGGCGACGTACAAATAGGGGAGATAAGCGATGCCGACACGCCCGACGAGCATCGCAGTCAGCATCGTCCAGCCGACTGTGAAACCGATCATGAAAAAGAATTTCAGCAGCCAGGCGAAAAAGACCCGGGGAGCTTCATGCGAGGCGACGTTCAAAATTTTCCCCAGGATTCGGCCGAAATTGTGTTTGTGGTCGTTCAAATTTGGTTTTAATTTCGATGTTATTTTAACACCCAAAATTTTAAAAGTCAAGCATAACAAAAAAGCGGTGAAAACACCATTTAGCTCTTGTGAAAGCCTGA
This sequence comes from bacterium, assembly GCA_021779375.1. Taxonomy (GTDB): domain Bacteria; phylum Patescibacteriota; class Gracilibacteria; order JAHISY01; family JAHISY01; genus JAHISY01. The sequence continues at coordinate 50,584 of JAJYAT010000001.1, read as the reverse complement.
AATGGTCGGGGTGAGAGGACTCGAACCTCCGGCCTCCTGGTCCCAAACCAGGCGCGATAGCCAACTTCGCCACACCCCGACGCCGGGCATTTTAGCGCAAAATCTCTCCAAAAAGCTCAACTTCGCGCGGCTGGGTGATTTTGACCTTTACGAGCTCGCCGATGAGCTTCGTGTCGCCTGCGAATTTCGTCAGATAGAACTCCGAGCTGCGTCCTTCACAGACGCACTTTTCGTTTTTTTCTGGATTCCCTTTTTCAAGGGAATGACAAGCGCATTTCTCGACCAGAACTTCGACCGTCTGATTTTTTAGTCGCGCGAATTTTCGGGCGGTGGTCGCGACGACGAGATTATTCAGTCGTGCGAAGCGTTCTTTCTTCACACTGGCTGGGATTTGATCCAGGAAAGCAGCGGCGGCAGTGCCGGGTCGCGGTGAATATTGCGAGAAAAAAGCGAAGTCAAAATCAGCCTGCTTGTAAAATTTCAGTAAATTCTCGAATTGCGCCTCAGTCTCGCCGGGGAAGCCGACGATGAAATCACTCGTGATCGAGGCGTCCGGTAATTTCGCGCGGAATTTTTCCAAGAGGTCGAGATATTTCTCCGCCGTGTAGTTCCGATTCATTTTTCTCAAAATCTCATTATCCCCATGCTGCGCGGGGAGGTGGAGGTGGCGCTCGATATTCTCATTCGCCGCCATCACGTCGATTACGCTCTCGTCAAAATCTTTCGGATGCGAACTCATGAAGCGCAGTCGCTGAAGCTCCTGGATTGCTGCGACACGTTTCAAAAGTTCAGCGAAAGCGCCAGGTTTTTTCTGAAAAGAATTTACGTTTTGTCCGAGCAGCGTAATCTCGCGCGCTCCATTTTTTACGGCTTTTTCACATTCCGCCATAATTTCCTCTGGATCGCGTGAGAGCTCGCGCCCGCGGGCGTGGGGTACGATGCAGTAGCTGCAAAAATTGTCACAACCGGTTGAGATTGGCACTAGGACTTGGCGTCGATTTTGGCGCAGAGGCTCGACTGCTAGGAAGTTCGTAGTTGGTAGCTGGTAGTTGGTAGCTGGTAGTTGTTTAGTTTTAGCAAGAAGCGTTGGTAGTTGCTCGGAATCTTCGATGCGCCAGACGAAATCCAGACTCGCTGCACGCCGCAAAAATTCATCTTTTTTGGCAGCAGCTTGGTCGGAAGTTTGGCGCACGACGCAGCCGGTCAATCCGATTTGGCGTCCTGGCTCAGCAGCTTTCCACTGCGCAAATTTTTCCAGCTCACCGAAAATTTTGTCTTCCGCTTTTTGTTTTACGGCGCAGCTAAAAAGCAAAACCAGCTCAGCTTCGTCCAGATTTTCCGTGCGCACGAAATCCAATTTCGCTAAGACTTGGGCGACGCGTTCCGCGTCAGCATAATTCATCGCGCAGCCGAAAATTCGCCAAAAATATTTTTTCATTGGCCGTGTTTGTGCGCGAGATACCGAGTTTTGGACTCAATCAGCGTGTCGATGTAGCGCTCGGGACTTTTGACGTAGTCCATAAAAAAAACATTTTGGGCGCTCGCGGTTTGGACGCTAATTTCGCCGAAGTGAAACAAGCCACCGACGAAGCCCGCGACTTTGCCGCTCACGTCTTGGATCTCATCGAGATCGGCGCTGGAAATATCAATCGAGATGAAGGCGGACTGAGTCGTGTCGATGATGCGCTCGCTCGTGATGATGAGTGTGTCGAGTCCTTCGTCGAGCCAGCCATTGAAAGTGAACCACCAGGCGCCGAGCAGATAAAAAATCAGAAACTCGTTGAAAATCAGGTAGGTCAGCGAATCGTGTTGAAATTGATTAACGATGAAATATTCCAGTAAAAAGATTATGCCGAGATTGACTGCCAATTTAAAAACAATCTTGAGATAAGCCACCCAATGTTTGCGCACTACAAACAACACTTTTTCATTCGGGCGCAATCCTGGAAAATCATCCACGTTAGGATTTTACCTCAAAAGTGTGAGCGCGCTTGTGTGCGTTGTCGCGCCGAGATATTTTGTTCGCGGTAAAAATTCGCCGAGTGGATGTTCGCGTATTTCGAGATATTGAGCAGAATCCCGCCGATGACGAAACTGGTCGCGAGTGAGCTGCCACCGTAGCTGACGAAGGGCAGTGTGATGCCGGTGTAAGGCAGGAGGGCGATATTCACGCCGATGTGAACGAAAGCTTGACCGGCGAGTACGGCGGAGAGTCCGACGGCGGCGAGCTGACCGAAACGGTCCGGCACGGCTTCCGCGATGCGAAATCCGCGGTAGGCGATTAGCAGGAAAAATCCGGCGACGATTGTGCTGCCGAAAAATCCGAAGGCTTCGCTGGTCGCGGCGTAAATCGCGTCAGACTGAACTTCCGGCAAATAACCGAAGCGCTGCGTCGACCCTTCGAGTCCGGCGCCAAAAATTCCGCCTTTGCCGACCGCAATCAAACTTTGTTTCACCTGGAAACCGATGCCTTCCGGATCGAGCGACGGATCGATGAAAGCGGCGAAACGATTTTTAACATAATCCATCCCACCGACATTCACAATCAAAACAGCGAGTGTGACGGCGATGATTCCGCCGACGACGATGTGCTTCACGCGCGCGCCTGCCGCGAAATAGATTGCCGTCGCAACCAAAGTCATCACCAGCACGCTGCCGAAATCTGGCTGTAAGATTAATAAAATCACGATAATTCCCAGAATCACGGCAAAAGGAATGAAGCCATTTTCAATTGTCGCGATGGCGTCTTTGCGTCCTTCCATCCAACGTGCGAGGTAAAAAATTAAGCCCAGCTTGGCGATTTCGACCGGTTGAACTGAATTCAGAATTGGAATCGTCAACCAGCTCTGACTCGTGCCCCAACCTGTCGAGAGACCAGGGATAAAGAGCGCGATGAGTAAGAGAATACTGGCGACAAAAAGCGCCGGTGCTGCTTTGCGCCAGAAGAGGTAGGGAATCGCGGCGGCGATCAAACCAAACGGAATCGCCACGAGAATGTTGCGCACCTGCCGCCAAAAATAAAAGTCATTGCAATTCGCATCAAGCGCGGTGCAATCAATGCCTTGGCGTACGTAGGCTTGGTAGCTTTCGTAAACGCTCGCGGATGAAATCATGATCAGCCCAAAAATCGCGAGCCCCACAATCGTAATCCCGAGGACGTGGTCAAAAGGGTAGCGAGCTTGGAGGCGATTCGCAATCACCTGAGCAGTTTAGCGGTAAAGAGACACAAAATTAAGTCTCCCGGATTTCACCAAAATTTCACCTTCTGGCAAGTCGAAATCTCAGCTCATTTTGCAAAAGAGCTTTGATTACGAAAAAATGAGTCTCCAGGATTATTTTTTTTGCGAAAATTTTTCCTCACCCTTACGATTTTTTGTGTCTCGTCTGGCGTGGTTTGGGCTGGGGAAGTCGGTCATGTCGTGATTTCGGAAGTTCAGATTGCTGGCGCAACTACGACTGATGAGTGGGTTGAGCTTTTTAATCCGACTGGCTCGCCGATTAATTTGACGGGTTGGCGACTCTCGAAAAAAACGGCGACCGGTTCGAGTTCCAACTTGCTGACAACTTTTTCTGCGAGCTCAACAATTCCGGCTCATGGATTTTTTCTAATCGCTCACGTCGATTATGCTGGAGCAGTTACGGCTGATGCGACTTATTCGACGACGAATTCACTTGCTGCCAATAATTCTGTCGTTTTGTATTCTGATGCGGGATCGACTGTTGTCGACACTCTTGGCTTCGGGTCGACAGCGACAATTTTTGAAGGAACGGCTTTTTCAGAAAATCCGCTCGCTAGTCAATCGCTCGCGCGCAAATTCGATGGAAATAATTTCATTCTTGATACGGATGACAATTCTGTCGATTTCGAAATTTCCGCTTCGCCCGAGCCACAAAATTCATATTCCCCAATTATTGAGCCGGATCACGATGATCCGCTTCCGCCTGAAAATTTGCCACCTGCGATTCCGAGCGAACTGACGCCATTCGCTGCGACAAATTCCAAAACTTTTCGCGCGAAGTATTCTGATCCGGAAGCGGAAATGGGTTGGATTGAATTCCGGATTTTTACCGTGCAACCGACTGATTGCAGTTCATCCGAAAATTTAATCGAAGATGAATTATCCGAAAAAGTTGGCAGCGATGCCCTCGCTGAAAAAGAATTTCCCGAGTTAAGTGATGGAGAATATTTTTGGTGTGCGCGGGCAATCGACAATGAAAATTTGACTTCGACTTTTTCTGCAATTCAAACTTTCATGCTCGATACACTCGCTCCAGAGTTTCCCGTGGAATCCGCGTTAAGCGCGGCCTCGGGTGATTCGCAAGTCGAGCTCACTTGGTCAGTCGCCGAGGACGATAATTTCGCGGGTTACTTTTTGCAGACAAATGATGGCGAGGAAGAAAGTTTGGGCAGCGTGACGACTTTCACAAAAACCGGACTTACGAATGGTAATTCCTACGATTTTGTTTTGACCGCGCGCGATTTGGCTGGAAATGAAACTGTTCTTACGCTTACGGGAATAATTCCGAGTGGACCAATTGTCACAAAGATTGCCGAGCCGGGCGAACTAATCTTCAACGAAATTGCCTGGGCTGGTTCGACGACTTCTTCGACCGATGAGTGGATCGAGCTTCGGAACACGACGACCAATAAAATTTTTGATCTCACCGGTTGGAGAATTTTGGCGGACGATGGCGCACCCGAAATTTTGCTTGTCGGAGAAATTCAGCCCGGCGGATTTTTTCTCCTTGAGCGCACTGATGATTTGACCGTGCCTGATGTTCCCGCTGACCAAATTTTTACGGGTAGCATTTCAAACGACGGAGAAATTCTTCGGCTTTTCGACTCTGCTAATTCTGAAATTGACAGAGTCGATGGTTCGGATGCTTGGAAAATCGGCGGTGACGCGGATTCACGCAGGACGCTTGCGCGCGTCGATGCGAACACTTTTCGCACGAGTTTCGAAGTCGATGGTACGCCACGCGCTGCCAATTTCCGCGACGACGACCTCGCGCTTGTCTCGATTTCCGCGAGTTCTGAAAATCCACTTCCCGGAGAAACCACTATTTTTACAGCAAAAATAGAGAATCGCGGTTTGCATTCCGCAAGCGGTGAGCTCGTTTGGAAAATTGGCGAGTCCGAAGTTGCGCGTGAACAAATTTTAGATTTGGCCAGTTTCGCGACGCTTGAAAAAACTTTCTCCCAGATTTTCGTAGCGGGAGAGTTCGCGATTTCCGCGACATTAGAATTTCCAGCCGACGAGCTACCGGAAAATGATTCCAGTTCTTTGAACCTGTCAGTTCAGAATCATCTCGTCATCAATGAGTTTGCGCCGAATCCAGTCGGGGCGGACGATGGTCACGAGTGGATTGAACTTTTTAATCCGACTGAGTCAGCAATCTCACTCGACGGTTTCAAAATCAACGGCACGCCGATTGCGGGCTTGATCGAGCCGGGCGGATTTTTCGTGCTGGATAATCTCACAGGACTGACGAACGCGGGCGGCGAGATTATCCTTCGAAATTCTGCCGATGCGACTGTCGATTCCAGAAAATATTCCGTGGCACTAGAAGGCAAATCGTTCGGGCGCGATTTTACTGATTTAGCTAGGTGGACAGAGTTTTGGCATCCGACCAAAAATGCACAAAACATTGAAACCAATCTGCCACCGATTGCTGCGATTACGATTCAAGGCTCGGGTAATTCAAATGGCGAGTGTGCGCTTTTTGTTAATTTGACTGCAGAGAATTCAACTGACCCGGATGGCGATACGCTTTCCTTCGAATGGGATTTCGGCAACGGAGAAATTTCTGATGAAGAAAATCCAGGCGGATTTTATTTCGCGCCCGGTGATTATGCAGTTTCTCTGACTGTGACGGATACCCTCGGTGCGACTGCGGAGGCGCTGCAAAATTTCACTGTCGCGCCGTGCAGTGGTGGAGGTGGCACTGCGACTGTCGCGAATGCGAATGCGAACACAGTTGCGGACGAACCGATTTTCGATTCAGTTTCCGCCGAGCGAGTTGAACTTAAAATTACCGAAGTTTCTTTTGACTCGGCAGCAGACTGGATCGAAATCATGGTTGTGAATGATGGCAACGGTGGCAGCGGCATCGACCTTGGCGGATTTTATTTCGAGTCGGACAAACGTCTCAAAACCATTCCCCAAAACACCAAACTAAAAACGGGTGAATTGCTCGTACTCGAATTCAAGTCGGCGACGCCCGTAAATATCTGGCACGGCGACGGTTTCACCAAAATTTTCTCCGCCAGAAGCGGATTGACTGCGACGGATGAGCAGGTGACGCTGCGTGATTCGACCGGTGCGATTGAAGACGCTGTCGTTTGGGAAAATCGCAACGGGGCATGGTCGTCAGGCGAGGAGGCGGATCTGCGCGAAATCGTCGCAGGTGGCGGCTGGATTTCTTCGGAAATGATGGATGCGATTGATTCAGCTGATATTGAGCGTGAGACTGTGATTGCGCGCGATCCTGATTTGTCAGACAGCAATTCTGTGGCGGATTGGTTCAAGACAATTTTCGCGACACTTGGACGTAAGAACTCTCCGCGACCAGTGCGCGCGAGTGATTTCCATTTCCAAATTTCCGCCGTCGCACCCAAAAATCCCACGGGCGATTTCGTCGAAATCACTTGTCTGGATTGCGTGGCGCCGGTCGCACTCGGTGGCTTCTCGCTCAAAAATAGCTTAGGAGAAGCAATTTTCACTTTCCCGGCTGAGGCGCTGATTGCGGTCGATGCGCCGCTCAAGATTAGTTTCAATGCGCCTGAAGCGAAGTTCGCGGATGGAATTTTTTACGCGACCGCGCGCGGCTTGGTTGGCAGTGATGATTTCCTCGCGCTCCAGGATTCCGAAAATGCGACCGCTGATTTCGTCGGCTGGAGTAATCGAGCCGTGCCGCCGATTCGGAGCGAGTTCGATATTTCGCTTTCGCAATCTAAGCAACTGCAGGCAAGATTCCTGGAGTCGCAGTGGAATTCAGCTGAGGCTGAAAGTTTGCTCGATGCGCGCGGACTGGCACTCGGTGGCGTGTTCCTGCGCCAAAATTCTGCTGACACTAATTCTGCCGCTGACTTCACAATCCAAAATCCAGATCCGCCGCTCGATCCAGTTGCGACTGCGACGGGCGACATTCGTATTTCCGAAATTCTGCCGAATCCGATTGGTAAGGATACCGACCACGAATGGTTTGAATTGGTAAATCTCGGAGATAAGTCGATCAATTTATTTGGCTGGACTGTCGTCGTCGGTGATGACGCTTTCGAGTTCGAAGAGAATACTGTACTTGCGCCGGGCGAATTTCGCGCTTTTCGCGGGCTGCTGTCGTTGCGTAATTCCGCTGCGCAATTCACCTTGCTTGATTTCGATGGCGCGGTAGTCGACTCGCTAGATTATCCGAAGTTAGCGGAAGGTGTCGCCTTCGCCCGAAATCCCCGCGGTAAGTTCGCGGAGACAGAGCTTCCGACACCTGATCACGCGAATATTTTCTACAAAATTCTCCCGCAAAGCGTGGATGCGGATGGTGACGGACTCGCGGATATCGCTGAAATTGAAAATCAAACCGATCCGGAAAACTTCGACACGGATAGTGACGGACTGCCTGATCTTTTTGAAATTGAAAATGGCTCTGACCCGCTCGTCGTGGATGCGACACCCGCTGCATTGCAAAAATACCGCGCCGAATTAGCCTTAATCGCGCGTACGCAATTCACGAGTTTGGTCGACGAAAATGGTGTTTTCCTGACAGGCGTCGGTGTGCCCGGCGGGCGCGTGCGAATCTTCATCCAGTCGGAGCTTGCCGTCATCGAAGTTCCAGTCGATGAAAATGGTGACTGGAATTATGCGCTGGATCATGCGCTGCCGGCTGGCGAGCACAATCTTTTCGTGCAGCTCATCGACCAAGGCGGCTTCGAGGGTGTCGCGCAAAAAGCTTTGAATTTCAGTCTGGCAGAAAATTTCGCGCCGCCAGTTTTCGCGGAGTCGCTGCGCATTTCCGAAGTTTTGCCGAATCCGGCGGGTGCGGATGGTGACGCTGAATTCATCGAACTCCAAAATTTCGGTTCAGCGGTCGCGGACCTTTCGGGCTTCACACTTTCGGTCGGTCGCAAAAAATTTATTTTTCCCACTAATTTCACGCTGGCACCGGGAGAATTCCGTGCGCTCACACACGCTGAAACTGGGCTTACGCTGACGAATTCCGGCGGGACGGCGACGCTCGCCTGGCCGACTCAGCGCGTGATTGCTTCACTGACTTATCCCAAAATAAAGGAGGGTATCGCGTTTGCCTTCGTCGGTGGGCAATTGATCGCAACAGCCGCTCCGACGCCCGGTGCCGAAAATTTGCTAGTCGTGCCGACGTCCAAAAATTCCCGAGCCAGAAAATCGGCGCACAAATACGCGAATGGCAATTTATCCACGACGATTCGCATTTCCGAAGTCCTCGCGAATCCAGTTGGTGACGATGCCAAAGCTGAATTCATCGAGCTCCAAAATTTCGGCACGACCACAGTTAATCTCGGCAATTGGAAAATTTCCGACAACAAAAAAACTTTCACGATTCCGGATTCGGTCGTGTTGCAGCCGGGCGAATTCCAAATTCTGCCGCGCAGCCTGACGAAGCTCGCACTCAATAATTCCGGGCGCGAAGCGGTGCGTATCGCGAATTTTCGCGGCAAGACGGTTGATGTATTTTCATTCGAAAGTCCGGCGGAAGGAATCGCGTTAGCTTTCGATGCGACCGAAATGCGTGAGACCAAAATTGCGACTCCGAACAAACCAAATGATTTCGACACGCAGAAAATTTTTGGCACGATTCAGTTTCGCGGCGAGGACGGTTTCGTGATTCAGACTCAAAATGGTGAGATTTTCGTGCGCTTCGGCGAGGGCAGTGCGGCGCTGCTCGCGCGCGCAATTTTTCGCGAAGGCAATGCTTACCGTATTTTCGTCCAGGCGGAAAACGGCACGCTCACGCTTGCGGGGTTCGACACGGCACAAGAATTTTTGCCAGCTGATTTACTCGCGCTTGATTTCCAAAGTGCCGAAGCGACTTCAAGTTGGTCGATTATATTGCTCTTGTTCGCGACGATTCTCTTCGCACTGCGATTCGCTAAAATGGGAGAAATTTGGCAGACCACTCGCTCACCAGTCTCGTCCTCATCGCATTTCCGCCCGTAGTTTTGTGGGTGATTTTTTGGCGCAGAAGATTGGCTGAGCCGGAGCCGACGCACGTGCTTGTGCAGCTTTTTTTCTTCGGCATTGCTGCGGCACTGCCGCTCTTCGCGCTGCGCGGTTTCAACTTTAATTTTCCGCCATTAGTTTTGATTCTAGTTTTCGCGCTGCTTGAAGAGAGTCTGAAAGCACTCGCGCTAATACTCGGCACAGAGCTTAATCGCGCACACTTCGACAAATGGGAGGACGGTTTCGAATTCGCGCTCATCATCGCGCTTGGTTTCGCCTTCGTCGAAAATATTTTTTACTTCTGGCAGACGACAGGTGCACCCAGTTTTTGGGCAGTCTACATTTTCCGCTCGCTCGGGACGGTGCTCGCACACACTATTTTTACAGGTACTTTCGGTTATTTCTACGCGACTGCCTATGTCGCCAAAAAAATCGTGCCGCTCAAAAAGCACGAAAAACCGCTTGCGAATTTTTTCTCCAATTTTGGCAAAGTGCTGCGTCGACCGCTGCATATCACGATTTTTCACCTTCTGCCGCGCCGTGATTCGGCGCACGGTCACACTTCCGGTGAGGTCGTGCTGGAGGGTTTTTTACTCGCCGTAATTTTGCACGCGATTTTCAATGCGCTGCTCTTTTGCAAAATTCTCAACCAAAATCTCACTCCGCTCGTCGTGCCGATTTTGCTCGGAGCAGCTTGGTGGTACGCGACGCGTTTCCGCCGAATTAGAAAGTCTGCGCAAAAATCTTCGCGAGCAAAGCTTTCTGGACGGGCAAGCGATTCGCGGCTTGGGCGAAGACGACGGACTGCGGACCGTCGAGCACCTCGTCCGTGATTTCCTTGCCGCGGTGGGCGGGGAGGCAGTGCAAGACGATGGCACTGGGTTTGGCTTTTTTGAGCACTTCAGCATTCAGTTGAAAAGGCGTCAAAATCGTCTCGTCTGATTTTTTCGGTTCACCCATGCTATTCCAGGTGTCGGTGTAAATCACATCCGTCTCGGCGAGTGCTTCGTCGAGATTTTCAGTTTGTTTGATTTGCGGATATTCGAGCTGGTATTTTTTCGGACCGGCGAGCACGAATTCAAAACCCAAAATTTCCGCGGCGAGCGCGAGCGAAAGCGCGACATTATTACCATCGCCGAGATAGACGAGCTTGAAATTATTCACCCGACCGAGCTTGTCGCGAATCGTGAGCAGGTCGGCGAGAATTTGGCAGGGATGCTCGCGGTCGGACAGCGCATTGATGACTGGAATTTCTGAGACTTCAGCAAATTTTTCCAGATTCTCGTGCTCGAAAACGCGCGCGACCACTAGGTCAAAATAGCCCGACAAAACTTTGGCAAAATCGTCGATGCTCTCACGTTCGCCGAGCTTGCCGACATCGACGGTGGAGAAATACGAAAAATTACCGCCGAGCTCGTGAATTCCGACTTCGAAACTGGCTTTGGTGCGCAGGCTTGGTTTTTCGAAATACAGCGCGATTTGTTTACCGCGCAAAATTTCCGAAGTCGCGCCGCGTTTTTCATTCGCGGCGACATTGAGTACTTCCAAAATTTGCTCCTTCGAAAGGTCGGTGATGGAGAGAAAATCTTTTTTCACTCCGCAATTTTAGCGGATTGCGCTTAAAAAAGCATCTACATTCGCTTCGATGGCGATTGGTCGATTGGCTTTATTGATTTCGACATTCGCGAGCTTACCGAGGTGATAGTCGATGGTCGTGTCCGGATCTTTCAAAAGGTGACCGGTCAGCACACCGACGACTTTTTGACCTTTTTTAATTTCGCCGGATTTCACGAGTTGGCGAATGCCAGCGAGCGAGCAGGCCGAGGCAGGTTCACAGCCGATGCCGGCGGCATCGATGGTCGCTTTCGCATCCAAGATTTCATTCTCGCTGGCTTCGAGGACGACACCATCCGTTGTCTCGATAGCTCTCTTCGCGCGCAAATAACTCTGCGGATTTCCAATCTTGATGGCGGTTGCGACGGTCTCGGGATCTTCCACAGCTTCGAATTTCGTCCAGCCGGATTGGAAATATTTGAAAAATGGATTCGCACCAGCCGCCTGGACGGCGGCGATACGCGGTTTTTTCGCAATCAGTCCGAGCGCGAAAGCTTCCGCGATGGCTTTGCCGAAAGCCGAAGTATTTCCAAGATTGCCGGCAGGCAGCACGATCCAATCCGGCGCCTCCCAATTCAGCTGCTGCAAAATTTCCAGCACGATGGTCTTCTGACCCTCGACCCGAAACGGATTCACTGAGTTCAAAATATAAACTGACTCGCTCGGATTCTCAGGATCGAACTTGCGACTGAGCTCATTGACGAGCTGCATCGCGGCGTCAAAATTCCCCTTGATTTGCAGCACTTTCGCGCCGAAAGCCAAAGCCTGGCTCAATTTGCCAAATGCGATTTTGCCTTCCGGAATAATCACGATGCCATTCAGTCCGGCATTGGCGCAGTAGCTCGCGAGGCTGGCGGAGGTGTTGCCGGTCGAGGCGCAGACGAAGTTACGGCAACCAGCTGACGCACCCGCAGTGATTGCTGCAGTCATCCCACGGTCTTTGAAGCTGCCACTCGGATTTTCACCTTCGTGTTTGAAAAATATTTCCGCGCCGATTTCTTGCGAAATTTTCTCTGAGAAATACAGCCGGGTATTGCCTTCCCATTTGGAAATAATTTTCTTCGCGGGGAACAAAAGCTCGCGAAAACGCCAGACGCCGCTACCGTCAGGGAGTGCGCGGCTGCCGAGTCTAGCATCGAAAGTCTTTTTGAGGTCGAGTTTCTTCAATTCCTCAAGCGGCTGAACGAGATCGAGTAGACCACCACAGTCGCAGACGACGCGATTTTCCGTGAGCGCGAATTCCTTTTGGCAGGAATTGCAAAGAAGTTTAAGCATGCTGAGATTTTAACAAAAGAAGATTGTTTTTTGGTTTTGGCTTTACTGTTTGTCTTCCCCGCGTAGGCGGGGATCCAAAATCAGCTAAAATAATTTCGTGCAGGAGGATCGGATTTACTTCGTCTATATTCTTGCCAGTCAAATCAATGGCACGATTTATATTGGAATTACGAACGATTTACAAAGAAGAATCTGGGAACACAAGCAGGGAAAGATTCGCGGCTTCACGCAAAAATATGGCGTGGATAAGTTGGTTTATTTCGAGGAGTTTGGTGAAGTCGATGAAGCAATTCAGCGTGAAAAAAGGCTAAAGAAGTGGAAACGCGCTTGGAAAATCCGTTTAATTCATGCAGAAAATCCGAGCTGGCGTGATTTATCATTGGAGCTTTTTGGTCCATTGTCAGAGGATTTTTGTGGCTAATTTGATTCTCTCGTTTTGTCTTCCCCGCGTAGGCGGGGATCCAAATTACTGTGTCTTTTACGTTTTGGTTTCCTGCCTTTGCAGGAATGACAAAATAGAGGCAGAAATGACAAACACGCAGGGGTGACAAAATTCAGGCAGATTTCAGGCTTTGACAAAAAACGAAAACAGGTCTTGACAAAATAGAGAGAGTTAGAGTTATCTCCTTTCTTTCTTTTTGTCCTTTGAAATCTCGGTTTTGTTGAGGTCTTCCGGCGATTTATGATGATCGCTATTTTTATAAATCGGCAGACTCTGGATTGTCGGAGCCGCCTCAACAAAGGAGAATAAAATGAAAAAATTAGCTCTTATCGCAGCTCTGGTTATTCTGGTAGGCGCATTGGGCGCGTGTATTTCTGCTGCGGCTGAAACTAAAAAGGTTGATTATTCTGAGGCGTTCGCGTCTTTCGGCAGTCAGGTCGCCGGATTGTTAATTGCGACAAACAAAAACGAGGAGCCCATCAGCCCTTCTTTGATTCGTCTTTCTGCCCAGGCCATATCTCCCAGATTTTACGACTGGGCAATCGAGGTCTGCATTCGCCAGCCTAAGTTGCTTTCAGTCGCGGCAAACGCGGCGGTCAAGGTTATCCTCAATCTCCAACCGGGGTATAACCTCTCAGCCATTGAGGCTGAGTTGGTCTTCGTCCAAGACATCATCAAGGATGTCCCTGATGTCTGGGGGAACGACGCCTCCGCTGGTTTGCGCAAGAGTCTTGCTGACTTCGCGACTCGCGCTAAAGAGCGCGGGACGAAGGACGAGTTTGCTTCCCAGTTACGGGAAGCGGTAAAGATATTAATTTCGGGAGTGGGGGAATATACACTTATTCCACCCCCTCTCCCGCCACCAAAAAAGTAGGGGCGGCTTTTAGCCGCCGAGGAAGAGCCGCCATTCGCGCAGCTTTCTCTCGGCGGCTTTTTCCTTTTGGCTCGTTTTTTTATTACCGTTTTGTCTTTGCCGTTCCCATTTTCATGAGGGCAGGCTCTGGCGGGGACCCAAATAGTCTCACGCTTTTACATTTTGGTTTCCTGCCTTCGCAGGAATGACAAAAGAGAGACAGGAATGACGAACATGCAGGGATGACAATCTTCTATTTCCATAATCAAAACCAAAACAGAAAGCGAGTCTTAATTTTTCGGAAGGACCGCGTCACTGCGGATTTCGATGCCGAGAGCTTCGACTGTTTTCTGAATTCCGCTGAGCCAGTCGACGCCGAGCGCGCCGATGTCGATTTTCAATTTATCACCCGAGATTTGCCATGCCGGATTTTCCTGCAGCGCACTTAGAATATTGCCCGGGCGGACTTTCGCGCCGAGCGAGAGTAAGGCTTCGCGTTTTTTCGGCGAGACGCGACCGACTTTCACGGCGACGACATTCGCTTTGCGGCAGGCTAATTTCAGGCGAATGACTTTCAAAAGATTCACAACTTCGATTGGCAAATGCCCGAACTCCTCGACAAGCTCCAGCTTCTGTTCGTTCAAATCTTCGACGGAATCCGCCGCCGATAGTTTCTGATACGCGCGAATCTTCTCCTTCGTGTCGGAAATATAGCTCGTCGGGATGAAAGCGGAGAGTGGCACTTCGAGATTGACGTCGGTTTTTTTCTCGACGGTTTCTTCACCGGTCTCGAGTTTCTTGCCGGCTTTGAGGTCTTCGACCGCTTGATTCAGCATTCTGACAAAATGCGAAACGCCGACGACATTGATCGCGCCACTTTGGCTCGCACCGAGAATGTCGCCCGCGCCACGAATTTCCAGATCCTTCATCGCGATCTCGAAGCCCGCGCCGAGTTCGCTGGCTTCGACAATTGCGCGCAGCCTCTTTTTCGCGTCAGTTTTCAGATGGCGCGTGTTGTACATGAAAAACGCGTAAGCCTGTTTGCGGCTGCGTCCGACGCGTCCGCGTAATTGATACAGCTGCGACAGACCGAAATTCTCAGCATCATTCACGATGAGCGTGTTCGCATTCGGCAGGTCGATGCCATTTTCGATAATCGCCGATGAGACGAGTACATCGAATTTTCCATTTTTGAAATCCAGAATGCGATTCTCGAGATCGTCAGCCTTGAGCTGTCCGTGTGTCACGACGAATTTCGCTTCAGGCAAAAGGCTGCGCAATTTATCCGCGATGCCTTCGATGGTAGCGACGCGATTGTGTAAAAAATAAACTTGACCGTGGCGCGCGGTTTCTTTTTCAATCGCTTCCTTGATCAGGTGCCACGAAAAGTGGCGCACCTCGGTGACAATCGGCAAACGACCGGGCGGAGGAGTGCTGATGGTCGTGATGTCGCGCAGCTTATTCAGAGCCATATTCAGCGTGCGCGGAATCGGCGTCGCCGTCATGGTCAGAATGTCGACTTGTTTGCGCAGCTCTTTCAATTTTTCTTTTTGCTTCACGCCGAAGCGCTGCTCTTCATCGATGATGACGAGTCCGAGGTCTTTGAATTTCACATCGGGCTGGAGCAGGCGGTGCGTTCCAATCACGATTTGGACACTGCCGGTCGCCAGCCCGGCGAGAATTTTTTTCTGTTGTGCCGGAGTTTTGAAGCGGCTCAGCATTTCACAGCTCACATCGAAACCCTCCAGGCGTTTCGAAAAAGATTTGTAATGTTGGTCGGTCAAAATCGTAATCGGCGAAATGAAGGCGACTTGTTTACCTGCCATCGCGGCTTTGAACGCAGCACGCAGTGCGACTTCAGTTTTGCCGAAACCGACATCGCCGCAGACGAGCCGATCCATCGGCTTCGAATCTTCCATGTCGGACTTCACATCTTCGATGGCACGCAGCTGACCGGGTGTTTCTTCGTAAGGAAAATTTTTCTCAAATTCAGCCTGCTTCGGACCGTCTTCGGGGAAGCGCACGCCGGTCGCCGCCGCACGCGCCGCGTAGAGATTCAACAATTCTTTCGCGACTTTTTTCGTCTCGGCAGCCACACGTTTTTGCACAGTCGTCCATTCCGCGCTACCGAGGCGCGTCAGGCGGGGTGGCGCATCGCCCGTGCCGATGAAGCGATTGACTTTGTCCGCTTGGTCGATCGGGACGAAAAGTTTGTCGCCCGCGGCGTAATCAATCCGTAGATATTCGCGCGTGATTTCGTCGACGGTTTTTTGCTCGATGCCGCGGAAGATGCCGATGCCGTGATCGAGGTGCACGACGAAATCACCATTTTTCAGGCTCGTAATGAAATCGAGGTAGACCTTTTGTTCGCTCACATTTTTGCCGCCGCGCTGAAAACCGAAAATCTCGCGGTCGGTCAGGACGGCGATTTTCATTTCTGGATTTTGGAAAGCCTGCGGCGAGAAATCATCTTCGGCGAGTTCGCGGACATTAATTTTTGTCGTGCCGCCAAAGACAAAATTGTATTCGTTCAAAATATTCTCAAGCTCGGTTTTTTGTTTCGTCAAAATTAGCACTTGCCAGTCACCGTCTTTTTTCATGCGCAGGTCGTCGAGCAGGTCGCGTGGTGTGACGAATTTCAGCACGCTCAAAAAACGCAGGTGCGCGAATTCGACTTCTTCGTCGGGGAAGCTCGTGAAAAATAATTTTCGCACGGCTGGATTACGCGCGAGCCAAGTTTCAATCGCAGGTAATTCGGCGCCGTCGTTGTCGAGACCACGACCACTATTTTCTTCGCCGATAATTTCGTCGGCGATGACGAGCGCACCATCGGGGAGTGCGGTGACGAGATCGACTGCTTCGTTGTCAGCGTCGATTGGCAGTAATTTCAAACTCTCAATTTTGGCGCCAGTTTGTAGATTCGTAATCGACTCAATCATTTCTCCGTCGAGCTCAACCGCGAAGATACTTTCCGCATTCGGTAGCGCGACTTTGATTACACCGCCGATTGCCCGATAATTGCCCGGCCAAATTTCTGTTTCGCTATCGACATTCGTGTAGCCGCGCGCAATCAAGTCATTGAAAAATTCCGTGCGATTGAGCTCCGTGCCGGCGCGAATTTCGAGGCTGGCTTTTTCGAGCTGGCGGAGATTCGGCAAGAGCGTCTGCGCGTCGCGAAAAGTCGTGATCAAAATCACGCCGCTCGTCTCGAGCGCGATGGCTTCACGAATCAAGCGCAAAACGCGTTCGCGCTCAGTTTCGTCGGATTTCTCCGCCGCGAAAATTTTAATCGGTCGTGTCTGCCACTCGGCGAGATGAGCGGCGAGTGCATTCGCTTCGCCTGCGTCATTCACCACCCAGAGCGTCAATTTTTCGCCGTTCAAAAGTTTGTCGGCGAGCAGGCTCTTCGCGGAAAAATTCCCCGCGCCCGAAAAGGTGAAGCTTTTTTTCTCCGCAAATTCACTTTTCAGCTTTTCGAAAAGTTCTGCCGGAAAAACGGAACCGAAATTTTTGGAACTCAAAAATTAAACTAAAAATCAACTTTCCCAAAAAAAGTTTGGGCACAAATTGTTCGCGAGTTTAGAGAGACTTTTATTTTTTGTCAAAAAAATCCGCCAGCCAATCGACGAAGTCTGAGATTAGCGGTAGGCGAAATTCGCGACCACTTGAGGCGTGGATGAATCCGGCGGCGACACCGGCGATGAAAATCAGTGCGATGTAAATCCCAAAATCCGGAATCAAGAAATACGCGCCGAGCAAATAAATCGTCAGCAGCACACCATTCAGCGCGTGCTCGAGAATGAAGCGATCGTGGCGATGCGCCCACAGAATCAAAAGATTCATGAGGGGAATGTAGCCGACGGCGGCGGTCTGATTGCGGTGTGTGATGTGAGTGTGAGAAGTCATTTTGTTTTAGAGAGTTTGCAGTTTATCCAACCAGAGTTATTTTCTAAATTAATTTGGAGGAATAGTCTCAAGAGAGTCCTAATTCAGCAGCGAGCTTGTCTAGGCAGCTGTAGGCTGCGTCCAATGGATAATTTTCCGCAGGACTTGTTACAGACTTTGAACCGTTTGTGCAATTCGCCAGATAACTTCCGCAATGATTAGAGCTAACACTGGTAACAGTCAGGGTGACTATTTTACCGCCTGCATCCGTAAGGGTTCTTGTTTTTGACTTGGCTGTGGGGATCTCAAAAGAGAAATCCATATCGTGGTAAATCCCACCATTAAAGTGCTCTTTTCGCATTTCGATTATCTCAGCATCAGTGTAAATATTGTCTCCGCCAGTTCCGCCACTCGAACTTCCGCCACTGGATGACCCACCACTCGAGCTTCCGCCGCTGGATGACCCACCACTCGAGCTTCCACCACTAGAAGAACTACCACTTGTTCCAGTGAGATTTAATGTGGTGGAGAGTGCATCTAGACAGTTTTCAGCTGCCAACGTCGGTGAGCTATTTTCGGCTCCAGTTGCAGTTGTGCTGTTTAGGTCGTTTTGGCAGGTTGCTTTATATTCAAGACAAATACCTGCATCACGAATAGTAATATCCTTAACACTCAAGGTGACGGCTGTTCCATCTGAAGTATGGCCAGTTTTTGTTATTGATTTGGCCGTCGCAATATCATCGGTGTCACCGCCGCTAGATGACCCACCGCTCGAGCTTCCACCACTTGAAGATCCGCCGCTGGATGATCCGCCGCTCGAACTTCCGCCACTTGAAGAACCGCCGCTTGAACTTCCACCACTAGAGCCTGCGACAGACCCTGTTCCGCTAGTAATTTTTCCTAAAGTGTTTATGCTTGGATTGGGGATTTGAATTCCGTCAGGACCAGTCCCATAGACAGTCAATCCCGAATCTCCTGCCGTTGTGACATTCGTATTGTAGTTCCAAGAAGGGACGAGATACTTCGCTTCTTGATCGCCAAGCGAGTCGTCATATTTATCGGGGTAAATCGGAATGACATCCAGAAGCTTGTCGGTTCCGTCGTCATTTTTTAAGCAATTTCCAGCTGCATCTGTTTCACAATAATTGTAAACATGGGTGGTGCCGTCGGATTTGAGATTGCTCAGCCCAATTGCAACAATCGGGGTTTTAGGTTTTTCTGTTTTCATGGCAGACTCGGCATTGGATTTTTTTTGTGCGCCGACTGCTTGTTCCGTCGCTGCCAGTTTTGCAGCGGAAGCATCTTCTCGGATGGAGTCGACAGCTCCGGACGCCGTCGCTACAGCCGCCTGCGATGCTGTTTTTTGCGCGTTGGCAGATGTATCGATTGCTGCGCTCAGATTGCTTAAATTAGCTTCGAGGGCGGCATAATTTTTGCTGCCAGCTGCGACATCATTGGTCGGGCTGTCTGGAGACAGCGAGGCGCACTGTGCTTTGATGGCTTCTTGGCGTGCTGTTTCGTCTGCGACTGCTTGGGCAGTTTTGTCAGCAGCGAGCTGAGTTTTTTGTTCTCCAGTCAATTCTACTACTGGGTCAGCAGTCTCAGTGCCGACAATCTCAGTCTTGAGACCTGTGTCCGGGTCAGTGGTTGTCGTGATGCCGGCAGTGTTTGCATCGGCCGCTGATTCGGTCGCAGCTTTTTGCGCGGCATCTCGATCCGACAGAGCAGTCGCATTGGCGATGCAGTCGTTGTATGCGTCCGATTTCGTTGTCTCAAATTTATTGGCTAATTGTGGAGAAATCGGGACATTGTTGTCTTTGGAATACTGCAATTGAGCCTGCATCACTTTGATGTCATTTTGTTTGCGTGCGGTCGCCGCATCATTTTGCTGTTGCGCTAGCGCGAGAGTGTCCGCAATCTTTTTCGCCTTTTCAGCCTCGAGAATTGGTTTCATATAAGTCGGCGGCATCGCGGGTTTATTCACGAGAGCAGAGGGATTTTGCTGGTAGAGCGCGATTTTATTGGCGTTTTTCTGGAGTTCGGCTTCTTTCGCGCCGTCAGTTTGGCTCGATTTTTGCAGTGCTTCTTGGGCATTGCGCGCCGATTGTTTTGCAGCGGCATCAGCAGCTGCGTTTTTAGCTAGGCTATTAGCATTAGCGGCTTTGTCGTCTGCCGCCTTTTGCTCGGGAGTTTTTACGATTGGCGTAGCCGCGACTATCTCGGCTGACAAAGCGGAGCCGGCGAGCTGCTCACCGTGCTGCCAGATTAGATTCGCGCCGATGAGGCTGAAATAAACAGCCAGGATAGAGATGACGAGAAAATCTTTCTTTTTGTTCATGAGTTTTTAGATAGCGGTTTCTGGATCGAAGCCGAAGCAAGGTTTAGCTTCTTGCTCAGGATCAATCGCATAACAAAATTGTTCTTTAGCTGTGCTGGTTTGAGAGATCAAAAAGAGCGCAAAAGTGCTCGCGGCGGTGGCGACCTGGTCTTCACTGCCGGGGGTGGAAGCATCCAGACCAAGCTTGGCGCCGGCATAAAGTGTCATCGCGGCACCGAGGCGTTCCGCTACGATTGGACGATCGCCGACTTTGAACAGATTGAAAAGTCCGTAGGAAATTTCACCCGTATCCATCAAGCGACTGATTTCACCGGCGATTTTGCTGCCGACCGGGGGTAGTCCAGGCAAATCTGCCGCGACATTGGATGAATAAACCGCATCTTGACCTTTCACGATTCCCATCATTTTTTTGACCAGAGCCGCGCTCGGCACTCTCTCCACTGACCCGCCGAAGCCAAGTCCGGCTGGCAGAGGGACTGTATTGTCGATAATAGCAACTTCAAGCAGGTTAGAGAGTAAGCCTGTTTGACTAGCACTAATGTTGTTTGCTTGATTGCCGATATCGGCGAGAGTTTGGAGTGCTGTATTCGTACTCATAGCGACACGGTTGGCGGTCACAGTCTCGAGCTGCTTGACCGTCTCGCCGGTCTGTTTATCCAGCTTCGTCGCAAAATCAATTGCCTTTTCGATGTCATCAATAATCTGCTGTTCCGTCATGCGCAGATCTTGTTCTGCGAGTTTATTTTCGTCTGTTTTTTTCATGTCAGGTACTCGATTGAGTTTGCCGAGCGGGTAGGTCTCGGGGTCATCTTCATTGAGACGCACCTGCATGTAGGCACTTAGGAATTTGTCCATGTCTACGTAATCCGTGAGATAAAGCGTCTCGAAGCTTTCTTCTGGAACACAATATCTCAAATTTGCGTACTTCTTCAGGACTTCCAAAGCAATCTGATTTTTGCGTTCGCTCACGACTGCGGGATAGCTGGCGATGAGGTCGCCCGCACCGGGCAAAATCCCCGACAGACTTTTTTCAAAATTCTTAATCAAAGTATCGTAGTCCTTGGCGGTGCGGGTACTGGAGCAGGTTTGCGCTCGGGCGACGATATTGGAATTCGCCGCAGCTTGTGCTGCGGCAGTCGCGGCAAGATCCTCTTCGGTCGGGGACTCAATCAAACGCGCGCCAAAAAGTTCTGGCATGATTTCCGAGCTGAGATTGAGTGTGAGTGAAAAAATTCCGAGTATCAAAACGCTGGCGAGGACGGCACGACTGGCGTGCGCCGGATCACCGATGATTCTCTCGGCTTGTTCGGTGGCGAACTGTTGGATTTTTTTAAGCATGTTTTAGTTTTCTACGAATGAGAATTGCGAGGCCGATGGCGGCTCCGAATGCGAGCGTGAGTGTCTCGGCTGGTCCGGTCTCGGCGAGTTTGGATTTCGTCGCAGAGCCGTGCATACCGTAATTGTGGACTGTGCTTACGGAGGTCATACCTCCTGAGATCGTGTTTCCGGAGACTGTGTTCATCATTTCACCGTTTGAAAAAGAGCTCGGCATCGGCGTCATGAGATTTTGATTAGTAGTTTTTTTCTGTGAGACGCTGACCGTCTTCGCACTAGTTTGCGGTTCGCTCGTACCATCGAGCGCTCCGCCGCTGCCAACCGTCGTCGGTGTGACGGTCGTTGTTGGCACCGTGGTTGTAGTTGCCGTAGTAGTTGCCGTAGTAGTGGTCGGAGTAGTCGTCGGCGTGTTGGTCACCGGGACAGTCGTCGTCGGCGTGGTCGGGTCGGTGGTCGCCGGAATCGTAAGTGGATCCAGGTTGCCAAAATCAGTCGGCAAATCCAGCCCAAGCAAGGCATCGCTATTCGTCGCCGCATCAGCGAGCGGATCGAAGGTTGCCGCGAGTGTCACATTCGTGAGTGCGCAGGTGAGTGCGCAGGCGACACCGATTTTTAAAATCTTGGACATGGTTTTTAATTAGCTAAATTTAGACCAGTGACGCGCGCGACTTCGGCGAGCGTCGTTTCGCTAGCGGCGACTTTGAGCAATCCATCTTCTGCGAAGGTGAGCATGCCTTGATTGCGGCGGGCATAATCGGCGAGCTCCGCGGCGGAAGCATTTGCCAAAATCAGCGCGCGCATTTTTTCATCGACTTGAAAACTTTCGGCGATAGCGATTTGACCGCGGTAGCCGCTGCCGCCGCAGACCGGGCAGCCTTTCGCTTCCCACAAAAATTCCGGCAGCTCTGAGCTCACCGCGGCTCGATTCGTCCGTTTGATTTCTTCGAATGGCGGCGTGAGTCGCGCAATCATTTTCGCGTCGGGCGAAGTTCGCTGCGCGCATTTTTTGCAGACACGGCGCAGCAGACGCTGAGCGACGACGATGCGCAGACTCGAAACCAAGACGAATGGCTTGATACCGAGATCGAGCAGACGCGGGATGGTCTCAATCGCCGAATTGGTGTGGAGTGTTGAGAGCAAAATATGTCCGGTCATCGCAGCCTGCGTCGCGGTCTCAGCCGTTTCTTGGTCGCGAATTTCTCCGACCATCAGTACATTCGGATCTTGGCGCAGCAAGGCGCGGAGTCCTTCCGCGAAATCATAATGCACGCGTTCATCGATTTGGCTTTGAACAATATTTTTGAGATGGTATTCGATTGGATTTTCGAGCGTGACGATTTTGCGTTCGGAATCATTCAAATTGGCGAGCACGGTGTAGAGCGTCGTCGTTTTGCCCGAGCCAGTCGGACCGGTGACGAGGAGCATGCCTTCGCGCATGGCGGGCACACTTTTCAAATTGGCGAGTGCGACGTTGCCGAAGCCGAGCTGCTCGAGCGTTTTCACTTTTCTGCCGCTGTCGAGAATTCGGCAGACGACGCTTTCACCAAATTCTGTCGGAAGTGTCGCGACGCGCACGTCGATTTTGCGGTCGCTGACGAGGAAGCTCATTCGTCCGTCTTGCGGCAAGTCCGCGACATTCAGTCGCAGCTTCGCTTCGAATTTCAGCTGATTCAAAATGTCATCGCCTTTGTCGCGCTCGAATTCAAGCACTTTTTGCAAAATGCCGTCGATGCGAAAACGCAGCTCAATTTTCTGATCTTCCGGCTGGAGGTGAATATCGCTGGCGCCGGTGCGAATTGCGCCGACCAAAATTTGATTCAAGATTGTTTTCGCAGGCACGGTATCGGCGGTGTGCGCGAGTTGTTCGAGCGCGTGCAATTCCTCCTCGTAATTTTTGAGGTCGGACTCGGCATTCGTATTGCTGAATTCTTTTGGCCGGCGTGGCTGGAGCGCGCGAATTTCTTCAATTTTCGTCAGCAAACCTTCGCGACTCGCGAATCCGGCAAAAACTTGCCAACCTTGATTTTCCAAATTGGCGAGATATTTTTTCGTTGCGGGATTTTGCGGATCGACGACTGCGACGCGTAATTTCTTGCCAATCTGCAAGAAAGGTAAAGCCAGCGCCGCAGTTGCTTCGTCGGCATCGATTTTCGAGAGCAAATCAGCGTTGATTGCCGTACTCAAAATATCGACATAGGCGGATTTCTGCGAGTGAGCGGTGGTCCGAGTTTTTTGTTCGGCGAAGCCGCGATTAATCTCCCGCAGCGCATCTACTGCGCTGATTTCAGCGGAATTGAAAGCTCTTTCCGGAGTTTTTTTAGCGAGAAGAGTTTTGCTAATTGGCATTTATTTTTGTAATTTTTTCAGGCTATTTTAGCAAAAGTCGTCAGAAAAATCAAGCCCATCTTTGTAGGCTCGTTCCATCTCGACTCAAACCGAAATACCACTTTCGTTTCGGATGAAAGTGGCGCGAGAGACGGGACTTGAACCCGCGACCTCCGCCGTGACAGGGCGGCGCTCTAACCAGCTGAGCTACTCCCGCGTAGGAGTTTTTTGCTTTGCTACATGGGCGGCGTCCGCCGTGGCGGACTACTCCCGCGTAGGGGTTTTTACTTTATGAGAATGGCGTGGGCGTGATTTTAGAGTTTCCTTTCCTTTTTTTCAATTGTCCAGGCTTCAATCGTATCTCCTTCCATGACTTTCGTTTTTGTGAGAGACAATTTCAGGCCGCACTCGAAACCAGCCTTCACCTCGTGAGCATTTTCTTTTTCGCGCTTGAGGCTCGAGATGCGACTTTCTTCAATCAATTTACCTTCGCGGAAAATGCGGACTTTCGCGCCATTCACCATTTTGCCGGACTTCACCATGCCACCGATGGTTTGCTCTTTGCCTTTCGTGAAGAAAATCCCGCGCACTTCGAGCTCGCCGAGCGTCGTTTCGATCTCCTCCGGATCGAGCATGCCATTCAGCATTTTCTCGATTTCCTCCAGGAGTTTGTAAATAATCGTGTGCTGGCGAATCGTCACGCCTTCGCGGTCGGCGATTTTCGCTGCGGCGGGTGGAATCGCCACATGGAAAGCAATCAAAAAATTATCCGCGGCAGCCGCCATGATGACGTCCGTCTCGCTCACATTGCCGACGCCCGAGTGAATGATTTTCGCTTTCACATTTTCATTGCCGATCTTCGCGATGTTTTCTGAAATCGCTTCGAGCGAGCCTTCGACATCCGCCTTCAAGACAATCTTGAGTTCTTTCAAATTGCCGGAATTAATCCGTCCGATGATTTGACTCATGCCGCCGGATTTTTCGCGTGCCGTCGCATCCAAGATTTTCTGCATTTCGAGCGCTTTGCGTTTTGCCGTTTCGCCGTCTTGGAGGACTTGCAGGATTTCACCGACACCGGTTTGCGGCAGATCCGACAGTCCGGCGATGAGGACTGGCATACCCGGCTCGGCCGACTTCACGGTTTTCTGGTTCCAGTCGAACATTTTTTTGATCTTGCCGACGACCGGACCAATCACGAAATTATCGCCGTTATGCAGCGTGCCGGTATTCACGAGCACAGTCGCGACCGGACCGAGCGATTTGTCGAGGCGCGATTCGATGACTGTCCCGACGGCGTCGCGATTCGGATTTGCTTTCACCGGATCGACGTCATTTGTCAGCAAAATTATTTCGAGCAGATCTTCGACGCCTTTGCCGGTCAGCGCGGAGACGGGCACGATTTCAGTTTTGCCGCCCCAGTCCGTCGCTTGCAGATCATGCTCGGCAAGTTCACCTTTGACTTTTTCGATATTCGCGCCGGGTTTGTCGATTTTCGTAATTGCGACGACAATCGGTACTTCCGCCGCGCGGGCGTGATTGATAGCTTCGATTGTTTGCGGTTTGATGCCTTCCTCGGCCGCGACGACGATGATGGCGATGTCGGTCGCGCGCGCGCCGCGGGCGCGCATCGTCGTGAAGGCTTCGTGACCCGGCGTGTCGAGGAAAGTAATTTTGCGGTCTTTGATTTTCACTTGGTACGCGCCGATGTGTTGTGTGATGCCGCCGGATTCGCCACTCACCACATTCGTTTTGCGAATCGCATCGAGCAAAGTCGTCTTGCCATGATCGACGTGACCCATGACCGCGACGATGGGCGGGCGGTCGACCAGATTCTCCGGCTCGTCTTCCAGCAGTTTCGCGATGTTGCCTTTCAAAATTTCTTTGCCACTGACGGCTGACGTATCGCGCACGACGTGACAGTGAAACGCTTCGCACACGATTGCGGCAGTGTCGTAATCGATGATTTGATTCAGGTTCGCCATCACGCCATTTTTCAAAAGCTCACCGACGATGCGGACAGGAGAGACGCCCATTTTTTCACCGAGCTCACGCACCGAAATCGCGTCGCCGATTTTGACTTCGCCGTGCGCCGCCGCAGTCTGCTTGCTCTGGTCGGACATCGCTTCTTCTAGTCTTTCCTGCTGGCGTGAAATTCGTTTCACTTTGTCCTTTTCCATTTTCTTGACCTTGCGCGAAATCAATTTTTCGCTCGCTTTCTTCGCGCGCGCCCAGCGTGCGCGGGCGGCTTCTTGGTCGGTGTTGACAGCTTTGACCTCGCCTTCTTTCTTCGGCTCGTCCGCAGGCACTTCTTTTTTCGTATCTTCTTTCGTAGCGGATTTTTTTTCGGGTTCGGCATTTTCCTCGGGTTCTTCGTCGAAGACCATGCCCATCAGATTCTGATCGTCCTCTTCTTTTTTCTGTCCCCAGTTTTTCAAAATCTCTTCCGCCTTGGGCGCGTCAATCTCGAGAGCTTTTTCTGCCACGCCAAAATCCGCGAGCTTCGGGCGAAGTTCTTCCGTCTTGATTCCGAGTTTGCGAGCGAGATCAGAGATTCTCATAAAAAGCCAAAAACGTGAACCCGATTTTACCGAAAATACGCAAGAATGCGAATTTAAAATAGTTTTGCGCGTCCGTCCCTTTGCCTTAAAATTTTCTCACCGTGCCATTGACAGTAAGCAATTTTTATCTTAAAGTAAAAAAGATTTTTAAAATTATTCAAATATGCTGTTTCAGCAAGGACTTGCTTTTAGGGAGCCAGTCGACGAAGTGCCGCCCGAGTGTCGTGAAGTTTTAGTTATTGAATGGCTTTCAGTTTTTCCAGCTGAGATTTTAGTTAAAGACTTTATTTTGCCTGGTCGTCTTACGGTTGAAGATTGTCAAAGAAATCCAGCAAGGGTCGCGGAAATTCGGGCATATTTAAATTCGGGGGCTGCAGCACAGGATCCAGATATTCAGTCTGCGGATTTGCAAAAACTGCGAGCAGATTTTGATCTGCCTGGTTTGATCGGGGAGACGGAGGTACGTTTGGGCGAGGTCGAGCAATTTGCTAATAGCACTTCTGACATTGGATATCACAACCTAGTTAAAGATTTGGAAAATAGTCTTTTCGAGCTAGAAAGAAAGCTCGATCCGAAAACAAATATTGATCCGATTAGATTAAGAGAAATTTTTGACGCCAAGGTTACAGGCAACACGCCAAAAAAGTTTCGTGCTCTTTTTCAAAACATCAGAACTGAGCTTGATATAATGGAAGCGAAAGAGGCTCGCAAATTGTCTCGTGGAAAAATTGCGAGAATACTTTCTGTTGTGTGGCACTTATTGCCCGGAACAAAAAGACTGCGCTAGTCTTTCATCTTCTCGACCTGAGCGCGCAATTTCCGCTCAACTTCGTCAGTCGCTTCAGCGACTGTTTTCCCACTGGCTTCCGCGCGGAGTGCGCCACCAGGAATCGTGATTTGCACGCGCAGTCCGAAATTCGGTGAGGCGTGTTTTTTGCCGCGGACGATTTCGACGTGGACAGTCGTGCTTTCGTCGGCGAGTCGCGCGTCGAATCTTTCGAGTTTGGAAATTTTTTCGATGATCAGTTCGCGATCCTGTTCGCTCGGCTCGTAGCCGTCGTGATTCCAGCTGGTGAATTGCATTTTTTAAGGATTAAGAAATTAAGCCACGCGCGAGGTCGCGCAAAACTTCCGCCGGGTTGGCAGCCTTCGTCACGCCGCTCGCGAGCAGCACGCCGGCTGCGCCGAGCTTGATGGCAGTCGCGACATCTGTGCCGTTTTTCACGCCCGCGCCGACGAGCAGGGGAATCGCGCCGACTTTCGCGACGGAATGTTCGATGATTTGTGGATTCGCCGAAGTCACGGAAATCTCGCCGCCAATCAATTCCGGCGGTTCTACGGCGACAAAATCCGGCTCATATTTTTCGGCAAATTCAGCCGCCTCGTCATCATCTTCCGCGCAGATCACGATTTGCAGTCCGGCTTTTTTCGCGGCGGCGACGAGCTCGGGTAATTTTTCTACGACTCGTTTTTCAGAATGATTCAGCAAAGTTCCGGCGACGCCCATTTTCTGCAAAAGCTCAGGCACGATTGATCCGGTGAAGCTGCCGAAACCAGCCGCGTCGGTGTGTTGCGCGAAAACTGGAATCTTGACCGCCGCGACGACGCGCGCGAGGTCGAGCGCATTCACGGCGACGGCGATTGGTGCGCCGGTCTCAGCGGCGATGAGCTCGTGAATTTTCGCGAGGGCGATGGCATTTTCACCGACCGCCGACTCGTAAGTTTTGAAATTAACAATAATCACATCTGGATTTTACACGAAAAATTTTCGCGCTTCGCCGATCGTCCAGTCGGCGTCGTGACCGGGATGGATGCGCGTTTCAGGCTTTAATTTCAGCAGTTTAGCGAGACTTTCATTTAATTCATCTTCATTGCCACCAGGCAAATCCGTGCGTCCGACATTCTCGCGAAAGAGCATGTCGCCGGAAAAAAGTTCGCTATTGACTAAAAAACAAACCGAGCCGGCTGTGTGTCCGGGCGTCGCAATCACTTCAATTCTTTCTTCGCCAAAATCCAAAATCTCGCCGCCGCGCAATTTCCGCGCGACCGGAACTTTCTCAAACCGCTCGCCAAAATCAGGCGGATTCGCCGCGCCTTGTTCGACGATTGCCGCTTCAGAAAAATGCAGCGCGACTGGCGCACCAGTTTTCGCGACTAGCTCGGCGAGCGCACCGCGGTGGTCGGAGTGCGAGTGCGTCAGCAAAATCAATTGCAACTTCGCCGTGCTGAGCGTTTCCAAAATTGCCGCGGCATTGTCGCCGGGGTCGATGATGACGGCTTCATTTCGCGCATTCACCAAAAGCCAGCAATTCTCGGCTAAAAATCCGGTTTCAATTTTGTGAATTTCCACAAAAAATTATTCGCCCCAATCTTCTTTGACGGCGGGTGCATCGTCGAGCACGACGTTTGGCGTGAGTGCTTTCACTTCGAGTTCCGCGCCGCATTCATCGCAGCTGATAATTTCGCCGACTTCGGCATCAGCCGTGATGATGAGATCCGCGTCGCATTGCGGGCATTTGGCAGTTTTAGGCATTTCGAAAAATTAAATTAAAAAAGTGGCGCGAGTTTAAAAAATTTTTTCACAGTTGCCAAATCTTTTCGAGCGCATTCTCGAATCTTTTCGTTTCGCCCGCCATTTTTCGTGATTGTGCTGCGAGCCATTTGCGCCCGACGTCGAGCCGCAGATTGCCCGGCATACCGTCAGATTTTTTGCTGCGGATTTGTTTCACTGGATCGAAGCGCGGGACATCGTCGAATTCGATTACGCCGCGCCAGCCGGCGTGCGTGTAGCTCTCTTTTACCTTCCGATAAGCTTCACGGAAGCTCAGACCTTTTTTCAAAACTAATTCATTCGCGAGGTCCGCCGCAAAGAGGTGCGTGTCGCTTGCGGCTTTTTCGAGCTTTTTGGAGTTCACCTTCAGATTTTGCAGCACGATTTGCATTGCCTGGAACGAGTGTTTCGAGAGCTTCACGCCCTGGACGAAGGGCTGCTTCAGAAGCTGCAAATCGCGTTGGTAGCCTGCGGGCAGACCTTTCACGATCGTCGCAGTCTGTGTGTGCGCGCCGACGAGCATACCGGCGGCAGCGCGAATAATCTCGAGCGGATCGGGATTTTTTTTCTGCGGCATGATGGAGCTGCCAGTCGCGATAACATCGGACAATTCGAAGAAATCAAATTCGGGCGTGGAAAAATAAATCAAATCATTCGCCAGGCGCGAAAGCGTCAGCGCGACATTCGTTAGCGCGCCGAGTGTCGTCGTCTCGACCTGACCGCGGCCTAGTTGGGCGGAGAGCGTGTTGATCTGCAGCTCCTCGAAGCCGAGTAATTTCGCTGTCAATTTTCGGTCAATCGCGACCGAGGTGCCATAGCCGGCAGCTGACCCGAGTGGACAGCGGTCGACCGCCTCGAAGGCGGCTTGCACGCTGACGTAATCCACCGAGAGCGTTTCGGCGAAGGCGGCGAAATAATGTCCGAGCGTCGCGACCATGGCTGGACGTGTGTGTGTGTAGCCCGGCATGGGTGTCTCGGCGTATTTTTTCGCTAGTGACTGCAAAATTTCGATTAGCGTGAGAAGTGCCTTCCGAATTTTGAGCAGCTCGTCTTTCGCAAAAAGATGAATCGTCGTCGCGGACTGGTCATTGCGGCTGCGCCCGAGGTGAATCTTGCCGCCGAGTTCGCCGAGCCGGTGTGTCAGTAAGCCCTCGATGGCGGAGTGACTGTCTTCGACGTTTTTGAGTTCAAACTGGCGCGCGTGGGCTTTCGAATAAATTTCGTGCAGAACCTTTTTAACTTTTTGAAATTCACCGACTTTCAAATAACCTTGTTTTTGTAGCATGAAAGCGTGAGCAGCTGATGCGAGACAATCGAAGGGCAGCAGATATTTGTCCCAAATCAAATCTGGTCCGACCGTGAAAATCTCGATGAACGGATCAAGTTTTTGCGAGGATTTTGTTTGCCAGAGTTTCATGGCTTGGTTCGGAGGGTTAATTGGTTCGGAGGGTCATTGGTCAGTTGGTTATTTCGCCAATTCATCTTGGGAAATAATTTTAGTTTGAATTATTTTTTTATTCAATTTTACGCAACCAAACTTTTGCCTTCGCCGCCGACTTTGGTCGCGATGAGATCGATGATGAGTCCATAAAATGCGCCGACGCCGACTGTCAGCCAAAAAATCTGCGCTGCATTTTCAATCGGGGCAATCAGCGCGCCGAAGGCGAGCGCGAGTGAGACGACTGCGCCGAGGACGATGCCGCGCAAAAAGGCCGGGCAGCGAAAACCAAAAACCGGATGCCGGGTGAATGCGCCCGCGAAGCCAATGATGAGTCCAATCAAAAAGCGATTCCACACGATTGTCCAAAACATAAAAGATTTCACGTCGAAAATTGTGGGATCTTTTTGCGAAGCGAGCCAAGCACACAGAACACCGAAAGCGAGACCGAGCGGGAGCGCGACCAGGAAACGATTGCGGGCGGGGACTTTGGACATTGTGAAGGAGTTAAAAGCTAGACAATCTCGATCTTCCCACTATTTGTAATCGCGCCGGCGATGCGTGCGGCAATTTTATTCTTCGCCAAAATTTTCAAACTGCGCGCGGTATCTTTTGCCGCGACGACGATGAGCATGCCGTTGCCGAGGTTCCAAACTTCGCGCGCCTCCTCGAGGTCGACTTTGCCGAGGCGAATCAGCTCCTCGACAAATTTTGGAATGGGCCAGAGATTATCGAGCTTTGCGCCCAATTTTTTATTTTTCAAAATGCGCGGCAAATTGCCCGGAATTCCGCCGCCTGTGACGTGGCAAATTCCGCGTACATCGACGCTGCGTTTTTCGCCGAAGCGACCGACGAGTCCGAGTACCGCCGCGTGATAAATCTCGCTTGGTGTGAGTAAAATCTCGCCCCAAGTTTTGTTGCCAACCCCCGCCTTCGCGAGGGCAGGTTTTTCCTTATGCCAATCTTTGCCAAAATTATCTTTCAAAATTTTGCGTGCGAGTGAAAATCCGTTCGAGCGCAGACCATTTTCGCGCAGCGCAATCACTATATCACCAGCTTTAATTTTATCGCCGAGGATGACGCGCTTTTTCGCGACGATGCCGATGGCAGTCGCATTCCAGACCATGCCATTCACGGCGTCGCCGACTTCCGCGAGTTCGCCCCCCGCGATGACGATCTTCTGTTTCAGGCAAAAATGCGCCAAACCCTTCAAAAGTTCGCCGACAATTTTTCTGTCCAGTTTCGCCGCGTCGAGCGTGTTCGTCATCGAGACGACCTCGGCACCGAGGCAGACTGCATCGTCCGATACCATCGCGACGAGATCCGCGCCGAGCGAATCGAATTTGCCAAGCCGTTCGGCGACCTCCATTTTCGTCCCGACACCGTCGTCGCCAGTCACCAAATAGTATTTTCCGAAGTCCAAAATCCCCGCGAAGCCGCCGAGTAATTTCACCGGTTCACCGATTTTATTTTTCCGCCCGGCGAAAGTCGTGCCGGCGAATTTTCCCGCGATTGACGAG
Source organism: bacterium (assembly GCA_021779375.1). Lineage (GTDB taxonomy): Bacteria > Patescibacteriota > Gracilibacteria > JAHISY01 > JAHISY01 > JAHISY01. The sequence goes on along the minus strand of JAJYAT010000001.1, from coordinate 19,256 downwards.
GAGGCGTCGCCTTCCTCGATATTCACGCCCGCGAGTGCGTACTTTTTAATTTTTTTCACGCCAAGATTTTAGCAAATAAAATCTTTGACAAAATTGACTAATTTTGTTAAAATTAAAATAGTCATTAACTTAATCAAATGAGCGACAAAGACAAAAGCGATGAAATATTGGAGACAAAGGGGGCTTTGCCTCCAGAAGTAGATCCTAGGATTAGGAATAAACTTGAAGGAGCTGCTACTCCTAGAGCTGAAAGTATTAATCCTCAGCGAGCCATTGAGGTAATTGAGGATTATTTTGGGGAGTTAGACGCGCTTTTGAAAATCAGAGCAGCACTTGATAAAACAATTGATGATACAAAAGCAGAAAAAATTTATGCAGAAATTGGTGTGGCGTTTGGCTTAGACGGTCTGAGAAAGCTGGCGGAACAAAGTGGGGCAGGACTCGAAGATTACAATAAAGTCGCATATGCAGCGACTCGAACAGGAGCGGTAAAACTTGGTGATGTTCCTGACTACGAGTAGCCAGCGCGAACGTTGATCGTCAAGATGAAGCGACGATTATTTCGCCTGATAAAATTCGCAAAGGATTGATTGGATTTTATCCAAATAAATGGCGCGATTGTTTCCCGCCTTTTTTCTTGAAATCGTTTAAAATTTCCAAACTGTTTACTCGAAATGAATTCTAAAAACACGCAAACGCTCGTCATTCTCGGTCGCCATCCGGCGATTTCGCTCGCGGAGATCCGTGCGCGTTTCCCGAATTCCAAAATCTGCGCCCGGGAAAACGCTTTCGCGATTTTCGAAAATATCGATTTACCTGATTTGAAAAAAATCGGCGGCACAGTCAAAGCCGGTTTAGTCTTCGCGCATTCGCTCGATTTTCCGCTCGCGCAGATTGCCGAATTCCTCGCCAATGAGTTTGCCGAGAAGTCGGGCAAACACAATTTCGCGCTTTCACTCTTTCCTGAAGAAAACAAAACGCTCAAGACTCTGCTCGTCGGTGTGAAGAAATCGCTGCAAAAAGCGGGGATTTCTGTTCGTTTCGCCAACAAAGATTTCGCGAATCTGACTTCGGCGCAATCAACTTTCGAAATTCTCAAAAAAGACGGCGTGGAAATCCTGATCGCGCAGTCCGGCAAAAATTGGTGGCTCGCGAAATTGACGGCAGTGCAGCCTTTCGAAAATTACAAATTCCGCGATTACGAAAAGAAATTCCGCGATGCCAAGGTCGGCATGCTGCCGCCGAAGCTTGCGCAGATTCTCGTCAATTTGGCGGTGCGCGATTCCGAAAAATTGAAAGTTTACGATCCGTTTTGCGGGAGCGGGGGAGTTTTGGTCGAGGCGGGTTTACTCGGTCACGAGATTCTCGGGAGCGATGTCGATCCGCGCATGCTCGAATTTTCGACTAAAAATCTCGCGGAATTTAATTTCGCCGGTGATCTTTTTCTCCACGATGCGCGGCAAAAAAGTTTCAAAAAATTCGATGTCGTCGCGAGCGAGGGCTACCTCGGACCGCCGCGCAAAACTCTGCCGGACGAAAACATGCGCAACAAAATTTTTGCTGAGCTAGAGAAGTTGTATTCCGACTTTTTCGCCTGGCTCGATTGTCGTCGTGTCGCCATCTGCTTCCCGGTCTATCTCGAAAATGGTGCGCCAAAATTTTTCTCCTCCCAAACCATTCTTCCCAAAATCGCTAAATTGGGCTGGAAAATGCAAAATTCCGAGAAGCTCATTTACGCTCGCTCAAATCAGGTCGTCGGGCGTGAGGTCGTCGTGCTCGCGAAAAATTAATCAGCGAGTGAGCATTTCGTGAAGTCGCCTTTCCAAGTCACTAGAAATTCCAGCGGGTCGACGTAGCCCAAGAAACCATTTTCATAATTCTGCACGGTCCAGCCGAAAACCGGCTCATTTTTTTCCAGCAAGAAACGCAAGCCGAGGTGCAGGTGCGGTCCGGTCGAAGCGCCAGAATTGCCGGTCGCGCCGAGTCGGTCGCCTGCGGCGACTTCCGAATTATTTTCGACTGCGATTTCGCTCAGGTGTGCGACGATGATTTCCATCTTGTGTGTTGCGCTGCGAATTTTCACAAATTTGCCGTAACCCTTCACGCCGTCGTCACCGATTTTCACAGTGCCGCCGAGCGGAGCGAAGATCGGTGTGCCGATTTTCGCTGAAAAATCGAGACCATTGTGACCTCGTAATCCGAGTGAGTGGTAAAAATCTTTGCCGTTTTTCTTAAACTCAGCACCGAAGTTTTGGGTGATTTTCGGACGGACTTGAATCCAGTTCAAATAAAATCGGGCGGAATTTTCGAGAGGGGAAAGAATTTTCATATTTATTTTTCACGGTATTTTAACATTTCCTTCAGTTAAAATCAATTAGTTCGGGGTTCGGCTCCAATTTTTCAGTTAGCTGGTAGGGAACGCACATGTGCGTTCCCTACAAATAAAAAATCTGATTTAGCCACGGCGGATTTTTTAAATTTCCGCGATGGCTTCAATCTCAATCTTCGCGTTTTTCGGCAATTTCGCGGCGGCGACGGTCGAACGCGCCGGTTTCGCGTCGCCAAAAAATTCGGCGTAAATCGCGTTCACTTTGGCGAAGTCGTCCATTTCCGCTAGAAAAATAGTTGTTTTCACAACTTTAGAAAAATCCGAATTCGCCGCCTGCAGAACCGCGCCCAAATTTTTCAGCGCTTGGCGCGCTTGTTCTTCAATCGTGCCGTCCAAAAATTCTCCGGCGGGCGTGAGTGCGATTTGTCCGCTCGTGAAAATTAAATTGCCCGCGACGATCGCTTGCGAGTAGGGTCCGATGGCTGGGGCGGAGTTTGCTGTTTGGATGATTTTCATTTTGAAAAAGTTCTAGGAAATTTTAGCGCATTTTTTATTTTGGATTCCCGCCTGCGCGGGAATGACAAACTGGTCATGGGTCAGTGGGTTCGGAGGATTGTTCTAAGGCTGTTTGCGTGTTTCTGGATTCCCATCCAAATTAGTATTTTTTTGGATCCCCGCTTTCGCGGGGAGGACAAAGTGGGAGCGAGGATGACAAAACGGTGGCGTGATAAAATTTTGGGGAAATGTTTTTCCAGCAAATTCTCGCCAAGATTCGCCGTCCCAAGAAGCGAGTTTGGGGTTTCGTTGCGGTTACGGCTGTCGCGATTTTGGCAGTTGTTTTCCTGGCGATCCGTATCGCAGCGGGCGAGCTGGGTCAGCTCGGGATGCTGAGGATTACGGGTTTTCCGCTCGCGAAAAATTATCTCATCGTTTTCCAAAATGACGCCGAGCGGCGACCATCGGGCGGATTTATCACTTCATTCGCGACGCTCAAGTTTCGTGCGGGGATTCCGTTCTTCGAATTTGGCAATGTTTACGATGACAAATTAATTCAAAAAAATTCTACGCCGCCGGATCCGCTGGTCACTGAGCTGCTCGCCGGCGATTTTTATCCGGGGCACGGTTTTCGCGACGGTAATCTCGACCCCGATTTTCCGACTGCCGCCAAAGAATTAATCCGGCTTTATAAATTGGGTTATCCGGACGCTGATTTCGACGGCGTGATTGCGATTGATTTCACGGCTTTTCAAAACCTCGCCAAAAAGCTGGCGCCGGAGATTGGCGGCGAAGCGGGACTTTTCGCGGCACTCGAAAATCAGATTCAAGATGTCGATCTGCACAATCCGGATGATTTGCAGAATCGTAAAAATTTCCTCGCGGATGTCGCCAAAAACCTGATTAAAAAATCCATTTTCCATCCGCACATCGCGATCGCGAGTTTGCTCGAAAGCTTGAAAAGTAAGCACTTACTTTTTTATTTCCGCGATCCCAAGATTCAAAAAGTTGTCGAAGCAAAGAATTGGGGTGGCGTGCTACCGGCTGCGGAAAATTCCGATTTGCTCGCGGTCAACGAAGGTAATTTCGGCGGGATGAAATCAAGCCGCTACCTCGTCCGAGATATTTTTTACGATGTCACCTTCACCGAAGATGCGGAAAAAGGTTTGGTCGCGACCGCGAATCTCAAGATCGAGCTCGCACACCGCGGTGATGCCGCCGAGCCGATTTCCGGCTATTACAAAAGTCTCTGGCGCATTTTCACGCCGCTTGGTTCACAGAAAATCTCCGGCACACTCGACCAGATTTTCGACGACGGCGCGCGTCATGTTTTCACCAAAATCGTCGAAATGAATCCGGGCGAGTCGCGCGAGATCAATCTTGCCTACGAGCTGCCGCCGAGTGTCGTCGCCAATGGAATTTACAATTTACAGCTCGTCAAACAGCCCGGTTCCGCAGCGGATCATTTTCGCGTCACGGTCAAACTGCCGCCGGGATTTTTGCTCGCATCGCACGATTTTGACGCGCGAGAAAATCTCGCGATCTTCGAGACTGAGCTCGCCGCCGACCAAACTCTCGCGCTCAAAATTCTGCCCGACACACATCCACCGCGGCTCGCGTGGCAGGAATTTGTCGGGAAAAATCTCCAGACCATCGACCTCCGTTTCAATGAACCGCTCGACCCGGATTCCGTCGCGAGTGCAACTTTCGCACTTAGCGATCTCAATTTTCGCAATAAAAACACCGACCAAATTCAGATTAAAAAAATTAGCTTCATCTCACCGCAGGACATCGAGCTCAAAATTTCGGGTGTGACGTCGGAATGTCGCGAATGGTTTGGTTTGAATTTTGACGGAGTCGCCGATTTACACGGCAATGTTTTGCACGATCAAAAGGTGACAATCGTGCAGTGGATCGATGCGGCTGGGAAAAACTGTGACCCCGAGCACAAGCTCTAAATTTGCTAAAATCCAGCTAACAATTAAAAAATTCAAATGAAAATTTTTCGCACTCTTACCAGCCTTGCCGCTTTCCTCATTTTGGCGAGTCCGGCTTTCGCTGATCTCTCGGTCACGAGCGATGAGCTGACGATTAAGCCGGCGGCAGGAGTAATTAACGGTAATGTCGTTAAGATTTATACGACGGTTAATAATTCCGGCACTGTTGATTTGATTGGGACAGTCAAATTTTTCGTTGACGGTGAGCAAATCGCGACTGACCAACCGGTGAGCGTGAAGGCAGGGAGCGTACCGGATGAGGTTTTCGTCAATTGGACGGCGATTGCCGGAACACACAAAATCGCGGCGCAAATTTTCCCCGCTGATCCAGCGACGGACAATAGCTCGAATAACTATGTCGAGAAAACATTTTTTGTCGATTCGGATACGGACGGCGATGGCACTGGCGATGCGGTCGATGTCGACGACGACAATGACGGCTCAAATGACGATACCGAAAACTCGACTGGTACGAATCCGAAAAAATACGACACGGACGGCGATGGCGTGAATGACGCGAAAGATGTTTTTCCGCTTGATCCGACGGAATGGGAGGACACGGACAAAGATGGGATTGGCAACAATGCTGACACGGACGACGACAATGACGGATTGCCCGACGCGGCTGAATTGACTCTCGGTACGGATCCGCTCAATCCCGACACGGACGGTGATGGCGTCGAGCAATGCAATGATTTACTCGACAAGTTTCCGCTCATGAGTACGGAGTGTGTCGATACGGACGGTGACGGTTGCGGCGACAATTCCGATCCGAATCCAAAAGACTCCAAAATCTGCTCGGACGCTGACAAAGACGGAGTGGATGATAGTGTCGATAGCGATGACGATAATGACGGACATCCCGACACTGAAGACGCTTTTCCCAATGACCCAAACGAATGGCTCGACAGTGACCATGATGGACTCGGCGACAACGCCGACACCAATGACGCGAATCAAGGACCGGTGGTCGTCGCTGAAGGCGATCGCACTGTGATTATTGGAGAAGAAGTCACTTTCGACGCCTCGACCTCGACGGATCCTGACGGTCAAATCACTGCCTATTCTTGGGATTTCGGTGACGGCACGATTGTCGACACAGCTAAGGCGACGCACATTTACCAAAAAGTCGGCGAGTACACCGTGAAACTGAAAGTCACCGACAATGTGGGTGAGAGCCGTGTGAAAACTGCGCTCGTCGTAGTCGAGAATTCACCGCTGCTTGAGCAAATTTTGCTCTGGCTGATGATTTTACTGCTGCTGATTTTCCTCTACATCTTCTGGAAAACCGTCCAACACAAGAAGCAGCCGCGTTGATTTTCCCAGTGTTTAATGCTAAAATGGCGGGAAATAAAAATCAATTTTGCGCAGAATTTTTCTTCTCGCTACGCTCTTGCTTTCGCTCTCGATCCAGCCGACTCTAGCGGCTGGCGGAGTTGGGCTTTTGGAATCGGCGAGCGAGATCGGCCTAGTCGTCACCTGTCCGGAAGGTGCGGCGGGTTGTGCTGCCAATGGTGACGGTCCCGGAGCTTATTCGATCACGGGCACCCAAGATTTCATTTTGAAATTGGTCGGTGGCTTGCTCAATTTCGCAGCGATTGTTGCGGTCGTGATGCTTATCGTCGTGGCTTTGCGTTTCACCGTCGCACACGGCAATCAAGACGCCATCGGCGTAGCCAAGAAACAGATAACCTGGACGCTCGTCGGACTCATTGTCATCATTCTTTCGCTTTTGCTCGTCAAAAATATTACGAAGAAAGTTTATGAAATTGCGGCTGTGGACGATACGGGGACTACTGGGGCAGAGGGGGAAGGTGACGGGCTAGGTACGATTATCCCGCCGATTGTGAACCCGCCGACACCACCATGTTCGATTACTCCGCCGCCCTCGGTTCCAGCAGCTTGTTTCGTAGGTGAAATTACGGGCACACAGTATTCGACTGGCTCGAGCAGTTGCAAGGAGCCTGAGATAGTCCTGAAATCAATTTGCGACAAGCTTGGAGTTTCTCCGTGCAAAGTCATCGGCATTCAGTCCAAAGTGAGCGCTTATTACTACGTCTCGGGTCATCCAGAGACGCCGCTGCCGGCGAATTGTTCGAAGATTGACGGACTCTACGGTCAGTGTACACAGACGGCAATCGCAAATTATTTCGCCAAGAATGGTTGTTGATTGAGATGAGCAAATCTAAAAACTAAAAAAGCCCCGATTTCTCGAAGCTTTTTTTAATTCTAAATTTTCGGCGAACTACATCATCCCGCCCATGCCTCCCATGCCGCCGCCCATTGGCGGAGTTGGTTCATCTTTCTTCGGTTTCTCGGCGATGGCGGCTTCGGTCGTCAGGAAAATTCCGGCAATCGAGCTCGCGTTTTCGAGCGCTGAGCGCGTCACTTTTTTCGGATCGATGATTCCGACCGCGACGAGGTCGACGAATTTTCCGCTTGCAGCATCGAAGCCGAAGTTCTTCACTTTGGACTCGACAATCTTCGCCAAAATTGCGCCGCCGTCTTCACCCGCATTTTCAGCGATTTGGCGAACAGGGATTTCGAGTGCTTTGGAGACAATTTTCAAACCGCTTTTGATGTCTGCGTCTTCCTCGGCTTCAATCAATTTTTCCAAAACTTTTTTCGCGCGGATGAGCGCGACGCCGCCGCCCGCGACGATGCCTTCCTCGACTGCGGCTTTCGTCGCCTCGACGGCATCTTCGACGCGGTGCTGCTTTTCCTTTTGCTCAACTTCCGTCGCTGCGCCGACTTTGATCACGCCGACACCGCCGGTCAGTTTCGCCAAGCGTTCCGTCAGTTTTTCTTTGTCGAAGTCAGAGGTCGAAGTTTCGAGCTCGCCGCGAATCGCTGCGACACGCGCTGCGATTTCCTTTTTGTTACCTTTGCCGTCGACGACGATGGTCGTCTCTTTGTCCGAAATTACTTTGGCGGCACTACCGAGGTCGGCAAGCTCCACATTTTCCAATTTCAAACCGAGCTCTTCCGAAATCACTTTTCCGCCGGTCAGAGCAGCGACATCTTTGAGCATTTCTTTTCTGCGTTCGCCGAAGCCCGGTGCTTTCACCGCGAGTGTCGTGAAGCCACCACGCAATTTATTCAAAACGAGTGTCGTGAGCGCTTCGCCCTCGACATTTTCCGCGATGATGACGAGTTCTTTTTGTCCCGACTTCGCGAGCTTCTCAAGCAGCGGCAGGATTTCCTGAATCGAAGAAATCTTTTTGTCGGTAATCAAAATTTTCGCGTCTGCGAATTCCGCCTTCAGATTCTGCGTGTTCGTGATGAAATACGCTGAAATATAACCGTTGTCGAATTGCATGCCTTCGACGACTTCGACCTCGAGTCCCATCGTCTGACCTTCCTCGACGGTGATTACGCCATTTTCGCCGACTTTCTCCAGCACGTCCGCGATGATTTCGCCGACCTCTTCATTTTGCGCGGAGATCGTCGCGACCTGCTTCTGTTGTTCTTTCGTCTTGACCGGCTCCGCCAATTTTCCGAGCTCTGCGACGACTGCTTGAGTCGCTTTCGAGATTCCATTCTTGAGATTCATCGCGTTCGCACCGGCGGTCAGGTATTTCAAACCTTCCGCGATGATGGCGTGGGCGAGGACAGTCGCGGTCGTCGTGCCGTCACCGGCGGCGTCATTCGTCTTGCTCGCGACTTCTTTCACCATCTCGGCGCCCATGTTTTCGAATTTGTCTTCGAGGTCGATTTCTTTTGCGATGGTGACGCCGTCATTCGTGATGGTCGGCGAGCCGTAGGATTTCTCGAGAATGACATTGCGACCTTTCGGTCCCATCGTGATGCGCACCGCGTCGGCGAGCTTCGTCACGCCCGCGAAAAGTTTCTTGCGTGCGTCTTCGGAGAAGATGATGTCTTTTGGCATGGTAGAAGAATTAAGTTAGTAAGGATTAAGTTGGAGATGGTTAAGAATTTTCTAATTATATTCGACCACAGCTTGCATTATTTTGCAGTCAACTTCTTTGCTAATTCCTTCAAACAAAGCGATTCCGATTTTTTTCCTTTGTTCGTGGTTTCCCGATTTTTCTGGGGCGATTTCGTCAGTCAATTTAGCCGCTAATTTTACTAATGCTTGACCTAAATCATCCCCACTTTCTTGCATTGATTGCCGAAACATTGCTTCAATAGCTGCTCTCGTGATTTTGACTTCCGGAGCGACGCTCCTAATAATTTTTTCGATAACTGGAAGGGCTTCCATAGAAATTATTTCAAAATCGCAATCACGTCCGAATCTTGAATGAAAAAATATTCATCAGTGCCGAGCTTGACCTCGGTCGGGCCGTATTTCGAATACAGAATCGTCTCGCCAACTTTGACCGAGAGCGGTTTGCGCTCGCCATTTTTCCCCATTTTGCCCGGACCGACGGCGATGACTTTCGCCTGTTGCGGTTTTTCTTTGTCCGCAGTGTCGGGGATGAAAATCCCGCTGGCAGTTTTTTCTTTGGCCTTTTCGGGCTCAATCAAAATGTAGTCGTTGACTGGTTGGATTTTGGACATTTTCAAAAGAGTTAAATGATTTCGCAGATTCGAAGTTTAATTTCCAAATGGCTTGAAGTCAAGATTTCTAGCCGTTAGAATGGTTTTCGTGCAAAAAACAGGCAGCGAAATCGTCTTCGAAAGTTTGATCGCCGAAGGTGTCGATACGATTTTCGGCTATCCAGGCGGACAGGTTTTGCCTTTGTATCATGCGCTCACGAATTACTCCAAAAAAATTCGGCATGTACTGACGCGACACGAGCAGGGTGCGGCATTCGCGGCGGAGGGTTACGCGCGTGCGAGTGGCAAGGTCGGCGTCTGTCTCGCGACTTCCGGTCCGGGTGCGACCAATCTCATTACCGGTATCGCGAATGCTTTTCTCGATTCGATTCCGCTGGTCGCTATCACGGGACAAGTCCCGAGTGATTTAGTTGGCTCGGACGCTTTCCAGGAAGCCGACATGACCGGGATTACTTTACCGATTACGAAACACAATTATCTCGTGACGCGGGCGGCGGATCTCGCGCCGACGATTCGCGAAGCATTTTACCTGGCGAAAAACAGCCGACCGGGACCGATTCACATCGATGTGACGAAGGATGCGCAGATTGGATTCGCGGATTTCGACTACCAAAAAACGAAAATTAATTTGCCGGGTTATTTGCCGCGGGGACCGGCGGAAGCCGCGCAAGTCCAAAAAGCCGCTGAGCTGATTCGCGCTGCGCGCAAGCCCGTCGTGATTTCCGGGCACGGTGTCTTGATTGCGGGTGCGTCTGTCGAGATGCAGAAATTCGTCGCGCAGCTCGATGCGCCGGTGGTCGCGACTTTGCTCGGCATTTCTTCGATTCCGTTTGGTCACAAAAATTATTTAGGCATGCTCGGGATGCACGGTTCGCCGGAGGCGAATTTCGCGATTTCGCACGCGGATCTCATTATTGCGGTCGGTGCGCGTTTCGATGATCGCATCACAGGTAAATTAAGTGAATTCGCGGCACACGCCAAAGTCATTCATATCGACATCGATCCGGCGGAAATCGGCAAGATCATTCGCCCAGATGCGCCGGTCATCGCCGACGCGCGCGATGCGCTCGTGAAATTAAACCAAAAAATCGCGCCGCAAAAAAATGCTGCGTGGTTGGCTGAGATTCGCGCTTACGCGGAAAAGGTCGAAGCGCAGTTGCTCGCGATTGAAAAGAAAAAAAATCCGAAACGCTTGCGTGCCGTCGAAGTCGTCCACGCGATCAATAAAGTTTCGCCCGATGCTTTCATCGTCTCAGACGTCGGACAAAATCAAATGTGGGCGGCGATGCACTTCCAATTCCGCAAACCGGGACGGCTGCTTTCCTCCGGCGGACTCGGCTCGATGGGTTACGGCTTGCCGGCGGCGCTCGGCGCGGCGGTCGCGCAGCCCAAGATTCCAGTCTGGTGCCTGACGGGTGACGGCGGGATTCAGATGAACATCCAAGAATTGACGACACTCGCACAGGATAAAATTCCTTTAAAAATAGCTGTTTTCAACAACGGATTTCTCGGTATGGTGCGCCAGTGGCAGGAACTTTTTTACAATAAAAATTATTCGTCCACTCCACTCATGAATCCCGACTTCGTGAAGCTCGCCGAAGCTTGCGGCATCAAAGCTTTTCGCGTCACGAAAGTCTCCGAAGCACTCGCCATCACGCAGAAGGCAGCGAAAACTCCCGGTCCAGTCTTGGTCGAATATCTCATCGAGCCTGAGGAAAATGTTTTCCCGATGGTCGCACCGGGCGATGCGCTGAAAAATACGCGAATCAAGTAAAATTAATAGATTTACCTGCTAAACTCAGAATATGAGTGAGGAATTATTGCAACGAAATCTTGTAAAAAATCCTGAGAAAATTGGGAAATGGGATTTTTATAATATTGGGGCAACAAGTGTTAAAGCACTCAAAGAATATGGAATTATTCGTAATGTTGATTATGGAAGTGTAGAAAATAAGAAAGTTGATGCTTTAATTGTGCAAAGAAAAAATGTTATAGCAGTTATTGAATACAAAAAACCATCTGAATTTAAAACAGAAGCTCAAAAACAAAAAGCAATAGATCAAGAAGTTGAAGTTGCTCAAAAATTAGGAGCAAAAATTTTTATTGCTACTGATACCCAAGAAGCCGTTTGGGTAAATGCTTTGACAAAAAATAGAATTGGAAACGAAGACGGAAAAGAAATTAAAACCTTGTTTGATCCAAAGAGTGAGAACATTGCTGATATTCTTAAAAAAATCTATGAATCTATAAATGAAGAAAGCGACAATATAAAACCCAAAAATTTTGTAAATCCGACAAATCTCGCAAAAAGCATTTGGCAAGATATTTGGTCTGTAAGTGGTGCTACTCCTGAAAATTGTCTTTACACATTTGTTGAGTTGTTTATTTTTAAGTATTTAAGTGATTTAGGAGTTTTAAAGACTGTGAATGGCTTTTATTTCCTAATGGAAATGTATGATGGAGGAAATACAAATGATGAAGTATTGGAATATTATGCAAATAATATTCGTCCAAAAATAAAAGAACTTTTTCCACAAGATGTACAAGATAAAACAACAATTATTAACGGAACAATTTTTGTAAGTAAAGATCAAAAAGCTGTAGCTGGATACAGCACAACATTTAAAACCGTTCTTAATAAATTTTTGAAATACGGAAAACTTGAAAACATTGATTATGATTTTAAAAGTCAGCTTTTTGAAAGTTTTCTGAAAGAAAGTATTAGTAAGAAAAATTGGGGGCAATTTTTTACTCCACTCAAAGTTATTCGCCCAATTATTGAAATGGCGAAAGATGACATAAAAGAAGGTGCAAAAATTTGTGATCCTGCTTGTGGTGTTGGAAAATTTCTTTTAGAGCCTCTTGTTACAAGATTAGAAGATTTTTATACCATAACTAAAAACGGAATTACTCCAAAAATTGAAATACATGGATTTGATAAAGGCTTTGACAAAGATGAGCAAAAAACAATTATTTTGGCAAAAGCCAATATGCTTATTTATTTTTCCGATCTTATAAAAGAGAATCCAGGACTAACGAAAGATTTTGCAAAGCTGTTCAATAATAGCTTTACACTAAAAACCAATTCTATTTTAGGAACATTGTCTGATCCTGTTGAAAATAAATATGATCTTATTCTTACCAATCCTCCGTATGTAACAAGTGGGAGTGGAAATTTGAAAGACGAAATTAAAAAAGATGGTGATTTAATCAATTACTACAAAATTAACGCCATGGGCGTTGAAGGTCTTTTTATGGAGTGGATTGTTAGAGCTTTAAAGCCTGGCGGAAAAGCATTTGTTGTAGTTCCTGACGGGGTTTTAAATCGCCAGAACGATAAAAATTTAAGAAAATTTATTTTAGATGAATGCTATATTGACGGACTTATTTCACTTCCATTAAATACTTTTTTTACAACTAATAAAAAAACTTACATTTTAGCAATTACAAAAAAAATAAACAGAAAAGATATTCAGAGTGATCCTGTATTTACATATTTAGTAAGTGAAATTGGAGAATCAAGAAATATTTATCGTTTTGATATTGATCAAAATGATTTACAAGAGGCAACAACCCTATACTCCTTCTTTAAGGGAAACAAAAAAGGGTTCGGAAAAATAAATACTGACAAAAGATGTAAATTACAACTATTTAATAAGTTTTTAGACAACATTGAAAAAACTTGGATTATAGATAAATGGTGGACGGAAAAAGAAAAGATAGAACTGGGAATAGTTGAAAAAAAAGATAAAGTGACTCTTTTAGAGTTTGCTTCAATAATTGAAGATGTTGGCAATTCTATAAAAGAATTTCAAGATGAAGTAAAAGAAATTTCAGAAAAAAAAAAGACTGAAATAGGCTATAAACCTTTTTTATTAAGTGAATTATTTGATATTGAAAGAGGGGTATCAAAATATACAAAAAAATATGGAGATAAGAATAAAGGTGAATTCCCTGTTTTTTCAGCATCAAATAACGCCCCCCTTACGCATATAAATACTTTTGATTTTAATGGAGAGTATCTTACTTGGGCTACAAATGGATTTGCTGGATACATTAAATTGATTTCTGGAAAATTTTCAATAAATGCAGATAGAGGTTTGCTCAAGCCAAAACAAAAAGATTTAAACTCAAAATATGTAAAATATAAATTGGAACCAATTTTAAGGAATTTAGCAAAAGGTCGTAAAGGCGAAAAAGGCGAAGATGAATTTACAAAAGTTTATCCGTCAATGCTTAAAGATGTTAGAATTAACTTTCCTGTAAATTCCAATAACGAAATTGATCTTCTTGTTCAAAGCGAGATAGTAGAAAAAATTGTTTTTATTGAAGAGACAAAACAAAAAATTGAAGATTATAAGAAAAAAATTAAAGAATTGAATGTTGAAATAAAAGATGACAGTAAAAATAGTAAAGATGCAAAAATTGATGACATTTTTGATTTATCAATAAAAACAAACAATAGTAAATTTACTAAAACTTTTATCAACAAACACAAAGGAAATATTCCAGTTTATTCTGCTTCAAAATTTCCAGAAACAGTAGACTATGGTTATGTGCAGGACAACATTAAAGAAATTAAATATTTTGAAGATTGTTTAACATGGAATATTGATGGTTCAATAGGTAAAGCACATTACAGAAAAGGAAGATTTAGTTTGTCTGAAAAAGTAATTCCTTTGATTATAAAAGAGGAATTAAAGAGCAAGCTAAGTATAAATTTTCTAAAAAATATTATTGAAACTGAATTTGCTAAACATTCTTTTGGATTTGGGAATAAAGCAGGGAAAGGAAAGATTAAAGATATTGAGATCCAAATTCCAGTAGATAAAAGTGGAAATTTTGATTTAGAAGCCCAAAAGGAAATTGCAGAAAAATACAAAAAAGTACAGAATATCAAGTCAGCTATAAATCTTGAACTTGATAAGATTTCTGAAGCTAATATTGATCTTTAAATCAAAGGGCTTATCTCAATAATTTTGCCAGCTCTTCTTCGCGCCCCTCGAATGGTCCGATCGCGGCGAGGCGCAAGCTGCCTGGCACGAAAATCTCCGCAGCGAGCTTCTGAACATCTGTGGCTGAGACGGCATCGATCTTCGCGAAGATTTCCGCGAGCTCGTCTTGCTGCGCGTAAAGCAAAAACTGCTTGCCGAGCAGGTGGGCGTATTCTTCGCTGTCTTCGAGTCGCAGAGTTAATTTGCCTTTCAAAAATTCTTTTGCGCGACTCAGCTCCTCGTCTGACACCGGCTCAGCTACGATTTTTTCGTACTCGGCGCGAATCGCGGCGACTGCGAGGGGTAATCTTTTCAAATCGACTCCCGCCGAAGTCGAGACCACGCCGGCGTCGGTGTAGTCGTCAGTCGAGGTGCGAATGTAATAGCACAAGCCCTGTTCTTCGCGCACCTTCAAAAACATGCGCGAGCTCATGTTGCCACCGAGGATAATTGCGAGAATGCGCTGCGTCCAGTGCTGCGGATCTTCCGCTGCTACTCCGCGCACGCCGAGGACGAGGTGACCTTGTTCGGTTTTTTTATCCTGAATTTTGACTGGCATACTTGGTGCAAATTCTTCCAGCGGTTTCCACGCGGAAGCTTTTTTGCCCTCGCCAAAATTAAAAAATTTTTCGACCTGCGCGACGACCGCGGCGTGTTCGCATTTTCCGGCGACGGCGATGACGAGATTGTCAGGCTGGTAAAGCTCGTTTTTGTATTTCACGAAATCGTCCCGCATGAAACGCGAGATATTTTCTCGCGTGCCAATCTGATCCCAGCCCATCGGCTGGTCGCCGAAAAGCAGCCGCTCGAAATTCCAACCGACTTGGTACATCGGCGTGTCGAGATACATGTTGTATTCTTCCAAAATCACGCCGCGTTCTTTTTCGATTTCTTCCGCTGGGAATTTCGCATGCACGAGCATGTCACTCAAGACTTCGAAGGCGATGTCGGCGTGCGTCGCCGCGACTTTCACGAAGTAGCCCGCGTATTCTTTGCCCGTGAAAGCGTTGAATTCGCCGCCAATCGAGTCAATCGCTTCGCTGACTTCTTTCGTATTTTTGAATTTCTCGCCGCCCTTGAAAAACATGTGTTCGAGAAAATGCGAAAGCCCATTGCGCTCGCGCGTCTCGTAGCGACTGCCTGCGCCAGCGAGCACCAGGCAAGTGATCGATTCAGTCCCCGGAAGGCTTTGCGTGACGATTTTGAGTTTATTGGGAAGAGTGGTAACTTTCATAGAACGCAGTTTAGCGGTTAGAGTCGTTAACTTAAAGTTATATGCATAAGTTAGCAATCAGTTGCAGAGATGAAGATAGAGAATGGATCGACAGCAGAAGATCGAGAATTGTACTGCATGACGAATCAATCTCTCTTGTAGAGCAGGTCAGAAATTGGTTGATGTCTTTATCTGTTCCGAAAGATAACATTATTTCGGCTCCCAATAACAGTGAAGCATTGCGAGTTTTGAGTGAAGGAGAGGCTGACAATGCTTTATTAAGTGGCATACCTTTAGACGACCTTGGAAAAGTAAAGGCGGTGGCTTCATTGAGAGAGCTTTCGCGGACAGACTGCCAAATTATTTTTTGGGCTAACTCAGGAGTAGCTGACCAGGTAATGAAAATCATTTCGCTCGGCAATCTCGGAAATCGATTTCAGGTTTTGGATAAAGCTAGAACTAAAAATATTCAAGATAAAATGTTGGAGACATTTTCTCTAATTTTTCCACCGTTTCGCCATCGGATTTAATTTTTCTCCAGACCCAAGAGCAAGAAGAGCGTTAGCGCGGTCGGAGCGTCTTCGAGTGGGTGCAGCAGCAGCGCGACAACCAGAATTCCCGCGAGCGAATAGAAGAGCGGCGAGTGCTTTTTTCTAAGCTCAAACAAAAGTGTGCCGCAAAATAACAAAAACAGAATTCCGCCGAGCCAGCCGAGCTCGAGTGCGATTCCGAGGTAAGTGTTTTCCGGCGTAATCGGATTCGCCTCGAAACGTTGTGCGACACCGGCGGTTTTGCCGAGTCCGAGTCCGAGCGGATTTTCGGCGACGAGTTCAGCGGCTGCGAGACTTTTCTCGAAGTGTTCACTGGTCGAGGCTTCGCGCGTGACGATTGCCAATAAATTTCCACTCGAAAAAATCAGCACTGCGAGCGTGGCAGCTGATATTATCCCGCCCCAGAGCAGCTTGTATTTCAGTTTTTCCGGCAGATTCTGTCGCCACATCGTGACGGCGAAAATCAGGAAAATTGCCGCTGCGCCGAGCCAGGCCGAGCGCGAGAAAGTGAAAATCAGGACCAGAATTCCGGCGACGAATTCCGCTAACCAAAAATATTTCGCCCAATTTTTCGCGCGGGAAAATTGCGTTCCGATGAGTGGCAAGATTACGAGTAAAAAGGCGGAGAGCTGATTTGGTCCGGCGAAAGTTGATTGCAGGCGAATCGTCGTCGATTCACCGACCAAGTGAAACATCGGCAAATTGCCGCCGGGCAACCAGCTGGAAAAATTTTCTGAGTAGCCGAAATTTTTCAAAAAATCCGCCGGTAGCAAAAATTTCTGCGCGAGTGCGAAAAGAATTACTGCTCCGGCTGTGGTCAAAACAATTCGCCTGAGCCACGCGATTTTCTCTGCGTCGAAATCGAAGAATTGCACAGACAAAAAGGCGAAGATGAAAAGTGTCGCCGTGCGCAAGCCGAGTAGTTTTTGCGCGAGCAGTCCGCCGCCAAAAATCGCGTACAAGCTCGCCAAAATTACAAAAATTACGCCGAGCCAAAAGCTGCGTTCGCGCGGAAATTTCCTTGTCGAAATCAATTTCGCCAACGCGAGCGCACCGAGCGTCCCGACGAGAATTTCCTTCCAGGATTGCACGAAAATCGTCCAAGCATTGCTCCAAAAAAATGCTTTGAACCAAGTGAAGAGAAAGGCGTGAAAAGGCAAAACAGCGAGCAAGATTGCGCTGAGCCACCACGCTAGCCAGTCGAGAAAATTATTTATTCGCGACATCCAGGATAATTTTAGCGATTCTCTCAGCTGCTCCGATGGGAGCAAGTTTTTGGGCGGCGGCGCCAATTTTCGCGAGACGACTTTCGTCACCGAGCAGCCAGACGACGAGTTTCGTGAAATCGTGCGGTTTGGCACTTTCTTGCGAGAGAACCATCGCTGCGCCATTTTGCTCGAAAAAATGCGCGTTCTCGGCTTGGTCGCCGCGCGAGGATTTTGCCGGCAGCGGAATCAGGACGCTCGGACGACCGGCGGCTGCAATCTCGAAAAGCGCATTCGCCCCGGCGCGCGAGACGACGAGATCGGCGGCTGCGAGCACGTCGAGATATTCCGCATCGAGGTATTCAAAAATTCGAACATTCTCAAGCGCTTCAATTTCCGGCAATTTGCCGCGTCCGGTCAACCAGACGATATTTACTTTGTGTGCGAGCACGAACAGACTTTTTTCGAGCAGGGTATTCAAAAAAGTCGCGCCGCTCGATCCGCCGGAGATGAGGACGAAGGGTTTTTGATTTGCGAATTTCAGAAATCTTTTGCCGCGTGCGGCGTCTCCGCCAGACCGAATCGGGTTTCCCGTGATTTGGATTTTTTTGCCCGGCTGGGTAATCGGGAAAGACAGACAGATTTTTTGCGCGAAACGGGAAGTGAGGCGTGTCGCGAGACCTGGTGAGAGGTCGGATTCGTGGATGACGAGCGGGATGCGCAAAATCGTCGCGGCGAGTGCGACTGGCACGCTCACAAATCCGCCTTTTGAAAAGACGATATCCGGTTTGATCCTTACGAGGCGGTGAATGGACTGAATCACGCCGACCGGGATGCGCACAGCATCGACGGCATTTTGCCAATCGAAGTAGCGTCGTAATTTTCCGGTCTCAATCGGAAAAAATTTGACTCCGATTTTTTCCACTAGTTCGCGCTCGACTCCGCTCTTCGAACCAATGTAAAAAATTTGCGCGTGACCGGCGATTTTGCGCAGCTCGGCGATGATGGCGAGATTGGGGATGACATGACCAGCCGTGCCACCGCCCGTGAAAACAATCTTCATGATCGGTGATTTTATGGTGAATTATACGGCTTGCGAGCTGATGCTGAGCCGCTGCGCATTTTTTTTAACTCTTCGGTTGAAAAATTTTCGCCGCTGCGTTTTGGTATTTGGTCATTGGTGCGCTTGTCGACATCACTCACGCGCCGCCGACTCTGGCTCTCGCGCTGAATGTCTAAAATTTTGCGGGCGGTGAGTTGTGGTGATTCCACAAAATTCATCAAAAGTGGGACATCACTGCCAGCGGTCTGGACCTCGACTTGTCCGATGTCAAAAAAATTCAGCCAAATTCCATGCGTCTGACCAGCGACTTCTTGAATGCGGTCGAGATTGGTTTCTGTGATTGTCCGGTCGAAAGCGCTTTTTTGCGCGATGTCGACGACGCGCTCGTTTGTCACGACTACCACTGTAAATTCACTCTTCATAAATTCAATGAAAGTGAGCAGCCAGGCAAACAAGAAATAAAAAGTTTCGATTATCTCGAAGATTAGCCAAACTTTGTTTGGTAGATTCGTTCCCATCAAAAATCGGAAAATTACACCAGGCAGTAAAATGCCAAATAAAAAGAACCATAAGAAGATTTTGGCGCGCTGTAGCCAGTGGGTGCGAATGTAGAGTTGAACTTTTTCACTCGGGCGCTGACCAGGGAAAAGATTTGTCCTTTGGTGAACCTGCGTATGCAGTTTTTCGATACGCGCCTGGCTGTCCGCGATGTTGAATTTCCAAAAAACCATTACCCTGATTTTAATTCATTTCCAGCCCGTCGTTTTCTAACCAATAGCTTGGAAACACTTTAGGGGTGAGAGCATCCCTAAAGCAAGATGGGGACGCTCGGTGTTGTAGTAAGGCAAGTACCTATTCAGAGCTCTTTGGCAAAGGATTGGCTCTAGC
>JAJYAT010000011.1 GCA_021779375.1 bacterium | reverse complement strand
TGCGCTTGACAGAAGAGAGGCTGATTAAAATTCCAAGTTCCTTTTTTAATTCGTAATGCACTACCTCGGCACATCTTTTCGACTTCAAGCGTAGCTTTACAACCTGTTCCACAATTTCCGGCGAGAGGGCTTTTGGGTGTGAAAACGGTCTGGAGCTCAGAGTCGGAATCACCATTCTCCCGTCGTCGGGAGCTTTGCGAATCCACTTGCTAATCGCACCAGGCGAGAAACCAGTGTATCGCGCTACTTTCCTGATGCCCCAGCCGCTGCGGACTAATCGGACTGCATCCATTCTGACACGGGGCAGATGTGGGTTTGTTGTGTAAGCCATGCTTGGAAGATTAATGGAAAGTGTTTCCAAGCTATTGAACCATTACGCCCGTTTGCCTTTTTTATTGTTTTTTGTTAAAATAACAGTAGCTTAAAAACAAACAATGAATAAAGATCTAATCCATTTACCCGCAAAAAATACTGTTTTCAGTCAAATTACAGACGAGAAGCTCGGCGGAACCGTGATGGATTTTCACAGTGCGATGCACTTCATCGAGGGGCGTGAGGAGGATGAACGTTTTGCTGAGGCGCGTCACGCCATCCAAAAAAAACTCGCCGAGACAGAAGACAGCGAGCAGCAAGGAATCTGCAATTACTATCTTTTGCGCTTGATGCTGCGCGAGCATCTCCTCTTCGAAAGCAAAGATGCGCGTGATGTTTACAAAAAAATGCGTGAAAATTTTCAGGCGGCTGAGCGTGATTATCGGAAAACTTTTTTTCGTATGAAGCGCGGGGAGCAAAAAATAAACCTTCGTTCTCAGATTGAGAACTTTTACCGTTTGGTCGACAGTTATTTCATTGTGCTTGAAAAAATTTACCAAAAAAAGGGTTTTCTCGACTCTAGTGAACGTGCCTACGAAGACAAAATGAATTTTCGCAAAAGTTTGGCTTTTTTCTCAGGGCGGCACTTCGCACACTTCGGTCATGTCTTCCTCGACAAAACTTCACGCTACGGACACTCGCTCGGTCGTTGGGGTGTCACGGTTATTTTCTTTATCCTATTTTTCGGCGGAATTTACGCGCTGCTGGATCATCTTTCCGCGACCTCGATGTTTGCGCATTACGCTGCCCGCAGTGGTTTTTTCGATTACGTTTATTTTTCGATTACGACTTTCACGACGCTCGGCTACGGTGACATCGTGCCGGTTACGATTTTCGAAAAGATGGTCGTTGGTTGCGAAGTCTTGCTCGGTTTCGTCATGCTTGGCGTCTTGATTAATTTGATCAAACGACGCTTCAGCTAATTTTCTCCAGACTCTCTCCCATCTGGACTGGATCGTGCGCGGCGTGCATCGCTTCTTCTTTACTGATGATGCCGCTTTTCACATATTTCAAAAGATTGTCGTCGAAGAGCCACATGCCACTTTCGCCATTGATTTGGATTTGCGAATAAATTTCGGAAATCTTGCGTTCACGAATCGCATTCGCAATGCCTGAGTTGTTGTACATGACTTCGCGGATACAGACACGGCCATCGCCGTCTTTGCGCGGAATTAGGCGCTGGCTCATGATTGCCGAAAGTGAATGACTGAGCTGGAGCCCAATTTGCTGCTGTTGCTGCGCCGGGAAAACATCCAAAATTCTTTGAATTGCGCGCGGCGCATCATCGGTGTGCAGGGTCGCGAGGACGAGGTGTCCAGTCTCTGAGAGCGTGATGGCGGTCGCCATTGTCTCGAGGTCGCGCATTTCGCCGACGACGATCACATTGGCATCTTGGCGCATCGAATTTCGCACGGCGCGCGCGAAGCTCTGGGTATTGATCCCGACGGCGCGTTGGGAAATGACCGATTTATTGCGTTGGAAAACGAACTCAATCGGATCTTCAATCGTGACGATACGCGCAGTGCGGTTCGCGTTGATGAAATTAACCAAACTCGCGAGTGTCGTCGATTTGCCGCTGCCAGTCGGACCAGTCACGAGCACCAAGCCTTCGTTGCGTGAGACGCGCTCCAAGACGCCAGCGGGTATGTCGATTTGCTTAGGGCTCGGAATTTCGAATGGAATTGCGCGAAACGCAATCGCCGGACCGCGCATTTCCTCGTAAAAAGCCACACGAAAACGCGAGAGACCTTTGCGTTCGATGGCGAAGTCGACCTCTTTTTCTTCGTGTAATTTTTGCACACCCTTTTCGCCGAGAATCCCGCGAGCGATTTTTTCAATTTCATCTTTCGAGATTGCCGGCAGGCCTGCAATCGGTTGCAGCTCGCCGTTTTGATCGCGCAAAAAAGGCGGCTCATCGGTGATGAGATGAAGGTCCGAGCATTCGTGCTCAACCTGTTGGATCAAAAGTTTTTCAATGTTGATCATTTTGTTTTTTTAAATCTCGGAATTTTACCACACTTTAGTATTTTTTCCAAGCATGTTCTTGGCGACACAGTGATTTCCGGTCGGTCGTATTTGCCAAAATCGCGGCGACGGTTTTCTCGAGGCGCACCTTATTTTGGCTGCCTTTCAAAAAAACGAGATCGCCGGCGCGCAATTCTTGCCTCAAAAATATGCCGGCGGCTTCCGCCGTCGCGAAAAATTTGGTCGGAATTTTTCGCTTCCGCGCCGCTTCCACAAAAAATTTTGCGTCGCCAAAAACGCCGATGACGAGATCGGCTTTAATTTTCGCGGCGACGGCACGGTGTAATTTCGCCGAATTTTCTCCGAGTTCATTCATCTGTCCGCCGACAAAAATTTTTCTTTTGGCTTTGAGTTTCGCGAAAGTCGCGAGTCCGGCGGCGAGACTTTGGGGATTCGAATTGTAAGTGCCGTCGATAATTTTGGCTCCATGAATTCCCGCGAGGAGATTGAAGCGCCCGGGCGCGAGGTGAAAATTTTTCAATGCGGCGACGCCTGTCTTCAGGCTGATTCCACTCGCGAGTCCGACGGCGAGCGCGGCGAGGAGTGAGGGCAAATTTTGCTGACCGATAATTGGAGCCTTGAGCATCGCAGTTTCTTTCTGCCAAGTAATTTTGGCGGAAAGTCCGGTGCAACTTTCTCGCACACTGCTTGCGCGCAGGTCGGCTTTCGCGCTCAGTCCGAAAAAGATTTTGCGGGCTTTGGTTTTCGTCACGCGCGCAAATTTGTCATCAACATTCAAAATTGCGATTCCATTTTTCGGCAAATTTTCAATCAGCTGGCGTTTTTCCCGTGCGATTTCAGTTAAATTCGCGAACTGTCCGGGTGCGAGATGAACGGGCGCGACATTTAAAAACACGCCGATTTGTGGTTCGATAACTGCAAAAAATTTTCCAAAATCATTCGGCTTGTCGACACCGAGTTCGAGCACAATTTTGTCGGCTGAAATTTTGGTAAAACTTTTCAAAAATGCGCGCCCCAAAATTCCCGCCCAGGTCAGGGGATTCGCGAAGCCGGATTTTTCGCCGAGCAGCGTGAGCGGTACGCCGAATTCCGAATTCAGACTTTTCGCATTGGCGAGAATCTTGAATCGCGCTGCGAGAATTTGCGCCGCCGCATCTTTCGCCGTCGTTTTACCGACCGATCCGGTGATGCCGACGATGGTCGCACTTGTCGGGATTCGGCGTCGCGCGAGCGCATTCAAAATTTTCAAAACGAGCTCGCGACTGAATTTTTTCACTCGGCAATTTTAATCCAAAAAATTTCATCTGCGAATCCGCAGTTGCGCCACCAGGTCATTTGGCGTTTGGCGTAATTGCGCGTGTCGCGTTTGATTTCCTCGACGGCTTTGGCAAAAGTTTTTTCGCCCGCCAAAAAATCCAACAGCTCGCGGTAACCGTGACCGCGCAGCGCGGGCATGTCGCGTTCGTACTTTGCCGCCAAATTTTCCACCTCGGCTAGCAGACCGGCAGCAAGCATCCGATCCACGCGGCGGTCGATCGCCACATAGAGTTTCGCGCGCGGGACTGCGATTCCCAAAATTTTGCAGTCAAATTTTCTTTTCCCGCGTGCGGGTTTTTCCACTTTTTCCGCGCGCTCAATCGCGCTAATCAAATGATGCCGATTTTCCGCTGGGATTTTCGCGGCCTCTGCTGGGTCAATTTTCGCTAGGATTTTCCAGACTTTCTGCGGATTTTTTTGCCAAATTGCGTCGAGCTCGGCGCGCCGCGCTGCGTCCGCTTTGCCCGGGAAGCGAAAATTTTCCACAATCGCGGAAATCAACAGTGTGTGTCCGCCGGCAACAATCGGCAATTTGCCGCGCGCCTCAATTTCTCGAATTTTCTTCTCGGCGAGCTGCCGATATTTTGCGACTGAGATAATTTTGCGCGGAGAAAATTTCGCGACGAGATGGTGGGGGACTTGCTCTTGTTCGGCAGCTGTCGGCGGTGCACTGCCGATGGCGAGCTCGCGGTAGATTTGGCGCGAATCGGCATTCACGATTTCCCCGTCGAATTTCCGCGCAATCTTCAAGGCGAGCGCGGTCTTGCCACTCGCAGTCGGACCGACAATCACGACGACTGGGCGGCGCGGATTGGTCGCGAGCCACCGTTCAATAATTTTTGCGACCTTTTGGACTTTGACCATTTTGGGAATAAAATTGCGCTAATTTTAAACTCAAAAAAATGAAAAAGATTTTGCTAGGGCTAGCAGTCACGGTGCTGCTTTTTGGTTGTGGTTCCGGTGGCGAGTCAGACACAGCCGTGCCTGAGAGTGGGAATATTTCTGCGGATGCGACCGCGGCAAATGTCACACTTACTGACAATCTTTTCATCACGCTTTCCGCCAAAATCCTCTGTTTGCCATCGAACAATGCAGAAGCTTCGAGCGACCAAATCGAGACACTCGCGAAACAAATCCTTACCGATGCCAATGTGAGTGCAGAAGATTTTGCCAAGTATCAAAAAACAATCGAAGCGGATCCGACGAGCAAGCACGAGCTTTCGCTCGCCATCGTCGGCAAGATGTCGGAATTTTGTTCGATCGGGGCAACGCCTGCGCCTGCGGCTCAAAACGCAACTAGTGCGGCCGAAACCAAAACTGTAGACGAGATATCGCCGACTGTTGGCACAAAAGTTGAGAACGGGACGGTTGGAGAAAATACAGGGGTGGTGACACCTTTGCCATCAGTTCCTGCGGAATAAAAATTTGCATTTCCAAAACTTTTCGCTAAAATCCATTCACATTTCTGGCTGAAGAAAGCAGGTTCCTAAATCCTGCCGAGGCAAAACCACTATTTCCAAAGGGTTTGCTATCTTCATCTCGAGAGCAGACCTATTTTTTTATCTCCCTAAAATGGCAATTACCAAATCCAAAAAATCCGAAATTCTCGCTGCGCTGGAGGCTGAGTTCAAGAGTGCGAAATCAATCGCTTTCACGACTTACACTGGCATCACGGTCGCCGACATCCAGAACTTGCGTACGAAATTGCGTGAGGGTGATGCGCGCATGATTGTCGCGAAGAAAACTCTGATGCGGCTTGCGGCGAAAAATGCCGGCTTGAAAGAAATTCCCGAAGAAGTGATGGCTGGTCCAGTCGCGGCGGTTTTTTCGCACGCGGACGAGCTCGCCGGTTTTCAGATTCTCGAAAAATCCAAAAAGGAGTTCAAGCAAATTGATATTTTGAGTGGGATTTTCGACGGTGAGATCCTCGACAAGGCGAAAGCCAATCAGCTCGCCGCTCTGCCGTCGAAGGACGTCCTGCTCGGTCAACTTGTTGGTTTGTTTATCTCGCCGATTCGTGGGTTCGCTGTTGTCGGCAATCAAGTCATTTCTGGATTCGTGCGCGCGCTTGATGCCGTCCGCGAGAAGAAAGCCACGGAGGCTTAATTTCATAAATTTTTTTAACCCAATTTAAAATGTCTGAAGAGACCACAAAAATCGAGCTTTCCGCCGAGGCCAAAAAAATTCTCGACGCAGTGAGTGAGCTCAAAGTCATCGACCTCGCAAATCTCGTGAAGGCGATGGAAGAAAAATTCGGCGTGTCGGCAGCGGCTCCGGTCGCAGTCGCAGCAGCCGGTGCTCCCGCGGCGGGCGGCGAGGCGGCTGAAGAGAAATCTAATTTCTCGGTCGAACTCACGGATGCTGGTTCAAACAAAATCGGCGCAATCAAAGCTGTGAAAGAAATCACTGGCGAAGGTCTCGGCGAGGCGAAAGCCACAGTCGAAGCTGCTCCGAAAATCTTGAAAGAAAATGTCCCAAAAGCGGAAGCGGAAGAAATGAAGAAAAAATTGGAAGCGGCTGGTTGCAAAGTCACCCTCAAATAAGAATTAAGTTGGTAAGGATTAAGAAATAAGTTTTTAAAAAGCAGGTGGTCGTGAGACTGCCTGCTTTTTATTATGTTAAAAAATAGTTTTTGTTATTTTCTCTGCTCCTTCAATTAATTCTTCGACATCTTCAGATTTTGGGTCTTTTGTCTTTTTGTGATCGCATAAATTTCTTAAATCGCCTAAATGCTGAATTTTTCTCCAAGTTGGGGTTTCATAAACGCCTTCTTTTTTAAGGTAATCATTTAAATCGGCTATTGATAGATTCTTTTTTGTAGTTTTTATATTGTGATTGTCGCAAACCTGAAGTAAATGTCTTTCTAAAACAACGCCAGCTATTGCGCCAGCTCCTCGTCCAAATCCTTTTTTGTTTAATTCTTGTGCAGCTTCTAATTCAGAATCAAACAAATCAGCTTGAACTAATTGTTTTATGTCAAAAAGTGAGCTTTCAAATCTTTTCTCAACTGACTTTAAAATATTTAATTGTTGATTAAATTGAGGTATGGCTGCGTCTGGTCCAACAACTTTTTCTTTATCCCAACCCTTAGTAATAAATAATCCTTGAAGACAGTCCTCAATTACATAATTTTCATATGTGATTGCTTTTCGGCTTCTTGGTTTTTCATATAGCTTCGTAAAATCAATCACTCTGTCCGGCAACATTAATTTAATTAATGCTAAAGATTCGGAATACCAAGATTGATATTCCTGTTTAAAGGAAGGTAGTTTTTCGATAAATTGATCGTATTTATCTTTCATAGATTTTCTAAATATTTTTTCAAATTCTTCAGGAAAATATTCAAATTGTATTGCATGGAATAAATCATTTCCGGCGAAAACAAGTTTTTTAAGATCGTTTTTGTATTTTTCTAAATTTGAAGTCATAGTAATTTTTTACATTAATAAATTTACTGCTTTATTTATTGTTTTTCAAAAATTCCCGCAGTGCGTCTTCCCAGCTTCGCATCTGGGGTAATTTCGTATTTAGCAAAATTGAATTTCGTGGTCGCTCAGCCGCCGTCGGGAAGTCTGCGCTCGGGATGTCGCGGACTTTGGTCGGTAAGTTTTTCAGCTCAAAAATCTTGCGCGCGAAGTCTGCCCAGCTCGTCGCGCCAGAATTCGTGACATGAAAAATCTCGCCTTTTAAGTTTGGATTTTCGCCTGCTTTTAATTCTGGATTCCCGCTTTCGCCCCGAGGGGGCCACTTCGTGGCGGGAATGACGGGAGAGAGAGAGGGAATGACAATCGGGATTGCTTCACTGATTTCGCAATGACAGCGGGGGAGGGAATGACCCGCCTTCGCTGAAGCTTCGGTGGGCAGGCAATTTAAAATTTCGCGCGTCGTTTTTGCCAAATCTTCCGTAAAGGTGGGGGAGCCGACTTGATCGGAAACTACTTTAATTTCAGCATTTACGCTCGCAAGTCTGAGCATCGTGTTCACGAAATTCTGACCGTCGCCAAAAAGCCAGCTCGTACGTATGATTGCGAAATCACAGCCGGATTCTTGAATTTTCTTTTCGCCTTCGAGTTTCGATTGCCCATAAAAATTAATTGGATGTGGTCCGGCATCTTCGGCGTAACCATTCGGATTCGTGCCGTCGAAAACATAGTCGGTCGAAAAGTGGATCAGCTTAGCATTCAAGTTTCTACAAATTTCCGCGAGCCTGCCGACGACTTCCGCATTGATTTTGCGCGCCAAATCGCGTTCGCTCTCGGCGCGGTCGACCGCTGTGAAGGCGGCCGCATTCACCACAAAATCCGGTTTCAGTTCGGCGCAAATCTTTTCAACTTTTTCAAAATTAGTGAGGTCGAGCTCATCTTTCCCAAAAGCGGAAACGACAAAATCTTCAGAAAGCTTTTTTTTCAAAGTTTTTCCGAGCTGACCGTTCGCGCCTGTGAGCAGAATCTTCAACATACGGCATGAGATTAATCTATCACCGAGTATGAGATGAGATTAACCCTACCACCGAGGTGGTAGGTTAACTTTTCTTCAAACGTTAAACTTAAAAACACATACGTCGCCATCTTGGACGATGTATTCCTTGCCCTCCGAGCGAATCCAGCCTTTGTCACGAGCCGCCGCTTCGCTGCCAGCTTCGAGCAATTTCTCGGTCGCGACGACATCCGCGCGGATGAAGCCGCGTTCGAAGTCGGTGTGAATCTTGCCGGCGGCGTTCGGCGCGGTCGCGCCGCGCGTGACGGTCCAGGCACGCGTCTCTTTCTCACCGCTCGTGAAGAAAGTAATCAAATTTAGCACGGAGTAGGCCTCGCGAATTAAGCGGTTCAAAGTCGACTCCGTCAGTCCGAGGTCTGCGAGGAAAATCGCCGCCTCTTCATCCGCCAGCTCAATCAATTCACTTTCAATCTTCGCCGAAATCGGGACGATTTTCGCATTCGCAGGCAGCCCGGTTTTCGCGCGGAAATTCTCAACATCGAAATTCCCCAGACTCTCCTCACTCACATTCACGCTGTAAATCAAAGGTTTGGACGTGAGGAGCTGCAGCTCGCGCAAAATTTTTCGCTCATCGTCACTCTCGAGCTCGACCAAGCGGGCGGGATTCTCCGCCTCCAGATTTTCACGCAGTCGCTTGATCAAATCGGACGCAATCTTCGCGTCTTTTTCTCCGGCACGGGCGCGTTTCTCGAAATCACTGCCGCGTTTCGCGAGCGTCGCGAGATCCGCCAAAATCAATTCCGTCTCGATAACTTCGATGTCTTCGGCGGCGTCGGGTTCGGCTGAGACGTGCTGGATGTCGGGATTCACGAAATCGCGCACGACCTCGACAATCGCATCGACTTCGCGGATGTGCGCGAGAAATTTATTGCCCAAACCTTCGCCGGTCGAAGCGCCTTTCACCAAGCCAGCGATGTCAACGAATTCAATCGCGGTCGCGATTTTCTTCTTCGAGTGCGACAGTTCCGCCAATCGGTCGAGGCGTGGATCGGGAATCTCGACAATGCCGATATTCGGGTCAATCGTGCAAAACGGATAATTCTCCGCTGCGGCTGCGTGCGATTTTGTCAGAGCATTGAAAAGCGTGGATTTGCCGACATTCGGTAATCCGACGATGCCAATTTGAAGAGCCATTTAGTTGCTTTTTAGTGTAAAATTTGGTAAAATTAACGACCAACTTTAATTCATTCTAGTGGAAAAATGGCGAAAACTCATT
This sequence comes from bacterium, assembly GCA_021779375.1. Classification (GTDB taxonomy): domain Bacteria; phylum Patescibacteriota; class Gracilibacteria; order JAHISY01; family JAHISY01; genus JAHISY01. The sequence continues at coordinate 4,615 of JAJYAT010000011.1, read as the reverse complement.
CACGCTAAAAATGGCTTCACTCTCGTCGAGTTGGTCGTGGTGGTTGTGATTTTGCTGGTAATCACCGTCTCGGCTGTACCTGGATTTATGAGATCTCTTCGGAATGGACGCTTTGAAAAAAGTATTGTCGACATCGTCTCGCTGCTCGATCAGGCGCGCACGCAGGCTCTGGCGAGCAAGCTTGATTCTGGTAATAAAATTCCATCGGGTGGCTATGGTGTCTTTTTTGACATGACGGATGGTGTGACAAATCAGCAGGTCGTCCTTTTTATCGATGATTGGAACGCTGCTGCGAATGCAGACGTGAATGTGGACTATGCTAACTTGACTGTCGGCAGTCGTGTTTTGCCGGATGGTATTTATACGCCAGGCGAAGATACTGTGCTTTCGACCTTGGCAGTTAATTCGTCATCATATATTCAGCTGAAAGAATTACGGGGTCACCGACTTGATGGTTCTGTTTGGGCATCAGCTCCGGGCAATACGATTACTGTTATTTTCAAACCGCCTTACGCCGATACGATTGTTGTCGGCAATAATCCTAACCCTCCCACCTCGGTTTCGTTACAAAATTTCGACGCTGTCTTTGAGTTAGCCACCGATGATGTCACGCGTACGATAAAATTCAATCGTGTGACGACTGCGCCTCAAGTTATAAAAACTGAAGCTCCATCACCAAGTTAATGTTCACCAAAATTAAATCGCGACGCGGCGAAACACTGATCGAAGTTTTCGTGGCGACGATCGTGCTGGTCGTCGGTGCACTGGCAGTGACGCGACTTTTTGCTGTGGCGACGATTAATAATCAGCTGACAAAAGAGCGTGCGATTGCGACTAATTTGGCGCGTGAAGGACTGGAGGCAGTTCGGATTATCCGCGACACCAATTGGCTGCGCTATGCGGGTGAGCGAAGGTCGTGTTGGAATAATCTTGAATTGTCTGCATGTACTGGTTTGCCTAGCGACGCGATTGGTCATAGGCAAAACTACATCGTTAAATTCGACACGAGTAATTACCGATGGGTACTTGATGCTGATGATTTGCCAGAGCGTCTCAATATCGACGATGGTGACATTAGCTTTGAGGACGAGAAATATCGTCTTCAGATCGATTCTGCGAATGGACTTTATAACCACGCAGTTGCAGTTGGCGACGACACAGTTTTTTACCGGGAGATTTACACAGAATACTTGAAGGATGATCAGACTTTGGCTGCCGGACCAGATGCAAATATCCTGCGAGTAACGGCGAAAGTCGCATGGTACGATCGCGGCAAAATCAGTGATGTCGTGCTTACTACAATTCTCACAGACTATCTTGGTCGCAAAAATCACGATTAAAAATGCTTGCAAATTTTTCAAATCACGTACGTAAAAATCAGGGCTTCACACTCATTGAGGCGTTGGTTGCGATTTCGATTTTTTTAGTCATTATCACTGCTGCTTCGGGAATATTCACAGACGCTTTTGCCAGCCAGCGCAAGGCTGAAGTCTCTAAAATTGTTTACGAAGAAGGGCGAATTGCTCTTGAACGTATCGTGAAAGAGATGCGGCGAGGCACGATTGATTACGAAGAATATTGGAATCGTTTTCAACATCAATCTGTTGTGACCGATGTTTCAGTTTATGGTTTGAATTATGGTGATTATGCGCGTCAATTTTATCGCAATGATGCTGGAGAGGTGCCCAATCCAGTGACTCGTTCGGATGAGAATATCGGTAGAAATTATAATCTTGCCACCGCACTCGGAGATGCCAATAATCTTGAGGTTTGCAAACCACCACTAGTTCCAGTCGCTCCTGGCATTTCGAAATACGAGCAGTGCGAGCTTTATCTCATCACGGCTGATGGCACTGAGAAAACAATTTTCAAATTAGTTCCCGAGCCTGTCGGCACTAGCACTGAGTATCGTCTCGAAATGTTGAAATTAGAAGGAAGTGACTCTGATACTGACGGACAGATTGATACTTGGACGCCAGAGGCGGATTTCGCGGGTTACACTTTTCAAAAAATTCAACCGGATTCAATTCAGATTACCTCGCTCAAGTTTTACGTCGCGCCGTTGGAGGATCCGCGCAAAGCTTTCGCTGAATTTAGTGATGAAGTCCAGCAGCAGCCGCATGTCACTATCAAAATGACGGTCGAGCCGTCGGCATTGCGAGCGCGTGGTGTACGCGGAGAAGTCCCATCGATCACGCTCCAGACGACTGTGGGCGCGCGCGCTCAGGGTGAGGTTAAAAGTTTGCGTTAAAGTATGTCCCATTTTTCCAATAATTTCCGCAAAAATTTACGCGATACGCGCGGAGTTTCTCTTTTGGTTGTTTTTGGATTGACGGTGGTTTTGATTTTGGTTGCTGCCACTGTGACCAAGCTCGTAATGGGATTTATGCAGACAACGACTCAGGTCGAACGGGCGAATGAAGCTTATTTCGCATCGGAAAGCGGGATTGAGTTAGCACTTTATGATTTGGCGGCCTACAAAGACGGTTATCAAACAGATTCTTCGCAGACCGTTTGCAGTAGTGCTATTGATCTCAGTCGCACCGACAATTCTGGTCTCGTTGGCTGTGATGATACCCACCAATATCGTTTCGTCGATTTTATCGACAATAATCTTTCCGGCGCGCGTGGATTTTGGAGATTATTCGCGCGCACACTGCCGAGTAGCAGTGTATATTTGATTCCGAATCCCTACTTCGTCGGAGATAAAGATGGTGAACTCACGAGTGACGAGTGGGGTGAGCTGAATAAAACTCAGCCGATTAGTTTGAGCTTACTTATGGATAAAAAGCCAAATGAGGCTAATCCGGCAGATCGTTTCACTTGGATTTCAGATTCAGCAAATAAAAAAATAATTTTTAATCCTGGTAAGATTTGGAATCCGAGCGTCAATGGGAATAGCGAAGATCCACTTTTTACCTGGACCCTTTCTGGTATTGACGGCAATGGCGAGGAGCACACTTTGCAGGGCGTTGCTTGGGAATCGGATATCATTAACCAAGATTGCGATAATAATGGTAGTACTGATGGTGATGAATGGTGCTTCATTTTCGATTTGAATACAGACAGCGTTTCAATGGGCTTCAGTGGCGATGTGTACGCCGGAGAAGACATTAATCGAAACATACTGAATCCTCAAAAAATGTCTTTGAATACAGATTTAAATCGCGTCTCGGCGGTCGAGGAATCTTTTAGTTATGCGACACCTCAAGAATATTTAGCCAGTCTTGGCACCGCAATGAGCGATACCATAAATGTCGATAATCAGTGGACGAGCGCGCGCCTGACGATTAGCTTGATTGCGACACTTTCCGAGACTTCGGGAGTACCATCGAATTCACTGCGCTACAAACTAGTGAGCACTGAGCCGTGGGCCGATGAGTACAATTACATCGTTTCCGAGGGGTTTTCGGGAGATGTGAAGCAGACCATCGAGACGCGCTTCCGTCGTGAGTCGGTCATTCCGATTTTCTCCTACGTTATTTTCCAGTAGGCATGGAACGCGTGCTTGGTCATTGGTTATGGGTTCGGAGGGTTATTGGTCATTAAGTCATTAAGTCTTTGAGTTATTTTTTTCTAAAATCGCGGTGCAAAGTGGGGGGTTAACGATAGGTGTGCATCAATGTTTAAGGCTCAAAAAATCAAAACGCTGGAAATTCAGGAACATGGAGCACGCAGCATGGAGCTGGAACAACGGATATTTTTTTGTGCTATCTTGTTCCAAGTTTTATGTTCTGTGTTTCACGTTCCAAGTTCCAAGTTCCATGCTCATGACCAAACTCACACTTTTTTGCGACGGGGGCGCGCGCGGTAATCCCGGTCCGGCGGCGGCGGGTGCAGTCATCCAAAATTCCGCGGGCGAGACGCTTGCCAGTGTCGCGCAATTCCTCGGTGATGCGACCAATAATCAGGCGGAATACGCCGCCGTGATTCTCGGTATTCGCAAAGCGCTCGAATTTCAGCCGACTGAGATTGAGATTTTCCTCGACTCGAAATTAGCCGTCGAGCAAATTTCTGGCCGCTGGAAAATCAAAGACCTGAATCTCAAAAAGCTAGCGGAAAAAGCGCATGTCGGTTTGGTGCAAATTCCTAAATGGAAAATCGCGCACGTCGCGCGCGCCAAAAACTGTGAGGCGGACCGCCTCGTGAATCAAACGCTCGATGCGCGCGGCTTCAAGAAGTCAGCTTTTTTTCGCGGCTGATTTCGCCAATTTTGCGACTTTCGACTTGCGGCGGGCAGCGGTTTTTTTGTGGAGCAAATTTTTCTTCGCAGCTTTGTCGATGGTTTTGTAGGCTGCTTTCACGGCTGCAACCAATTTCTCAGCACCGTCTTTGGCTTTCGAGAGCTTCTCGACGGCTTTGATGGAGTCGTGCATTTTGTCTTTTTGCAGGCGATTGCGTGCCGTTTTTTTCCGGTCTTTGCGCATCGCTTTGATGGCGGATTTGATGAGGGGCATGGTAAGTATTAAGTATTAAGTATTAAGTATTAAGTATTAAGTATTAAGTCGTTAAGTCGTTAAGTCGTTAAGTCGTTAAGTCGTTAAGTCGTTAAGTCGTTAAGTCGTTAAGTCGTTAAGTCGTTAAGTCGTTAAGTCGTTAAGTCGTTAAGTAAGTT
>JAJYAT010000007.1 GCA_021779375.1 bacterium | reverse complement strand
GTTATGCATGTTAAAGAGGGTTAGGAAAGATACGGGGGCTTTCCTGACCTTGATATTCTAAAACACGCTGGAACGGCTAAAGCCTAATGGAGACCACCAGCTTTCGCTGGTGGAGTTCTATGTTTGCCTAACAACTGAAAAAAAGTAATCCGAGCTGATTTTTACGGCAGCAGATAAGCGAGATACCAGGCGCAGATTTGTTGGGAAAATAAAATCGCCACGATGCCACCGAACGCGAGGAATGGCGCGAAAGGCAAAGCTGATTTCAGCTTTTTCTTTTTGCGGAGAATCTGGATGGTGCCGACGACTGAGCCCAAGAATGACGCGACGAAAAGTGCGACGATGAAACCGCGCCAGCCCGTGAGCGCACCGAGCAAAAGTCCGACGCGGATGTCTCCGCCGCCCATCCATTTACCATCGGAAATCAAAACGAGTGCTGTGAAAAATCCGCCGCCGACAAGTGCGCCAATGAGCGCCGTGAGTGGTGCAAGTGTGAAAGCGAGAAAACTCCCGGCGAGCGCGAGCACAATCGCCGGCAGCGCGACCTCATCCGGGATTTCGCCGAATTGGGCGTCGAAGCTCGCAATGAAAATAAGAATGGAAACAAAAAATAAATTCCACAAAAGCGACTCTGTGCCGCTTGCGCCGAAAAGCGCGACAAGCAGGAAAGCCACTGCCGTCGTGAGCTCAATAATGAAATAGTGGACGGCGATTTTTTTGTGGCAGAAACGGCACTTCCCACGCAACCAGAGGAAACTCACGAGAGGAATGAGATCGCGCGCCGCCAAGTTTTTTTTGCACTTCGGACAAAAACTGCGCCCCGTCAAAATGCTTTTAAATTTACCGGCGCGCAAACGATAAACCGCGGCATTGATGAAGCTGCCGACCGCGAGACCGAGCGCGCCAATCACGACAAGCAAAAAAATTTCCATGGGAATTTACGAACCGCTCACGATTTTCGCCCAGCGCCGTTTGCCAATTTGCAGAATCAATTCGGACTTGCCGACCTCGAAAGTCGCGTCAATTTTCTCAACTTTTTGATCATTCATGCGCACGCCGCCCGCCTCGATCAAACGTCGCGCCTCACTTTTGGAAGCGACCAGTTTGGCGGAATTGAGCAGCTCGACGATCCCCCAGCTGCCTTCTTCGATGGCGATTTCGGGAATCTCATCCGGGCGACCGCTTTTCGAATCCGCGGAAAAAAGTCGCGCGAATTCTTCGACTGCTTTGGTGGCAGCCGCTTCCCCGTGATAGATTTTGACGAGCTCCTGCGCCAGCTCAATCTTGAGATCGCGCGGGTTTTCTTTTTTTAGGCGCTGCGCGAAATCTTTTTCGTCCAAATCCGTGCATAGCTCCACCCAGCGCGGAATCAGCTCGTCCGCGATACGCATCGTCTTGCCGAAAATATCAGTCGGCGATTCGGCAATGCCGATGAAATTATCCAGACTCTTCGACATTTTCTCTTTGCCATCCGTACCCACGAGAATCGGCAAAGTCAAAACAGCCTGCGGCTTTTTGGAATTCATCTCCATCACTTCGCGTCCCATCAGCATATTGAAGTGCTGATCCGTGCCACCGACTTCCAAATCACAGCTGCCGAAAATATCCGCGATCACATTGGAATCAATTCCCTGAATCACGGGATAAAGCATCTCGTGCATGAAAATCGGCTCGCCTTTTTTAATTCGATCCTGGAACATATCGCGCTCGATCAGCCGCGCGTGCGTAATTTTGCGCAGCACGGCAAGCACATTGATGAAAGAGTAATGCCGAATACTGCCTTTTTGCATGCGACTCGCGACCCAGGCATTCGCCCGCGCCAGGAAATGATTGCCGGGAAGCGGCGGTGTTTGAATTTTTTGCCCTTCGGCCTCAATCGTGAGCTTCATCCCGTCCGGCGCACGCACATCGTGCATCGAGACGAACCAATCGGAATTGCGAATCCAAGAAAAATTTTCCGGCGTCGTCTTGAGAATCTTGCCCGCCTGCTCGAGATAAGTTTTCACATTTGCTTCGACTTCCGCCTGATCGAGCTCCGGTCGAATTTTGGATTTGCCCGTCGGATCGCCGATGCGCGCTGTGAAATCCCCAATCAAGAAAACGACGCGACAGCCGAGATCCTGGAATTCACGCAGCTTGCGCAGACAGACCGCATGTCCGAGGTGAATGTCCGGCCGCGTCGGATCGACGCCGTATTTGATCACGACTTTGGTCGGGTCGGCAGTCAGCTTTTTTTGCAAATCGCTTTCGCCAATCAGCTCGACCACCCCGCGCGCTAAGATTTTTTTCAAATTCATTTCTGGGATTTTACTTGATTTCAAAAACGAGAACTAATATTCAGACCTAGAAGGATATTTGACAAAATCTTTATTAGCTTGATAAAATGCAGACTTAATAATTAAAACTTATGCCACTAGAAAAAAATCCTCTTAACGACGCTTGTCTCGCACAAATTCTACAAGATATTGATTCATGGGCAGAAAATTTTGGCAACCAAGATGTCGCGCTTCGTGCTGAAACTTTATCTGGAATAAGAAGCGTCTTGGCAAGAGGCATTTACGACCAAGACTATGAAAAACTAAAACTAATCATGGATAGGATTGCACCAAGCGCTACTAGTCTACGCAAAGAAGAAACCATTAAAAAAATTCCCCTCCCTCGCAGACAAGCCATGGAAGTCGTTGCCTTAAGAAACTTACTATCAAGCGTACTTTCCATAATGGAAACTGATAATCCTAAAAGTGCTGTCGTCCTGATAGAGAATGGAGAGAACATATTGAGGATACTTTCTGGTCAAGATGGACAAGCATCAAACATCAGCACCATATTGGAAAATTGGTCAGGCTCTGAAAATCCTCCATCCGAATCAGATATCTCTCGCACATTAGGCACTCTAGAAGAAAAAGGGTTCGTAGAGCGTAGCCATGGTCAAACGCGACTGCTGCCAAAGGCACTTCGTTGGTGCAAAGAGTCAAACGTATAAAAACCGCAGAGATAATGCACGAACCGAAAAATTATTCACCTGTTAGAACCAAATTAACCTTTTGATCAAAATCCTCAGTCGGAATTTTCTCGAGCATTTGAAAATCGAAAGCCAGACCGACGGACACGCCGGTAAATTTTTCTAAAACGCGGTCGAAGAATCCGCCGCCGCGACCGAGGCGATTGCCCGCACGGTCGAAAGCAAGCGCCGGCACGACGAGCAGATCAATTTCGCTGAGCGGAATTTCCGGAGCTGCTACACTCGGACAATTAATCCCGAAACAGCCGACCTCCAATTCATTTAAATTTTTAACTTGGTGAAAAACCAAATTATTCTCCCCACTTTGCGAAAGGGGGGCTGGGAGGGATTTTTTTTTCACGCGCGGCAGCGCAACTCTTTTTTTCAAATTTAAACTTTCCGCAATCAGAAAATCCGTCGCGACTTCGAATGGTTCGCTCGCGAAAAAGGCGATAGTCTTTGCGCTGATGAATTCGGGCAGCGCGAGAAATTTCTGCGCCAGAATTTGATTCTGCCGCGCTCGCTCTGGGTCAGTGAAATTTTGCAACTGCGCGAGCAGCGCGACGCGGAGTCGGGCTTTTTCTGCTGCAATCATTCAGGAATCGAATCACCGACGAGACACCAAGTGAAATGCAGTTTCACGAGCTTCGTGTGCTCGGCTTCATCAGGGAAATATTTCGCTTTCGCCGCGAGCCAGTCATCCGCCGAGTAACCGAGCTTCGCGACCGCCTGCTGCAGCAGCGGATCGAAATCACGCTCCAGTGCCGCCTTGTCTTTGAGCTCGCCGCGCGCATTCAATTCTTTGACGACTTCACAGACAGCTTTGCCGAGTGTTTGCTCGTACTCCGTTTTGGAAATCGTGACTTCCGTCGCGGCACAACCCGCGAGCAAAATCAGCGCGAAAAGCGTGGCACAAAATTTTTTCATTGGCGGGATTTTTGAATGGCGATCATTTCCGGATCGCGACAGATGCGCGACTCCTCCGGAAAAACTTGGTTCTGATATTTTTGTGTCGCCTTCTTGGAATAATCCACCTCGGCGGGCGAAGTCAGCGTCTCGAAAGCGAGCTGGCAAACGCGCATCCCCGGATAGAGCGCGACGGGCATGCGATTGATATTGGTGATTTCCAAAGTAATCGTGCCAGCGAATCCCGGATCGACGAAGCCGGCGGTCGAATGCACGATGATGCCAAGCCGACCCAGACTCGAACGACCTTCGACACGCGCGACCAGGTCATCTGGCAACGCGACTTTTTCGAGTGTGACGCCGAGCGCGAAATCACCGGGCTGAATGATGAAAGCTTCGTTCGGATTTTTGATCTCGAGCATGCGCGAACAATTTTCGAAAGTCGCCGGATTAGCCGGATCGAGCAGTGGAAATTTCGTGTGCTCGTAAACTTTGAAATGGTAACCGCAGCGCAAATCGAGCGAACTCGGTCCGATATTTTCGAGGTGCTTCTGGTCGGGCGACTCGATTTTGATACGACCGGAATTGATCGCATCGCGGATGTCATGGTCAGAGAGAATCATTTTGGGAGGTTTGGTAAAATCGATTTTACTTAAATTTGGAAATGTTTGAAATCGAAAATCTTTTACGACGACGGACAGTCAAGAACTTCTTGCCGGAGAAAATTCCAACCGCGACTTTGGAGAATGCGATTAAGGTCGCTTATCGCGCCCCGACTAGTCTGAATTCACGACCGACAATTTTGCTCGATATTTCAAATAGGCGAAATGCGAACTGGATCAAATCACAGCCCGCAGTCGCCACTGCCCCGCACCTTTTTCTTTTCGCCGTCAGCCCGGAAGCAGGAGAAATGAACGCGCGCAAATTTTTGGCGGCACGATTTGATTCGGAAATTGACGATGCGCGCGTCAACGCCACAATCACGCGCGTGGTCGCCAAGCGCGAAGAATGGGCGCGACAGCAGACTTATCTCACTGCCGGATTTTTTGCGGCGACTCTCGAAGCGAGCGGTGCAGCGGGTTGCCTGATCGGCGGCTTCGACCGACAGGTCGCAACTGCGGAATTAAAATTACCGCAAGGCTATACGGCGGAATTAATTTTCGCTTGCGGTTTTGCCGATCCAGCAAATGACGGCTCTACGGAAACTGATTTTGTGAGAAAATTCGACGACTTCTATTTTCCAAAAAACTAGCAACTAAAAACTACTAACTACCAACTACCATGTCTGGACATTCCAAATGGAGCACAATCAAACGCGCCAAAGGCGTAGCCGACGCGAAACGCGGACAGATCTTCACGCGCCACGCGAAAAATATTGAACTCGCGGCACGCGAAGGCGGCGGCGACCCGACGATGAATGCGACACTCGCAGGCGCAATCGAAAGCGCGAAGGCGGATAATTTTCCGAAAGAAAATATCGAACGCGCCATCAAGAAAGGCATCGGCGCACTCGAAGGTCAGAAGATTGAAGAAAAAGTTTATGAGGGTTACGCCCCGGGCGGAGTCGCGCTCTTGATTCGCGCACTCACCGACAATCCGACACGCACGATTGCAAATGTACGGCACCTCCTCGCGAAGAATGGTGGGAAAATTGCCGAGAGTGGCAGCGTCATTTTTCAATTTGAAAAGAGAGGCATCATCACGCTCGCCGAAAATTCGGAGGCCACCGAAATGGCGGCAATCGAAGCCGGTGCTGCCGATCTCGAACCCGCCGGAGAATTTTTAATTGTTAAAACTGAGCCGACGCAATTGATGGCAGTACGTCGTAAATTGGCGGAACAGAATCTGAAAATCGAATCCGCTGAATTAAATTTCGAACCAACGAGCGAAGTGAAAATCGAAGATGCCGAAACCGCGCGCAAAATTTTGAAACTCATCGAGGCGCTCGAGGAAGACGATGACATCGATTCCGTCGCCGCGAATTTCGACATCGAGGAAAGCCTGCTCGCCGAGTAATTTCAGCCGAGCAAATCAATCAGCTCGGGAAAATTAAGCGATGTGAATTTCCAGTTCGCCGCCAAACCGTGTTTGATGAAATTTTGCGTACAGTAAACAAAATGATTTTCGAAATCACACTCGCCGCGCAGACCGTGATCGTGAAAAGATTTCTGCCACGCGAATTTGGGAAAGTGATTGTTTGCTCCGTGTTTTTCCAAAAAAAATTGCGCTAATTTTTCGCCAACGTCCGCTTGGGCTAATAATGGAGCAATGTTTTTGTGGGTACTATTTTTGTGGGCGCGGTCACGTGACCGCGCCTGCAGCGGAAATGGTGAATCTGAAAAACCCAAAACCCGATTGGCATTTCTCGAAAAATTTGTTTTGAACGAACGCATAACTTCCGAAAGATTTGCTGTTGAACGCGGTCGCAACAAAATATGAAAATGATCCGGCAGCAAACAAAAAGCATAGAGCTCAAACTTTTTAATCTGCTTCACCAAGCTCAATTCTGCAATCCACAAATCTCCCAGAATTTCTTCGCGAAAAAATGGAAAATTGTTTTGCGTTTTACTGGTCGCGAAATAAATCGCGTCGTCTTCGTGTATCCGTCGAGGAGATTTTTTGCTTAGCATTTTCTGTTGTGCAGACGTAGGCGTGGTCACGTGACCGCGCCTGCCCGCCGAGCAATAAAACCAAAATCTATACTTATGACTTATGACTTATGACTTATGACTTACTCCTTTAATAATTTCTGATATTTTTCAAAAAGCTCTGCTGCTAACTCCTCATCACCAGCCTCTTCGGCTTTTTGCATCGCCAATTTCAACTCGTATTTTTGTGCCGTTAAACTTTTGATAGAAATTTTATTTTTCAAATTTTGAATTTCTTCACGTATTTTGTCTTCGGAAAATTCCGCGTACTTGTCGCTCACGAGCAAGGCTAATTTTTCGTCTTCTTCGTTTTCAGATTTAGCAGCGAAATCAGACTCAGCGGCGAGCTCAGGAAAAGCGAGCGCCAGCCCGCGCAAAATTTTGGTCGAATCCAACGCATTTTTATTTTCAACTTTCTCGGGCGAATTCTGCGAACCGGTCACTGCGAAATCACGCGGCGCGAAATTCGCGAACTCCTCAGCGAGCGCCGCCTCCGAGCTGCCGAGTCGCAGAGCCACCGCACGAATGAAGTCTTCCCGTTCGACTGCGGAAAAAATCTGCGCAGCATACGCGAGCAAGGTTCTCACTGCTTTTTTCTTTTCCGAGGCATTTAAAAAATCGGTTTTGGCAAAAACTTTCTGGAAGAAAAAATCGAGTGGCGCGACCGCTGTGGTAATCGCGTCAGCGAAAATTTGCTGATCCTGGCGAATTGCTTCGTCTGGGTCTTTGAATTCATTTGGCAGCAAGGCAACTTTTGCATTGAGATCCAGCGCAGCCGCAATCTCGAGCGCCCGCCGGGTCGACTCGATGCCGGCAGAATCACCATCGAAACAAAAAGTCACACTCTCGACTAAATTTTGCAGTGCTTTCAGGTGCATCTCCGTCAGCGCCGTACCGCTCGTCGCGACGACATTTTGGAATCCGGCGGCATGGGCGGAAATCACATCGAGCTGACCTTCGACGATGACCGCGAATTTCTGGGCGCGAATCGCTTCACGCGCTTTCGCGAAGCCGAATAAAATCGCGCCCTTTTGAAAAATCGGCGACTCGGATGAATTCAAATATTTCGGCTCAGAGGAATCAAGCACGCGCCCGGTGAAAGCGACTGTGCGTCCACGGTGGTCAGCGATCGGAAACATGATGCGATTGCGAAATTTGTCGAAGAGTTTGTCGTCGCCGAGCTCCTTCAGTCCCGCGACGCTCGCCTCGACAATGTCTTTTTTGGAAAAATCTTTTTCGAGCTCAGAGTGCAGCGCGTCAAATGAATCCGGCGCGAAGCCAATTTGCCACTCCTCAATCGTCTCGCTTCGCAAACCGCGCCCGGCTAAATATTTTTGCGCGAGCTCATTGTCTTTCAATTTTTGGATGAAAAAATCCGCCGTCTTTTCATTAATCTCAATCAGCAGATCTTTCTTTTCTTTTTTCACGCCACCCGAAAAATTGGTCGGCAATTCGACGCCCGCTTTGTCGGCGAGAATCTTGAGCGCTTCTTTGAAATCGACGCCTTCTAAAAGTTCGACTATTTTGAAAATGTCGCCACCCGTCTGACAGCCATAACACCAGGCAAATTGCCGCTCGGGCGAGATGATGAAGCTCGGCGTTTTCTCAGAATGAAACGGGCAGCAGGCTTTGAAATTGCGCCCGGCTTTTTTGAGCTGGCAATACTGGCCGACCACATCGACAATCGAGAGACGAGATTTGATTTCAACAACTGGGTCCATTGGGAAAATGATTTTAGCAAACACCTAGACTAGATGATTTTTAAGCTAAAAATCCGGGTTTTGGGCTTGAGATATATTTGACAATAATAAAAAACAAGATACAATTAAACCTTACCTTTAATTATAATGAAAAAAATTGACTTAGGAGATATCCGCAACCTGCGACAAAAAAATCCTGAATTGCTCAATCATTTATTTGAATCTAGTGATTTAGACAATCCTATTTTTCATTCCCGGGAATTTCAAGCAGCGATGAAAGATGCCAGAAGTAATATTTCTGATTTTTCTAAACTAAGTGATTTTTTAGCAGAAAAACCGAAAGTAGATCCTGCTAAAAAATACATCGTTGATTTTGCGCAAATAGCCTGTGATGTAAAAAGGTCACTGAAAGCTAAAAAACCTAAAACAGCACACCAAATTAATCATACAAACGCGGATGAAGCTTATGCCCGAGCAGCAGCATTAAGCAGAATTAGTAAGGACAGAGAAACTTTAGCAATATTCTTGAGGAGACAAATTGCAAAAATTCATACTGGTCTCTGCAAAGAGGCTATCGGAAGCAAAGAGTTTCATCGAATAGTTGAAGACGTTTGCTACGCTCTGGAATTTGGAGAAAGACCTTCAACCTTAAAATCTGTGCAATATAAGTAGTTCCCTTATTTCTTCCAAAAAGTCGTAACTAGGAAAAACACAAACGAAAACGCGGCGAGCGTGACTGAGGTCGCGATTAGTTGCCCGAGAATTTGATGATCCTCCGGGCGAACGACCCAAATCGCCGTGAGCAAAAAGAGCGCAGTCGTAATCGTGAAAACGATTGTCGCGATGCCGAAACATTTTTGCGGCGGAGTTTTGCAAGACATAGTAGAAAAATTAAATTACAAATCCGCGCAAATCACCTCGTCGAAATCATCCCAGCTTTTGAGCTCGGCAAGAATCGGCTCGGGAATCGCATCGTCGACATCGAGAATCATGAGTGCTTCTCCACCGACTTCATTGCGACCGAGATCCATATTGGCAATATTGATGGAATTCTCACCGAGCAATGTGCCGACGCGTCCGATGATGCCTGGTTGGTCGTGGTGCCGAGTCAGAAGCAGATGTTCATTTGGCCGGAAATTGACTTTGAAATTCTGAACCAAAGTAATTCGCGGTTCACCTTCGACGATCGTGCCACGCACTTCGACCGTCGCTTTGTCGGCTGCCAATTTGAGTCCAATTTGGCTTTTGTAATTTTCCGAATTTTTTTCTTTTTCAATCGTCAACTTGAGTCCCTGCTTCTCGGCGAGCTCGCTCGCATTAGTGAAATTAACATTCGTCGCATCGGTGAGCGTCTCGAGCAGACCTTTCAGAATCGAAGCCTCCGGCATCTTGGCGTCAGCCGCAGCGATCTCGCCCGTGAAAGTCAGCGTGGCTTTTTTCAATTTCGCACCGCCGAGCATTTGCGCTGTGAGACGCGCGATTTTTTCAGCCAACTCATTCCAGATTTTTTGATCTTTGAGACTCCCGCCCTCCCGCGCCGGCAAATTGACGACGTACTCGACGACCTCACCGCGCAGTGCACGGACGACCTGATCAGCGAGCTGCAGTCCAACCTTTTCCTGCGCTTCAATCGTGGAGGCACCGAGGTGCGGCGTGACGAAAAAATTGGGCAGCGCGAGCAGTGGATTTTCCGCCGCGACCGGCTCGACGACGAAAGTGTCGAGGGCAGCGAAAGCTTTGGGATTTTTTTGGAGCCAAGCGAGCAGCGCCTCTTCGTCGACGACTCCGCCGCGCGCAAGATTGAGAATCATCGCGTCGGATTTCATCAGGGCGAACTGTTTGGTCGAAATTAAATTTTTGGTTTGGGGAATCAGCGGAACATGCAGCGTGATTACATCGGAATTCTTGAGCAAGGTCTCGAGATCGACGAGCTCAGCGCCGACCGCATCAGCAATCTCCGCCGTCACGACCGGATCATAAGCGAGAACTTTGAGATTGAAGCCTTTCGCGCGCTCGGCGACGAGCTGACCAATCTTGCCGAGGCCAACGATGCCGAGCGTCTTGCCGTCAAGCTCACGACCGACTTTGCCCAGTACATCTTTTTTCCACTCGCCATTTTTAGTGGAAAGATTCGCTTCGGGCAATCGGCGAAAAGCAGAAAAAATTTGTCCGAAAACGAGCTCTGCGACACTAGTCAGGTTCCCAGTCGGCGCGTTCACGACGAGCACACCAGCCGCCGTCGCCGCTTTCTTGTCGATATTGTCTGTGCCTGCTCCCGCGCGACCGATGATTTTGAGATTTTTGCCCGCAGCAATAATCGCCGGTGTCACTGTCGTCGCACTGCGCACGACGAGTGCGTCAAACGCCGGAATCTTGGCGACTAATTTTTCCTCGGAAAGCCCGGTCTCGACTTCGACTTCGCAGTCTTTTTGTGCGCGGAAAAAATCGACTGTTTTGGCGGAAAGTCCGTCGGCAATAAAAATTTTGAACATTTGATGGGGTTATTTTGGAATGGGATTTTAGCGTGGATTGCGAACCGATGGAAGTCGCGAAAAAAAATGTGCGTTTTAAATAAAGACTTGTTAAAATTCGCCGAGCACTCACCGCAATCAAATGGCTGATTCTTCGCCCCTCCCTACGATTCTCACCTTTGCGGCAATCGCAGTCGTGGCGGCAGCCGTGGCTTCGTTCCTGCCAGTCGATCGAGAAAACTCAAAAATCAAAGCTGTCGGCGATCTTCAGTTCGCATACAAAGATATTAAAGAGCCGCTCGCAAAACCGGGCGAAGAAAATGTCTTCGATTTTTTACAGTTCAATCTTAGTCGGACTGTAGCCGAGCAATCCAACAAAAAAATTGCGCGCTTACGAACTGATCAAAAAGCAACGATTGCTCCACTCAGGTTCACTCACAGCTCAGAGGAATTTGTCACTGTCTCGGAAAATCTCGCCGCTGTTGCGCATGATGACAAGCAAGCGGCTCTTGACGAACTCGTCACTCGCAAATCAGCTTTGAAGTCAAAAGATCCAAATGACTGTGCTGCAATTGAGAACAAATATTCGTCCCAAAATTGTCGTGATGAAATTTATTTCCAAAAAGCAATATCTTCAAAAAATAGTGAGATTTGTGCGAAGATTATTAATCAGCCTCTGAAATCACGTTGTCAAAGCTATGTCAATTTAATCCCAAAACATGAAGTCGCTAATTAAAAAACGAGCTTTGCAGATCGCGCTACTCGTAATTCTTTTGGTGATTATTTTTTTACCAAAATTGGGCTTCAACAACTTAAAAGCTTATCTAAATCAACCAATTCCTGGTTCTGAGGTCATATGGGGACAAGCCTATAGTCCAAATGTTGGTTGGATTAATTTTTATTGCGATGGCACAACGGGCAACACCATACCGTCAGGCAAATCTGGTGGCGTGGCAACAATGCCTGACGCCTGTGGCTCGGTCTCGTACCAAACAGGATACGACACATCAACGGGAAATTTTTTTGGGGTAGCTTATTCGAGTAATTACGGCTGGCTCGACATGAGCCAACTTCACATGGTCCCTCCAACCGAAACCTCAAATGTCGTCCCGGTGACAGGTTCATCAAACGGAAGTGCATTTACACTTTACAATTTCGGCACAACTTACTTTGGGGCGGGTACTCCGAATGCTTTTAACCCGGGCGTACATTATTACAATCCCGAAGCTTATTTCTGCGGTTTCGCCTACAGCGATCAGGTCGGCTACATTAGTTTTTGCGATCCACAGACAAAAGAACGTGCGCCTAATAATGTTTTGGTCCCGGGCTTTAATTGGAATACCTACGCCGTCTACATGGGAACGACAGTAAGCACTCCGGCTTCTTGCGGCGATAACGTCATTCAGTCGCCCGAAGTTTGCGATGGTACCTCACATGCCGCTTGCGCTAGTGGAATCTGCACTAGCTCTTGCACTTGTCAGCCAGTAGGATCCGGGACTTGCGGTGACAATACTGTGCAGTCGCCAAATGGAGCTGGGTTCTCAGAAGTTTGTGATGGGAGCGCTGATGCGGCTTGTCCTGGACTCTGTACCGGCTCCTGTACTTGCTCTTCTATACCTCCTGTCCCTGGCGCACCGATACTGACGACCCCAGCAAGAGTTTTCGCGGCAACAGAATCCCGCAACGATTATTTATTGTTTGCAGACGACGATCTTCCGGTCGTTTCATTAAGCGTCAAAATTTATAGCCCTAGCGGCACCCTCCTCCAAACCTATTCCACAGCCGATGCCGATTTCCCTGACCTAACTTCTGCAGGTATTGCAATTAATAATTTCGATTTCCACATCGCTGGTGATTATGATTTGGTTTATTCAGTCTGCGACAGTGCCGGCAATTGTTCGGGAGATGTCACTCTTGGCGCCTTCTTCCGCGTAGTCGCAAATGTACCGGTCTGGAACAGCGCTGATTGTTCAACAACTCACCCAAGCGTCGGATGCCTTTCGGCGGGGTTTTATTTCACTCCCGATGCCGCAATCGTTTCTGACGGAGCAGAAAATCACGGTGTGCAGGTCATTCTCTCTGATGAGTTCGGTAATCCTGTCATTTCCGTCGCGGGAATCAAGAGTGTGCAATCGGAATTTGTTTTCGAGAATACCACCCACCTCAACCAAATCGCTAACACTGGCGATTCAGCGATTTTCAGTTCGAGTGAATTTGGACTAAGCAAATTCCCTGGCGGTAGCTCGACTGGTGTTTTGACAGAAGCAAACAACGGCGACGGTGTCTTCGAAGTCGATGTCGCCTCACTCGCTCCGACTAGCAAGGGGTACCCAATCATCGGCGACGGCATTGATCTTAACTTCGAAAAAATTACTTTCGAGGTAGAAGCTCTCGGTGGTTATTCAGGCATAGGCGAATATCCACAGCAAGATGTGTCTACCAGCGACACTCGCCGCATTTTCGCTTTCAGACCGACCATCGTCGCCACTCCCACCGCGCTGATTTGGAACTCAACAACACTTAAGTATGAACCTGATCCGGACGGCGTGAACAATATCACTGTCAATGCGGCTAAGCGCTTCAACACAAGCTTACAAAATCAGAGTGCGAGCATTGGCATCACTAATCCAAAAATCGGCATAGCGCTTGATAGCGGCGATGAATCTGTTGTGAAGTGGAGTAGCGGCGAAATCGAAACCGCTGGTGGTAGTTCTGGACTCGATGAAGGTTTAAGTTTGGATACTGATGGTAATTTGACTTTCAACTCCGTTTTGGAGAATTTAACTAGCTGGATCGCGTCAATTTTGGCTAGCGGAACTAATTCGCTGCGTTTTCACGCAACTCCGCAATTACTAGCCGCTTCGGCTCCAGAAAATTTAGTCACGACTCTTCAGACTTACCCGTGCTACACGATTGCCGGACAAGAAGTTTGCCATCGCAGCGAAAGACTAACCAATGCCGGGAATGATGCCACCCTCTACAATCCGGGCATCGAAATCATCGGTACTCTGCGCTCGATTGCTGGCACCGCTTCACGACAAACTGATACGCCAATTAATCAGTCTATCGGCGACTTCGTCCAAAGCGAATTCCGCAATGCGATGAATCGCGCACTCGCCTCTCTGCGCGCCAGCCCAAGCGGAGCTGCATGCACTACCGGCATCACGAAAATCACAAGCGCAGCTCAGTTTGAAGCTAACGATCCGGATTTGCCCTGCAAATTCAATAACGGCAGCGTCATTTATTTCAAAGACACGGACGTCACGCTTGAGCTCGCCGACGAAACCTTGCCAAATAGCCCGCGCACAATCGTAATCGAGGGCGGCAACCTTCTGGTTAAATCGAATCTCAAATATCCGACTGTCCCAGGTTCATTAGGCTCCTTCGGAATTATTGTTCTGAAAGACAAAACAACACATGCTGGCGGAAACATCCTTGTTTATCCAAATGTAACGAATCTTGTAGGAGCAGTGTACGCCGAAGGCGGAGTAATCTCTGTGAATACCCTTGGGAAATATGGTGAAGATTCGAGTTCGTCTTGTACCGGAACAAATGGTTTCTGTGACCGCAGTTATGAGCTACGCAATCAACTTTACTGGAAGGGCTTGCTTGCGACGGCAAACACAATCGGCGGATCAGACAAAACTCCTTTCGAGTGCGCCTCGAACATCGCCGCAGCTGATTGCAGCTCTCAGGCAATAGCGCGAATTTACGACTTCGCCTATTTACGCACTTTCCATCCAAACTCAGGTGGCGTTACCGCCCTAGGAACAAGCCCAGCCTCCTTCGTGGTGGAATACGATGCGCGCATCCAGAACAATACGCCACCGCTATTTGAATCTGTCGGCTCAAGCAGCAGCAACGAGATTTAAAAAAACGCTGGATTTCTTCCAGCCTAACAAAACTAAGATTGTTGTCTTTCTGAGAATAACAATCGGTGTTTTGTTGGTCTCTGGTTTTACTCGCGGAAAACGGAAAAACCGCGGATTATTTTATGGTTTTATTTCTGCTGACTATGAGGAATCTGGCAATCTCAGCGCTGAACTTAAACCGCAAGGAAATTCGCGAGAATTTTTTTACCTGACGGTGTACCGACAGATTCGGGATGAAACTGAATGCCAAAAAGCGGACGTGCAACATGCTCGACTGCCATCACGATTTTGGATTTTTCTTCGCAGGCGGTGATTGCGAGTTCCGGCGGCAAACTAGCGCGCTCGACAATCAGGGAGTGGTAACGCATCCCTGTAAGCGGTGAAGCTATACCGCGGAACAGGCCTTTTTGGTTGTGGCTGATTGCGGAAGTTTTGCCATGCATGACCTGCGGCGCGCGCACGACTTTGCCACCGAGCACGTGGCAAATCCCCTGATGTCCGAGGCAAACCCCGAGAATCGGCGTATCGGTCATTTCCCGAATCACAGCCGAATTGACGCCAAAATATTCCGGGTCGTCGGGTCGTCCAGGTCCCGGGGAAATCACGATGTGGCTTGGAGATAGCGCGCGAATCTTTTCGAGTGAAAGTTCGTCATTGCGAAAAACAACCGGACAACCCTTCAGTTCGCCGATAAATTGGAACAAATTGAAAGTGAAGGAATCGTAATTGTCGATAATTAAGGTTTTTTTTGTCGCCACGAAAGTAATTTTAGCGCAAGTTTGCTTTACCCCACACCCCGCTTTAAAATTCAGCAAAGCATTTAATCGCTCTCAAAAATGGCTTCCCTCCACACAATTTCCGAAGAGCTGCGTCTCGGTACCGATTCGCAAACGCTCATTCGGAGTTTTTCTTACGCACGCGATGGCAACGGCGAAATGCCCCGTGAGGAAGTCTTTGCGATCATCGAGCTCGCGGATCGTCCGAGCGGCGGCGAAGATTTGATTCGTACAATTTTTCAAACACTGCAGGAAATTTGTTTTGTCGGTCCCGATCAGGACGCCTACGAAAGATTCGAAACCGCGCTCAAGGAGGTAAATGCCGTCGTCGCGGAATTCCGCGAAAGTCTGTCGAATAAAAATCTCGGACGACTGAATGCGGTGATTGGATTCTTGAGCGGACGCGAATTGCACATCACTCAAGCCGGCGAAGCCGAAGCGTATTTGATACGCAAAGGAGCACTCACGACCGTGACGGAAGGGCTTTCCGGCGATGCGACTGCGGTCGACGCATTTGTAAATATCGCGAGCGGACGCACGGAGAACCGTGACAAGGTATTACTCGCGACGGAACGACTGCTGCGCTACGCGACGAAAAACGAACTCACAAAAATTTTCTCGCCACACAAAGAAATCGCGAGTGCGCTCGAGGAGCTTGATGAAATCATCGTGCTGGAGGGCGCGCAGACGACCGGAATTCTCGCGCTCGACACCGTGACTGAAGCGATTGCCGCGCGCGCAAGCGCCGCCCCGGTCACTGCTGACGGTAAGAAAGATTTGCTCGTCCGCGTAACTAAACACATCAACCATGGCGTGAATTGGTTGCGCGACAAGCTGCCGGAAGGTACGCGCGTGCCGAATGCCAAAAATTTGAATATCGACAAAAATTACGTGATTCTCGGCTTCCTTGTCGTTTCAATTTTGATTCTGCTATCAGTGTCGTGGACACTTGCTGGCAAACGCTCGAGCGTGAAGATGGAAGAGGTGCAGACTGCGCTCGAGAGTGTCCAGACGAATATCGACATGGCGAAGACTCGCCGCAACATCGGTGACAAAGCCCAGGCTTACGATCTTTTGAAAACCGCCGAAGCGACTGCGACCGATCTCGTGAAATCCGGACTCGCGATTGATGAAGCCAATACCAAGATTTTGGAAATTCAGGCCATGCGCGACGAGCTCGACAATATCCGCCGCTACTCGAAGCTGACTCCGATTGCTGACATTTCGAAAGCCGTTCCGGAAGTTTCACTCGCTGGACTCGAGGATTACCACGGTCGCAAAATTGCCTTCGACGCACATTCTGTTTTTGACACCACACTCGACGTGATTTCTGCGCCGCAATCAATCGATGCGACCAGCACGATTCGCGCCGCCAATTATTTTGCTGACCGCGATGCCATCACCTTCCTCACCGCCGATTCCAAAATCATCGAGTGGCGTGACGGCACGGCGACTAGCATGGACACGACTGATGAGACTTGGAAGTCCGGTGTCGATTTCGCGACTTATTCTCAGTATCTCTACATGCTTGATCCGATTAATAATCAAGTTTGGAAATACCAACGCAACCGTGACAACTATGGCCCAGCCACGACCTACAATGAAAATGCCGACCTCACGAAAGCCGTCTCAATCGCCATCGATGGCGATTTGTGGCTGCTCGCGAATGATCTAGACAACGACATGTCGAACGACATCATTCGTATCCGCAAAGGTCAACGCATGCCGCTCACTATCTCGGATTTGCCGACAGACAAATGGACCAATCCGACCAAAATCTTTACGAATGACGCACTCAAATTTGTCTACGTGCTGGACCCAGTCAACAAACGCATCCTGCGCTTTTACAAAGATCCACCGGAAGCTGGCACGGAGAACCGCGCGCTGACTTATAACATGCAGTATCTCTTCCAAGACCTCAAGGAAGTGCGTGATTTCTGGGTAGATCCAGCGGAGCAAAAGATTTATGTCGTCGACTCACAAAAAATTTACGAAGTCACGATTTAATAAGTTAAAATGCGTGGGTGCGAAAACATCTCCTTGGCCTCGCTATCGCGCTTGCGGTTCTGATCGTCTCGGTTTCCGTGTGGATTGTCGTCAGTAGTTTTCAGAAAGCCAAAGCTCCGACAGATACAGCGATTCCGCCTGTCACCACGACCTCGGTGGACAACACTGCGACAGTCACTCCGACGACGGAGACGACGGAGACGACAACTACCGCTGGCGCCACATCGGTCACGCGCAACAAAACTTTTGACGAACACATGCGTTCTGGTGCGGAATTTTTGGCACTCGAAAATTACGAGCAAGCCGCAAGCGAATTCGCCGCAGCCGTGGCACTCGAACCAAGCGCGATTGAGCCACTGCTGAATCTCGCCGAGGCGCAGGTCCAATTGAAAGATTACGAGAAAGCGCGCGCCAATCTCCTCGCCGCCGAACAGCTTGATGCGAGCAATTCCGACATTTTCATTTTGCGCGGCATCATTTTCCTACGCGAAAATAATTTCCTAGAGGCAGAAAAAGCCTTCTCGCAGGCTGGCGACAAAGCTGATTTTTGGAGCGGTGCGCTAGCGGCATTCTTCGACCGACGCGATGAAGCCGTGAAGCTTTTGAAAGCGACGACGGACGCTCGCGCCCCGGAGATTCTCGCCGCCTTCGACGAGTACAGCAAATATCCCGACTCGCCTAAAACACATCTCGACACACTACTCACACGCGCTTTCGTCGCAATTGGTGAATACCAGCTCGCACTCGCGAAAATTGGTCCCGTGTTGGAAGACGACGCGAATTATCGCGATGCCTGGATTTTGACCGGCTACGCTCAATTCGCCGAGCAAAAATTCGAGCTCGCCCGCGAGTCGTGGCAGACAGCCTACGCACTCGACTCTAGTAAGCCGGAGACGCAGTATTTTCTCGGACTCGTGAGTTTCGAACTGAAAAATTGGGATGACGCGGAAAAATTTTTCCTGCTCGCCCGTGGCAATCACTTTGAACCGGACGACCTCGACGAGAAGTTGATTGAAATTTATTTGACGAGCGGCAAGTACCGCGCCGCTGCCGACCTGTTGTCGGAGAAAATCAATGCTGACGAGTCCGCTTCGATTGACGACTTCACGCGCGCTATTTCACTGTACCTCGAGAAGCTCAATGACGGACAGAAAGCTTGGGCAGTCGCGAGTCTCGCCGTCACGCGGCTACCCGAATCAAGCCCGGCGTGGAATCTCGCCGGCTGGGTCAGTCTCAAAAATAATCAGCTCGCGAAGGCGCGCACACAGCTCGAACACGCCATCAAGCTTGATCCGAAATCACCTTGGCCGTATTACAATCTCGGACAAGTTTTTGAAAAAAGCGGCGACACGGCTGCGGCGCTGAGCGCCTACCATAGTGCTTTTGAGCTCGATTCGAATGGACCAGCGGGTGCGCTCGCCGCGCAAAATTACAACCGCCTACTCAGCGCGACGAATCCCGACAAGAGCACTGCTAATCCTCCGACCGATGCCACCAAGCAATAAATTTTTCCGTAACCGCGATTTTTTGTCAGCGCAGACTGGCAAAATTTTTGTTGAGCAAGTGAGCGCGAAGAGTTTGGCGGAGAAATTCGGCACGCCACTTTACGTTTATTCCGAAAGTCGAATTCGCGCGAACGCACGCCGTGTCAAAACTGCGCTCGCGAAATTCATGCCTCACTCGCAGCTTTATTACGCCGTGAAAGCGAACAACAATCTTTCGGTGCTTGCAATTTTGCGCAGTGAAAATTTGGGAGCGGACGCGGCGGGACCGTTTGAAATCGAGCTCGCACGGAAAGTCGGCTTCGCCAAAGATAAAATTTTGTACTCCGGCGTTTTCCACTCTGACGAAGAACTGAAATTCGGACTGAAAGCAGGCGTCGCCATCAATGTCGACTCGCTCTCGGCGGCAACTAGACTTTTGCAGTTTGGGAAACCGCCGCTCTTCTCGATGCGCGTGAACCCAGGAATTTCCGGCGGGAAAATTAAGAAGTTGGTCTTCGCAGGCAAAGACGCGAAGTTTGGCGAGAGTTTGGCAAACGCTGTTAAAGCTTTTCAAATCGCGAAAAAGGCAGGGGTGAAAAAATTTGGATTGCACATGATGACGGGCAGCTGCGTACTCGATGAGAATTACTTTTCAAGCGCGACGCAGAAGCTTTTGGAATTCGCGGGTGTGATTCGCCAAAAGGTCGGCATCGAATTTGAATTCATTGACCTCGGCGGCGGACTCGGCATTCCCTATCGCGCCAGTGAAAAAATTCTCGACCTCGAACAAGCGATTAAAAAAACTGCCGAGGTCTTCACGGAGGGCGTGAAAAAATTTGAGCTCGGCAATCCGAAGCTGATGCTCGAGCCCGGACGCTACCTCGTCGGCGATGCCGGAATTTTATTGACACGCGTAAATACTATTAAACAAGCAGCGAAAACTTTTGTCGGTGTGGATGCTGGCATGCAGACGCTTTTACGTCCGATGCTTTACGATGCCTGGCACGAGATTTTGGTCGATGGAAAATTGGAAAAGAAGAATCCGCAAACTGTCTCAGTCGTCGGTCCAATTTGTGAAAACACGGATCAGCTTGCTCGTGACCGCCTGCTGCCGAAAATTGCAGAAAAAGATTTGCTCATCTTGCTCGACGCCGGTGCCTACGGTTTTGGTATGGCGAGTAATTACAACACCCGCGCGCGACCGGCGGAAATTTTGGTAAATGGAAAAAATGCCGAAATTATTCGTGAACGTGAGGGCAGCGCGGAAATCATCGGCAAGCAAAAAATTCCTACTCGCCTGAAATGAAGAAAATCCTCCTGAAATTATCGGGCGAAGCGCTGGGCAGTGGTGGTGTCGAAGCGAAAATTTTACAAAGAACTGTGCGTGAGATTGCCGCCGCCGCGGAAAAATGTTCACTCGCCATCGTCATCGGCGGTGGCAATATTTGGCGTTTTCGCGATAAGAAAAATTTGGCAATCGGGCGCGTCGAGTCGGATTTCCTTGGTATGACGGCGACGGTGTTTAATGCCGTAGTTTTGAAAAACACGCTCGCGGCGCTCGGACTGCGCGTGCAAGTATTTTCCGCCGTGAAAGTCGCGGATGAGCTCGCGGCAAAATATTCCGCCCAAGCGGCACGTAAATTTTTAGAGAAAAAAGGTGTCGCCATTCTCGCGGGCGGCACCGGCAAATCCGGTGTGACGACGGACACAGCCGCGGCACTGCGCGCGGTGGAGCTAGGTTGTGAGCTGGTCGTGAAGGCGACCAATGTCGCCGGCGTCTTCGACCGCGACCCGCGCCAAGCGAAGTCCGCCAAGCTTTTGAAAAAAGTCAGTTTCGCCGAAGTCCTCGCGCAAAATCTCGGCGTCATGGATCGCGAAGCTTTTGAAATTTTGGCAAAGAAAAATGTTTCCATCCGTATTTTCAATTTCGCGAAAACGGGACTTTTAAAAAAAGCCGTGGCGGGTGAGAATATCGGCAGCCTAATTTACAGTAAAAACTGAGTTAAACACTAACACTATTCACTAACACTATCCCCTAACACTACCTACCAATGAGTATTTCTGAACTTCTCGACCTCGCTGACGACCATCTCGCGAAAGCACTGGAACGGCTCAAGACCGAGCTCAGCGGATTGCAAATCGGTCGTGCGAGCGCGACGCTGGTGGAAAACCTACAAGTGGAGATTTACGGTGCCTCGCAGCCAATTCGTAATATCGCGAACATCGGTATCCCCGATCCGAAAACCATTTTTATCGAACCCTGGGACAAATCGAATCTCGCTGCCGTCGAAAAAGGTTTGCGTGATTCCGCACTCGGGCTGAATCCGAATAATGACGGCCTGCGGATTATTCTGAATATTCCGCCACTCACGGAGGAACGACGTAAAACTCTCACGAAGCTCGTCAGCGAGTTCGCCGAAAACGCGAAAATTGCGGTACGCCGCATCCGCGAAGATTTGCGGAAAAAAGCCAAGGCAGCAACGGAAACTGAACAAATTGGCGAAGACGAAGAAAAACTCTTCGACAAGAAACTGCAAGAAAAAATCAATGTGACCAACGAACAAATCGAAGCGACCGCCAAGCAAAAGACCGACGAGATGCTGAAAATTTGATAAAATCATTTTTGCTATGCTGTTTGCTGCCATCATCGCTTTTATTGTTATTTTTTCGTTGCTGATCTTAGTGCACGAATTTGGACACTTCACGATGGCGCGCTTTTTCGGGGTCAAAGTCGAGGAATTCGGGCTCGGTCTCCCGCCACAGGCGAAGAAACTCTGGCGCGACAAGAAGAAGACCGAATACACTTTGAATTGGCTCCCGCTCGGCGGATTCGTGCGCATGAAGGGCGAGGATGCGAGCGAGCGTAAATTTTTACAAGGTAAAGATTCTTTCGCGACAAAAAAAGTTTGGCAACGTATCGTGATTGTCTGTGCCGGCGTGACGATGAATTTATTGACTGGTTTCATCCTGCTCACGATTGTCTTCTCGGTCGGGATGACTGTGCTTGCTCCGAGTGACCAGATTGACGCGACACTCACGGGGAATCCCCAGGCGGAATTCGTCAGCTCCGAACCGCTCGGCATGCTCGTGAGTGAGGTTTTGAAAGACGGCACCGCAGCACAAAGCGAGCTGAAACCTTACGATTTCATCTCGGCCGTAAACGGTGAAACATTTGCCGATGCGACCGAATTCAAAAGCCTGCTGCGGAAACATGCGAATGAGCCAACCACAATTTCCATCATTCGTCGCAAAGCGAACCTAGAGACAACACTCACACCGAATGCCGCTGGCGAAATCGGCGTGGAAATTTCCGGACCACTCACGGCCATCGAGTTGCGTTATCCTTTTCCAATCTCGGTCATCGAAGCGGGCAAGGAGACCGGACGACTCACGGTCTTAATCGTCCAATCAATCGGCGGACTTTTCGGCGGGCTGATTCACGGACAAATGCCCGCTGGTATCGGCGGACCGGTCGCCATCGCGAAAGAAACTTACTACCGTGCGAGCAGCCTACTCGCGCTGCTAAATTTCGCTGCCCTGCTCTCGATTACGCTCGCCATTTTCAATATTCTGCCCATTCCCGCGCTCGACGGCGGTCGACTTTTGTTTCTGATTTTCGAAGGAATTTTCCGCAAAAAACCGAGCGTGAAATTAGAAGCCAAAATCCATGCGGCGGGTTATATTCTTTTGCTCACGCTACTCGTCGTGATTTCATGGCAAGATATTTTCCGCTAAAATGACGGAAATGTACGACCTGATTATCATCGGCAGCGGGGTCGCCGGATGCGGCGCGGCGATTTATGCGCGCCGTTTCGAGCTCAAGACGCTCGTGCTCGGTGATGCAGAAGGCGGCGCGATAGCTGCTACGCATCTCGTGGAAAATTATCCCGGTTCACGCAGCCTGAGCGGATTTCAGCTCGCGCGCAATTTGATCGAGCACGCCAAAGGCGTCGGTGCCGAATTCAAAAATACACGCGTCAAGTCAGTCGAGAAAGTAAAAAATAAATTTGTGGTGGAGACAGCAAACGAAACCTTCGAGGCGAAAAGTATCATTCTTGCGACGGGCACCAGTCATCGTCGACTCGCAGATGTCCCCGGCGGCATCGAGTTCGAGAATAAAGGCGTGAGCTATTGCGCTACCTGTGATGCGCCTTTTTACAATGGCAAAGTTGTCGCACTCGTCGGTGGCAGCGATTCGTGTGTGAATGAAAGTTTGATTTTGGCAGAACACGCTGCGAAAGTTTGGATTTTGTACCGCGGTGACAAGCTGCGCGCCGAGCCTATCAATCTCCGCCGACTTGAGGGCAAGAAGAAAATCGAAGTAAAAACCAACGTGAATGTGGTTGAAATTTTTGGTGGAGAAAAAGTCGAAGGTGTACGACTCGACAACGGCGAAGAATTAAAACTCGATGGCGTCTTTGTCCAAATCGGACGCATCCCGCGCAGCACCCTCGCAGAAAAATTGGGCGTCGCGCTGAACACAAAAGGCGAAATCAAAATCGACCGCTATGCGCACACCAACGTACCGGGCGTCTTCGCCGCAGGCGATGTCACCGATTCAGACTGGAAGCAAGTCATCACGGGAGTAGCGGAAGGTGCGCACGCCGCCCACGAAGTTTTTGAATTTTTAAATTCTTAATTTTTTAAAATGGCCGACCTCAAAAAACTCGCACTCGATTATCACAAAAAATTACGCGGCAAAATCGAAATCAGTCTGAAGAAAAAAATCCGCAGCAAAGAGGAGCTCGGTCTCGCCTACACACCCGGCGTCGCGAAACCTTGTCTCGAAATCGCGCAAGACGCAGAAAAAGCTTACGATTATTGCTGGAAAGGTAACACGATTCTAATCGTGACTGATGGCACAGCCGTACTCGGACTCGGCGACATCGGACCGGAAGCCGCGCTGCCCGTGATGGAAGGCAAGTCGGTTTTGTTCAAAATGTTCGGCGGCGTGGACTGCGTGCCCATCTGTCTTTCGACGAAAGATCCCAAAGAAATTATCGAAATCGTCACGAAAATCGCCCCGGCCTACGGCGGCATCAATCTGGAAGACATCTCCGCGCCGCGTTGTTTTGAGATCGAGAATGAATTGAAAAAACGCCTGCCCAAAATTCCAATTTTCCACGATGACCAACACGGCACCGCTATCGTCGTACTCGCCGGACTCATCAACGCCGCGAAAGTCGTCGGCAAAAAAATCTCCGACCTGCATGTCGTGTTCAATGGCGCTGGCGCGGCTGGCACGGCCTGCGCGAAATTGCTTTTGAAATACGGCGTGAAAGATGTCGTGATGTGCGACCGCGCCGGTGCGATTTATGAAGGTCGCCAGGACAACATGAATCATTTCAAAGTCGAGCTCGCGAAAGTGACCAATCGCTCCATGACGAAAGGCTCGCTCGCCGACGCGCTCAAAGGCGCCGATGTCTTCATCGGAGTAAGCGCGAAAGACGCCGTCACGCCGAAAATGGTACAGTCGATGGCGGACAAGGCCATCATCTTCGCGATGGCAAATCCCGACCCGGAAATCCACCCTGACGCTGCGAAGAAAGCCGGCGCCGCCGTCATCGCGACCGGTCGCTCCGACTTCCCGAATCAGATCAATAATGTCCTCGCCTTCCCCGGAATCTTCCGCGGTGCGCTCGACTGCCGCTGCTGGATCACCGAGAAAGTGAAAATGGAAGTCGCGCTCGCCATCGCGCGTTGCGTGCCGAATCCGTCAGCGAACAAAATCGTGCCGTCTGCGCTCGACAAAACTGTCGCGAAGAAAGTCGCTGCCGCCGTCCGCCGTGTGGCAGTGAAGTGCTAAATATAACTATCTGTCATTTATCCTCCTGAAAAATTTTATTAATTTCGTTAGCGTTTTTTTCGACTTGAATTCTGTTTGGACCAGCAATATATTCCGAAGCTAATTTTGCTATATGGAAATTGAGATTATTAACCATTTTTTCACAAGCGGGAAAATATGGAATTATTTCAAGTTTTTCTAAAGGCTTATTGCCAATAAGAAGCATTACTGTTTTTGTCAGAGGAATAAAATGCTGATTGCCAACAGCCCCTCCTGCATAAAATGGAGAATCACTTGTTAGAAAATTAATATCATTCGGGGCAACCAAAAAAACCCAGCCCCTATAAAAAATCATCTTTGAAAATTCTTTGACAGAATTACTTCTAAAGTGAAGTTGAACCTCTGGGCTATTAATTATTTTGGGAAACAAGTCTTTTGTGAATAACTTTTGCTTTTCACTCAGTCGCACTTCTGCGTCAATTTTTGATAATGATTTCTGCACTTGCTCATCATTAAAATCTTTCGCAATTTTCATTGAATTTGGCAGTCTCAAAAACTGCCAAGCCGCAAACTCTCCAATTTTGTAATATTCATCTTCCTTTATGGAGAAGAGGTCTTTTTTTCTTAACTTCTCAAAAATTTTGTTCCAAATAGATTCTCTCGTACTCAAAAAATCTTCATGAAGCTGGGGATGCATTTTTTTCTTAAAGAAAATTTCTCCAGGATCTTTTTCTCCATAGTATTGCCAGCTGCCCCTAACTTTCCTGCAAGAGAATAACTTCTGACTTTCGTTCAAAAATCCTTTTAAATAAAATTCGGGTAAAAAATGATTCTTTCTGGTTTTATTCATTTCTTCTTTTTAAAATACCAAATCAAAAATCCAATTAGCGCGAGGTAATAAATCACCAACGCTGCGATTCCAAAATTCCCCACCTCGACACTCGCGAGCGGCAGCGCTGCCAATTCTCGGGCAACGAAAAGAATATATTCGAGCAAACCGTAGGCGACGAAACCGACGAGCATGCCCGCTGGGAGAAAAATCGTGCCGAGACCGACCGCGATGAATCCCGTCAGCATCGCGAGCGGGATTGCCGGTGCAACGAGCAGATTCGCGAGTGGCGCGACGAGCGAGAACCGCGCGAAGTAAAAGACGATGAGCGGCACAGCCGTAATCTGGGCGGACAGCGTGAGTAATAAGCTATCCCGAATCGCAAACTTATTCGGAACTTTGGCGAAATATTTTTCCAATATCGGACCGACGAAAATCAAACCCGCGACGGCAGCGAACGAAAGCTGGAAGGAAACGTCGTGCAATAAAATTTTTGGGTTCCAAAAAACCATCGCCGCCGCGGTGAGCACGAAAGCGAGCCCGACATGATACTGCCGCCCGCTCGTCAGCGCGAAGAAAGCGAGCAAACCCATGATGGCGGCGCGCACGACCGCCGGTCCCGCCCCGACGAGCAGAGTGAACGCGGTGACCAAAACAACCGCGAGTGGAAATTGGTATTTCCGTGGCACGAATGAGCCGAAGAGCGCAGTGATGAAAGCAATCACGAGCGAAATATTGTAACCGCTGATGGCGATGATGTGCGTGAGTCCGGCAGCATTGAAGTCTGCTAAAACAGCGTCCGGAATTCCGCGGCGCGAGCCAATCAAAAGCCCTGCCTCGAGACTCGCCGTCGGTTCAGGAAAAATTTGATTGATCTTATCTTCGAAACTTTTTTTGAAGGCGAACAGCCAAGTGAGAATCGGGTTTCGATTGTTAGCGGAAATTTTTTCAATCGTCGGACGATAAAGCACCGAACCGATACCGAAGCGATCGAGATAATCGCGGTAGCTGAATTCGTCTGTTTCGAAAGGCGTTTCGAGTTTGCCCGTCAATCGCAGCTCGTCGCCATAAAAATATTCAGGCAGTAAGTCCGTCTTGATCAAGACTCGCCCACTCGCGCTTTCTGTAACCTCGCCGTCGCGCACCGAGGCAACTTCGATGGTGTATTTCGCATGGTCGCTCCGTCGATCGGGCTCCTCGGCGACAGTCCCGACAAGCTCAATTTTCTGGTCGCGATCATTGAAGTGCACCAACGCATCAGGTGCCTCACTCATGGAAAACTGAAAACGCACAAAACCTAAAACCAACCCGATAAGCACGCAAGTCGCGAATAAAATTGGCGGCAGTTTTTTACGCAGCAAGCTGAGAACCAGCGCGACAACTAAAGCGAAAATTAAAATTCGAAAATCAAGCCGGATGAATTCCGCAAGACCAGCACCAACTAAAAACGCGCCGAAGAAGATAATCGTGAGCGCCGACTTTTTGGGTTGTCGCACGGGTAGCATTTTAATAAAATAAGCGAACCTCGGCACGGTCGTCAGTCGTGGTGCGCACGAGACTTATGAGCCCATGTGTGAGAAAATCTCAATCTGTCCGCAAAAAATTTTGACGATATGGCACGGTAGCTCAGATGGTTAGAGCGTGGGACTCATAAACCCAAGGTCGGTGGTTCAATTCCACCCCGTGCCACCACATTCATCATTCGACTAAATAATGATATTTTGAGTTATCAAAAGATTTTGAAAAATTTAATTTTCTCAGCTCTCTTCCGTTAACCCACCACCTAGGTGGTGGGTTAACTTAATCCTTACTCCTTCCTTGTTTCACTTCTTTTATCTCGCGCGCTGCCGTGATGGCTCGCTTTATTCGGGCTACACGCTTGACGTCGTCGAGCGTGAAAAGGCCCACAATTCGGGCAAAGGTGCGAAATATACAGCCGGGCGCCGGCCAGTCAAGATTGTTTATACGGAAAAATTTTTAACCAAATCGGAAGCTTTGCGGCGCGAAGCGGCTGTGAAAAAACTCTCACGCGCTCAGAAGCTGAGATTAATTCGCGCCAAAAATTGCTAAAATCACGGCAATGTTTTTCGCGATTTTGGAAACGCTCCGACCAAAACAGTGGATCAAAAATCTGTTAATTTTCGTTCCGCTGGTTTTCGCACGCGAATTCTTAAATCTTGATTCGATCGCCAAAGTCGCTGCGACTTTCGGTATTTTCTGTCTCGCGTCGAGCGGTGTCTATGTTTTGAATGACATCCTGGACTGTGAATCCGACCGCCACCACCACACCAAAAAAACGCGTCCCATCGCCAGCGGGCGACTGCCGAAAAGAATCGCCATCGTCTTGAGCGGAGCGCTCCTCCTCGCGGCACTTTTTCTCGCAGCAAATTTTGGAACATTGATTGTAATTGTCGGCAGCTACATTCTTTTACAAATCGCCTACTCGCTATGGCTGAAGCATTTGGCAATCATCGACCTGCTCAGCATTTCGCTCGGATTTATTTTACGAATCTTCGCCGGTGGTATCGCTGCCAGTGTCACGCTCTCTGGTTGGCTACTCGCGATTACTTTTCTCCTCGCCCTCCTGCTCGCCGCCGGCAAAAGATTGCGCGAAATCGAGACGGCTGGACACGTCTCGCGCAAAGTCCTCGCGAAATATCCGCCCGCTTTTCTGCAATCAACGATCAAAATTTTATTGCCGGCGATTCTGGTGAGCTACCTTTTTTACTCATTTCAGGCGAGCGAATCCGCCAACTTTTTCTGGACAGCGCCCATCGTCGTCTTCGGCCTGCTGCGTTACTTGCTACTGATTGAACGTAAGTCCGCGCATGAAAATCCGACTGATTTACTTTTTCATGATCTCCCGCTCCTCGGGAGCGTCGTCGCGTGGATGTTCGCCGTCTTCGCCATTTTGTATTTCGCGTGAAAAAATTTTTAGCTCGAATTCCGAATTCCGTGTGGCTCGCGCTTTTGGTTTTGCTGGCATTTGCCCAAGTTTATTTTTTACGGAACGTCGTGATGGGCGACGCTTTCATCCACTTCGTTTTCGCACGCGGTATCGCCGACGGTCAGTTCTTTTTTTACAATGGACAGTTTTCCGCCGGTTCGACTTCACCCTTTTGGAGTCTGCTGCTCGCGCCCGTCTGGAAAATTTTTGGCATGCAAATAATCTGGGCAGTCAAAATTTTAGCCAGCTTCTTTGTCGCGCTCGCGATTGTTTTGGCATTTAAGTTCGCCGAAAAAATTTCTAGCAACCGCATTGCTGCACTCGCGACTGCCGCACTCCTCGCGACCAATTTCGTGCTGCCGTTTTGGGCAGCGAAGGGCATGGAGACACCGCTCTTCGTCTGTCTCGTACTCGGAAGTTTTTTGGTTTACTTGGAACTCGTTAACCCTCCGGCTAAATCTACATCAAGCTCGTTAACCCCCCAGATATCTGGCGAGTTAACCTTAGGCTTGATTTTGGGAGTCGCGATTTTGACGCGCCCGGAAGCCTGGTTTCTCACGGCTTTCCTCGGGATCGGACTACTCGCGCAGAAAAAATGGCGCGCGCTTCTAACTGTCGGTCTACCTACTGCTTTGATTTTTGCGCCTTACTACTTTTGGCTCTTTGCGAACACCGGTTCGATTTTTCCTTCGACGATTGCAAGGATTCTGCGCGCACGGCAGTGGGCGCACGAATTCGGCGGTATCTTCTTCACGCTCGAAATTCCGAAGATTCTCGTGACAAAATTCTTACCACTCACTCCTTTTTTCCTGTTGTTCTTTTTTTATAAACCCGTTAACCCACCACCTAGGTGGTGGGTTAACTCGAGCATTTCCTATCCAATCTTCGCGTGGCTCGCTTTTCACGCGATTTTCTTCTCGGTGATTTTCCCGACGACGGAAGGCTACCGCTACATTCTCGCGGCTCTGCCGTTTTTTTATTTAATCTCAATTCTCGGAGTTTTTCGCTTACCCAAAAAGTGGCAAACTCCCATTTTAGTTTTGGTACTTCTGGGAAGTCTCCTTATTTCCGGTCAACAATTTTTGGAACGCCGCGCGTCAATCGCGAGCTGCGAACAGCCTTTCCTCGACCAGGCGCGCCGTGATGTCGGACTGTGGCTCGAAGAAAATACGCCCACCGACAGCCTGATTGCGCTGAAAGAAGTCGATCAGTCTGCCTTTTTTGGCGAGCGTCGAATGCTTTCGCTCGACGGCACACTTGATGCCCGCGCAATTCCTTTCGTACAATCCGGCGATCAGCTGCAATTCTTGAAAAACGAACGACCAAATTTTTTCGTACTGGAGGAAGAAATGTATCGCGAATATCCAGCTTGGAAAAAATCCAACGTCCTATCGCTCGCCGACGCGAATTTGAAAATTGGGGACACGAAAATTTTGGACGGAGTCAGTTTCACGCTACGCGCCAAGCTGAAGTCAGGCGACCCCAAAAGTTGCTCGAACTTTTCGAGCGATTATTTCTGGTGGATTTTTGCAGTAAAATTCACGCCATGAGTTACCTAATTTTTATTGTCGGCATCGCTTTCAATGGTTTCGCCAGCTTCGCACTGAAACTCCTCGGCGAGAGAACCGATCACCTCGCTTCTCTCGCGACACTGCGCGAACCGCTGTTTTGGCTCGCGATTTTCCTGTTTGGCATGAATGTCATTTTCTACGCACTCTTTTTGCAACGCACGAATCTCGCCATCGGTTACCCAGCTTTCGTCGGCGGGACTTTCGCCATCGTCCTCGCGCTTTCTTTTTTCATCCTGCGTGAGACGCTCAGCTTCCCGCAGATTTTCGGCATTGCGCTAATTTTCGGCGGCATAATCTTGGCAGTCCGATGAAGCCGTTTCGACTCAACGCCTCGATTCTCGCACGGAGAAATGGGAAATTTCTGCTCGTGCGCAAACCACGCGAACATCACGCCTGGCAGCTACCGCAAGGCGGCGTCGAGAGCGGGGAAAGTTTTTTGGAAGCTGGTCTGCGCGAGTTCCAGGAAGAAGTCGGGACGGACCAAATCAAAATTCTCGGCGAACGCGGAGTTTATTTTTACGACTGGCCCGACAACATTGAAATTGATCCACGCTTGGAAAAATTTCGCGGGCAGGAGGTCCATATCTTCCTCGCCGATTTTTTGGCAGACGATACTGCCATCCAGCTTGATAACGCTGAAGTCGTGGAATGGAAGTGGGTCGACCGCGTCGAGCTGCAAGATTTAATTGAGTCGCCGGAATATCTTGCTAAAATCCTGGCGATTCTCGATGCCTTATAAATTACTCGAACTTTTCGTCAAAAAAATCACACGCGGCAAAGCGACTTTGGTGACGGTCGATGGTTCGACCGAATTTGTTTTGCCCTGCGCGGACTTACCGCCTGAAATCAGGCCTGAAAAGAAACTGCATTTGGAAATTTCTGAATCAGAACCTGATCCCGATGCCGCAGCCCGCCAGCGCTTGGAGCAAATTATCAATTAAAATACTGGCGTGAAACTGCTTTCGCTGCACGCGCAAAATTTTCGGAATTTCGAGCAACTCGATCTCGCTTTCGAGCAGCATGTGAATGCCTTCGTCGGCAAAAATGCTCAAGGTAAAACCAACATCCTCGAGGCAATCGCACTCCTCGCTTTTGGTAAAAGTTTTCGAGCGAGCGCCGAACAAAGTTTGCGTAAAATCGGAACGGATTTTTTTCGCGTCGAGGGGCAAGCGGAAAATTCACAAACGGAGAGGCTGAAAATCGAAATCGCCGTGACGACGACTGCCAAGAGTTTGAAGCTGAATGGCAAAAAAATTACCGCGAGCGAACTGGTCGGGAATTTTCCGATTGTAAGTTTTGCGCCGGAAGATTTGAATCTGCTCCTGCTCACGCCAAGCCTGCGGCGGCGTTACCTCGACATCCTGCTCGCACAGACTTCGCGGAAATATCTCCGCGCGCTCCGTGCCTATAATAAATCACTGAAAAATCGCAATGCCTTGCTCACCCGCATCATTGAAAATTTGGCGCAAGCGGATGAGTTGGAATTTTGGGATCATGAACTCGCGATGAATGGCACGCTGATTGGTCAAATGCGTGCGGAGTTTTTGGCGTTCGCAGCTAAGCCGCTCACGGAAAATTTCGAGCGAATCGCGAATGCGCCGAAGCAGCTGACTGCCCGCCTCGTGAATTTTCACGGCGAGGAAATCTCAGTCGAAAAGTACCTCGCGAATCTGGCGAAAATGCGCGCCAAGGATTTGCGTTTTGGCGTGACGAATTACGGCGTGCACCGCGCCGATTTAGTTTTCGAGATTGATGGCGAACTCCTGAGTGAAAATGGCAGCCGCGGCGAAATTCGTTCGAGCGTGCTCGCGTTGAAATTTGTCGAGCTCGAATTCCTCGAAAAAATTCTGGGTGAAAAACCGGTCTTGCTACTCGATGATGTTTTCAGCGAGCTCGATGCCAACCGCCAAAAAAGCCTGATGCAAATGATTCGCTCCCACCAAACCTTTCTAACTACGACGAAGCTCGAGCACCTCGATGTCCTCACGGAGAAAACAGTTTGGCAAATCGAAAACGGCGCAGCGAGGAAAATATAGTGGCAAAGCCGGTCGAAATCCCGCCTAGCGAGACGAAGATTGGTGGGCAGGGAAGCCTGCCTGCCGGCAGGCAGGGATTTGAATCCGCCGTGGCGGACGGAGCCAAGGGATTTAGTTTTTTATTAAAAAGAAGCTGTTTTTAAAGATGGTGGGCAGGGGAGGATTTGAACCTCCGAAGGCGGAGCCAACAGATTTACAGTCTGTCCCCTTTGACCGCTCGGGAACCTGCCCATGATTTTAGATGTGAAAATTATTTTCGCCGTGGCGTAGCCGTCCGTAGTTTGAGCGAAGCGAAAATGAAGGATGGAGCCACCTGTCGGAATTGAACCGACGACAATCCGCTTACAAGGCGGGCGCTCTACCAACTGAGCTAAGGTGGCGTTTGCTGGATTTTAACAAAAATTTTTATTCAAAGAAGACCGTGACTTCGAGCGCATTGTCGTTCGCCGGTAAGCCGGACGGATTGTCTTTCTTGAGAATCAATGTGCCGCGATTCGAAGCGCCTGCCGGTTTTTCGAAAGTCAGTTCCGCGTGAAAATTAACGTAGTCCGAAGTCATCCAATCGCTCTCCGCTGTAGCAGTGCCCTGAGCGATGATGAGTCCGTCCCAATCAGTCAGAACAACTGGGAAGCTGCCTTCGAAAAACCAATTGCCGCGCGCCGCGCCATCGATACTAAGCGGACTGCTAATAGTTTGCCCGGTCAACGGACTATCGAGACGAATCAAATCGTCTTTCGTGGCTGGTTGAACGACTGAATCGTCGACAGCTGGCACATCCACACTGGGCAAATCGACGGTCGGCTCGGTAGCAACTGGTTCGGTGGCAATCGGCGCAGGCTTTTCACAGCCAGCGAGCAGGAGCGCCGCAAGTAAGACTGTTGCCGTGCGTAGGAAGATTTTGGACATAAAAATTTTTTAGGTGGCGGAGAGAGAGGGATTCGAACCCTCGAGACGGTTTCCCGCCTACACGATTTCGAGTCGTGCGCCTTCAACCACTCGGCCATCTCTCCGCGAGGGCGACATTTTACAGTAAAAGTGTCGCATCGCCGAACGAAAAGAAGCGGTAATTTTTCCGTTTCGCCAGCTCATAAAGCTCGAGAACTTTTTCCCGCCCGACCAAAGCCGCGACCAGCATGATCAGCGTCGACTTCGGCAAATGGAAATTAGTCAGCAGCGCATCGATGAATTTGAATTTTTTACCCGGGAAAATGAAAATGTCCGTCTCCCCTGTTTGCGCTTTCAAAACACCCTTGGGGTTCACGCAACTTTCGAGCACGCGGCAGCTCGTCGAGCCAACCGCAATAATTCGCCGTCCCGCTTTTTTCGCGGTATTCAGGCGCGATGCGACTGATTCCGGCAAAGTGAAAAATTCGGCGTGCATCGGGTGTTTTTCAATTTGATCGACTTTGACCGGCGCGAAAGTCCCGAGCCCGACGTGCAGCGTGACTTTTTCAATCTGAATTTTTTTGGCTTTGAGCTTCTGGAAAATCCGCGGCGTGAAGTGCAACCCCGCCGTCGGCGCCGCGACCGAACCCGTGCGTTTCGCGTAAACCGTCTGGTATTGCGGCACTTTTTTCGCCGTCTGTTCGATGTAGGGCGGCAGCGGAGTCGCCCCATATTTCGCCAAATCTTTTTGAAAATGGCGAGAATTAAAGCGAATCACGCGCTCGCCGTCCGGCAAAATTTCGAGAACCTCGCCTGTGAAGCTTTTTGAAATTTTAAATTTATCGCCAACTTGAAAATGCTTCCCGCCACGAACCAGGCACTCCCAAATCTCCTCAGCTCCCCCCCCTTGCAAGGGGGGGTCGGGGGGGATTTTTTTCGCGAGAAAAACCTCGCGCCCTTCGACTGTCGCGAGCCGCGCCGGAATCACCTTCGATTCATTCAAAACCAAAACATCGCCGGGCTCGAGCAGATCGGGCAAGTCCGAGAATTTTTTGTGCCGAATCGCGCCCGTTGCGCGCTCGTAAACGAGCAGCTTGGACGAATCGCGCGGACTCGCTGGCCGCTGCGCGATAAATTTTTTGGGCAAATCGTAATCGAAATCCGCAGTCTGCATTTCGCGAATTTTAGCGGAAACAGGGAAAAACGCGTGCTAAAATTCGTCCATCTCGGGCCCTTAGCTCAGTGGTTAGAGCAGCGGACTCATAATCTGTTGGTCCCTGGTTCAAGTCCAGGAGGGCCCACCACGAAGGTTCTCCCCGCTTGTCGGGGAGATTTTTCATGGAAGAGCGGTTCTGATTTAATATTCGAATTTATTCGGAATAATTTGAACGAAACAACGCACACCGCCTTCACCATCTGAATTAGGCACGCCAAAATCTCTAATGTTTTTTGATTCGTCTTCAATTAAGCACTTTTTCATTTCTCCTCTTAGCGAGAGTCTTTGGCAAAAAAAATCAAAACGCCCTTCTGCTCTATTGCGCTTTGTTTTAGCCTCAGGACAAGGGAAACGTAAAGTATCATGATCATTCTCAAAAACTGGATGATCGCAATACTCGCCTTTTAGTTCGTCTATTCGTGGGCACTCAGTGTAAATCTCTGCCATTGTTTTCCCCATTTCCTCTGGATTGTCTAAAGCTGTTTCGCCATCGTCAGAAACACGAAGGCTTCCAATACAAACAACGTCTGATGGTTCTTTCGGAAACGGTGGCTGAATTACCTCACCCTTGAGATATCGTTCTGGTTCAAGTCGCTGTAAAGACATAGAATAAATTATTAAAAGACCCCAGCCTATAGGTTTTAGGCTTTTATGTCAAAAAATAATTTACTATTTTTTCCTCATCCTCGTCTTCCCCGCATTCTTCAGGCGCACCAATTCGTCGATCTGATCGCGCAGGTCAGCGGCTTTTTCGAATTCGAGATTTTGCGAAGCCATGTCCATCTCGACTTCCAGCTCGCCGATGACTCCGTCGAGCGCCTCGGTTGGAATTTTGTTTGGGTCGATTTTGCGCAAACCAAAATCGTGCTTCTCGCCCGCGATGTCGAGGACGGCTTTTTCAATCGTCTTCGGTGTGATGCCGTGCTGCTTGTTGTAGGCTTTTTGAATTTTGCGGCGGCGGTCGGTCTCGTCGAGCGCACCCTGCATCGACCGAGTAATCCGGTCGGCGAACATGATGACATGACCGTGGACGTTGCGCGCGCAGCGCCCGATGGTCTGAATGAGCGAACGCGTCGAACGCAGGAAACCTTCTTTGTCCGCATCGAGAATGAGAATCGTCGAAACCTCCGGCAAATCGAGACCTTCGCGCAAGAGGTTGATGCCGACCAAGACATCGAATTTGCCGAGGCGCAGATCGCGCAGAATTTCGATGCGCTCCATCGTGACCACGTCAGAATGAAGATAGCGCACGCGAATGCCATTCTCAGTCAAAAATTCAGTCAGGCTCTCGGACGATTTCTTGGTCAGTGTCGTGATCAGGACTCTTTCTTTGCGTGCAATAGTTTTCTCGATTTCGTCAAAAACGACGTCCATCTGCCCAGCTGTCGGCTTCACTTCGATTGGCGGATCGAGCAATCCCGTCGGGCGGACAATCATCTCGGCAACTTTTTTACCAGATTTTTCTATTTCGTAATCGTTGGGCGTCGCGGAAATGTAAACCGTCGGACCCATGCGCGCCTCGAATTCGGAGAAATTCAGCGGACGGTTGTCGAGTGCAGACTGCAGGCGGAAGCCGTGTTCGATCAATGTTTGCTTACGCGAAAGATTGCCGGAATACATACCGCCGATTTGCGGCACCGTCACATGCGATTCATCGACGAACAAAAGATAATCCTTCGGGAAATAGTCGAGCAAAGTCGAAGGTGGCTCGCCCGGCGCTTTGCCGGAAAGATAGCGTGTGTAATTTTCGATGCCTGAGACATAACCGACTTCGAGCAGC
This sequence comes from bacterium, assembly GCA_021779375.1. Classification (GTDB taxonomy): domain Bacteria; phylum Patescibacteriota; class Gracilibacteria; order JAHISY01; family JAHISY01; genus JAHISY01. The sequence continues at coordinate 22,479 of JAJYAT010000007.1, read as the reverse complement.
ATCTCGATATCGTATTCGGTTTTCGTTTTCAATCGCTCCGCTTCCAGATTTTTACCAAGCTGCTTCAATTCTGCCAATCTTTGGTTAAGGTCAATTTTGATTTGGGCAACTGCCGACTGAATTTTTTCGGGCGTGGTCACATCGTGCTTCGCAGGGAAAATTGTCACCACCTCCATCTCGGCGAGAATCTCGCCCGTGAAATGGTCGGCGCGCGTGATGCGTTCGACTTCGTCACCGAAGAAATCGAGGCGAATAATTTCCATGTCCGAATCCGGCGGATAAATCTCGACGACATCGCCAAGGACATTGAACTGACCGCGCTTGAAATCGAACTGCGCGCGCGTGAATTGGAGATCGACGAGCCGACGTAGCAATTTGTCGCGCGCGATTTTTTCGCCGAGCCTGATGTCAAATTTGAGATTGCGGTAAGACTCGACGTCACCAAGTCCGTAAATGCAGGAAACTGAAGCGACGATGATGACATCTTTGCGCGTCACCAGTGATTGCGTCGCGGCGTGGCGAAATTTCGCAATTTCCTCATTGATCGACGCATCTTTTTCGATGTAAGTATCCGTCGCCGGCATGTAGGCCTCCGGCTGGTAGTAGTCGTAATAACTCACGAAATAGTGGACAGCGTTGTCTGGGAAAAATTCGCGGAACTCGGAGCAGAGCTGCGCCGTCAGCGTTTTGTTTTGGGAAATGATCAGCGCAGGTTTTTGCAGATTTTGAATCACGTTCGCAATCGCAAAGGTTTTGCCCGAGCCCGTCACACCCAGCAAAGTCTGGTCGTGCACGCCTTTTTTAATATTCTCCGAAAGTTGTTTGATGACTTTCGGCTGATCGCCCGCCGGGGCGAATTTCGAGACGAGTTTAAATTTATTCATTCGTAAAGATTAGCATCTCTGCTACCTGCATCTTTTTCCCAGTTTGCCACATTCGTGCTGATGTAATCTTGGACACGATTAAATTCGGCATCGTCGCGAATGATTCTATCGAAAAAGCGCGGCTGCCAAGCAAAAGGAATTTTGTTCAGTGTCGCGTATTTTTTTACGCCGACTTTGAAACCTCGAATAACTGAGGCGAGATTTTTGGACTGAGGTCCGAATTTATTTCCCGTACTCGTAGTAGAGACGCAAAATTTTGCGTCTCTATCTGTGCCCATGTTTGCGTCTCTATCTCTATCTGTGCCAATGTTTGCGTCTCTATCTGTGTCGATGTTTTCATTGCTGCCGGTCCAATTATCAATAACCACAATTCCGTGAACATGATCTGGCATCACGACAAATTGATCCAGCTGCACAAATGGAAAATGTTGCGGAATTTCCTGCCAAGATTGTCTAGCGATTCTGCCGATTGGCGACAGAAACATTTGTTGATTTTTAATTTCACCAAAAAAATTTTTTCGACCGTTCGTACAAATCGTCACGAAATAATATCCGTCCTGGGAATAATCAAAACCGCTTAGGCGCGCAGAAGCGATGCGGTATTTTTTCTGAAAAAGCTTATTCACAAAAAAAGATTCTCTTGATTTTAGCACGTTTGCGGCTTTTTGCAGGAATTAATTCGCGCGCTCGACGTAATCCAAAGTGTCCGTGTTGATACGAATTTTTTCACCTTCGGAAATGAAGAGCGGCACGGCGACCGTGATGCCGCAGTCGAGCAAGGCTGGCTTGCTGCCGCCCGAAGCAGTGTCGCCTTTGACGCCTGGCATCGTCTCTTTGACTGTGAATTCCATTTTGATTGGCAAGTTGACATTGATCGGCGTGCCGTCGAAATACATCAAATCATATTCCTCGCCGTCTTGGAGAAATTGTCCGGCGGCGCCGACCGCATCCTCCGAAAGCGCGAATTGCTCAAAGTCTTCCAAATTCATGAAGTTGAAGCCCATCGCATCTTTGTAGAGAAATTGCGCGGTCTTCATCGCGATCTCCGCTGGCGTGATTTTGTCCGCACCCTGGAAGGTCTTGGGAATGACTTTGCCGTTCAGCAAATTCTTCATCTTGACCGCCATCACGCCGCCCTGTCGTCCGGTTTTGCTGAATTGATTCCAGACGATGCGAAACGGCTCGCCGTCGATTGCGATATTCGTGCCGATTTTAAGGTCAGTGATTTCGTACATTTTATGAAATTAAATTTGCCGCTGAAATGCGAGCCGCGGGATTTTAGCACAATTTTTAAGTGCTTTCGTCAACAAAACGCCGTGCTGTTCTTTTGCCGAGCCGCGCGCAAACGCCCTATTTTGACAAATCCGCCAAGAGCTTTAAAATTCCCCTGAACTAATTTTTTGTTCGGTTCTTAACTCCCAAGATGCTTCCCGCCCCTTCTTTTTTCCAGAGCCTCGTCGAAAACGTCCGGGAATCACTCGGACAACTCTGGCTCGCCCTCGTCGATACTTTCCCCAATATCGTCGAAGGATTTTTTGTTTTGGTTGTTGGTTGGCTTGCCGGCAAAATTTTTGTCTGGCTCACCGGCAAAACCGCACCCGTCATGCGACTGAAACGCTGGCTCACAAAAACTGGCGTGGCGAATTTTTTTAGACAAAGCCACCGGGGAATTATTTTTAAATTATTTGTCCTGACCATCATTTTCGTGCTGGCGGTAAATACGTTTGGTCTGCCCAAAATCGCTAGCTTCCTCGACAGCGTCTTGCGCTATGTCCCGAATGTAATCATCGGCGGACTCGTCGCGCTCGGCGGAATCGCGCTCGCGAATTTCGTCGCTGTGCTGGTCAAAGGCTCAGGCAAAACCACTGGCACACCGCATCAAGTTTCGTAAAAATTTCACTTCAAATATTTCCGACCCCTTAGCTCGTCGGGCAAGTGTTGCTGCTGCGCCGCACTCGGGTCGTTGTGAAAATATTTATAATTTTTGCCATAGTCCAATTCCTGCATCAGCTTGGTCGGCGCATTGCGCAGGTCGAGTGGCACGGGCAGATTACCGAATTTTTGAATGTCGGCGCGTACCTGTCCGAGCGCGACGTAAACCGAATTCGATTTCTGCGCCCGCGCGCAGTAAACCACCGCCTGCCCGAGTGCCGTGTCGGCTTCCGGCAGTCCGAGAAATTCAACAGTTTGCTTTGCTGCCAAAGCAATTTGCAGAGCGACCGGATCAGCGAGCCCGACATCTTCTGACGCGAAGCGCACGACACGCCGCGCGATGTAGAGTGGATCCTCGCCGCCCTCGAGCATTCTGACGAGCCAATAAAGCGCCGCGTCCGCATCGCCGTCGCGCATGGATTTGTGCAACGCGGAAATCAGATTGTAATGTTCCTCGCCTTTTTTATCGTAGAACAGAACGAGATTCGCGACTAATTTTTCGACAAAAGCGAGGTCAATTTTTTGCCCATCGACAGAGAAAGCTGCGCGCTCGAGAATATTGAAAAGAATCCGCGCATCGCCATTCGCCAGTTCGCAAATCCGGTCGAGCGCCTCGTCCGTGATTTGAAGAGCGAACTTGCCGAGACCGCGTTCGGAATTTTGGAGCGCGTTTTTCGCCAAAATTTTGAGATCGGAAATTTGGAGCGAATTTAAAACATAGACTTGCGAGCGCGAGAGAATCGCCGAATTCAGCTCGAAACTCGGATTCTCCGTCGTCGCCCCGATCAAAGTAATCACGCCTTTTTCGAGATAGGGTAAAAGCTGATCTTGCTGGGCGCGGTTGAGGCGGTGAATTTCGTCGATGAAGAGAATCGTTTTTTGCTTTTGCATTTTCCGGCGCTCGAGAATTTGCTGAATCGTTTTGCGAAATTCCGCCGTCGCGAAACCAATCGCGGACATCGGCTGAAAGTAGGAATTAGTTTTGACGGAAATGATTTTCGCGAGCGTCGTCTTGCCACTCCCCGGCGGTCCCCAGAAAACGAGTGAGGCGAGCGAATCCGATTCGATCTGCTTGCGCAGCGGCGAGCCCGTGCCAACGATTTTTTGCTGCCCGACGAAATCAGCGAAATCCCGCGGGCGCATGCGGTCAGCCAGCGGAGCGGATTTTTCGAGTTCCGCGCGAAAACCCTGCTCGAAAAGATCGTCGGTCTGAGGAATTTTTTTAGGCATTTTTTTTAGTCTCTAGCTCGTCGAGCAATTTCTGAATCGTCTCCTCTTCTGCAAGTAAATGAGCCAACTTCAAATTAAAATTATGTAGTGGCATCCTTGTGTCTAAGTGGCATCGCAAAAGACTCGCTCGCCGCCTTGCAACTTTAATCAGCACCCATTTTAGTATTTCTATTTTTAGAATTACAAATTCCTGATTAAATCGATTCTGATCGAAAGGAATTCCTCTCTCAGAAAATGTCCTCTCGAGGTATTTCGGAAGCAGCTCCAATTGCTGCTGAGCATCACCTCCTAGTTTATTGGCTTTTAATGGTGGTGGTAAAAAATCTTGCATGGATTCACAAACCTGGTCAGACGCAAGCAAAACTGATATTTGGTGGCGCTGAATTATTTTCAGCAAAGTTTCGATTGTTTTTTGCTTGGGCCAATATAATTCTTGCCGCCTCTCTTGCTCAGTTATAAATTTTTCATGCTGCGAAGGACAAAAAACTTTGACTTTACAGTCGCGACCAAGTGCCGCCGCAACTGCACGCCGCATTCCCCCAGCTAGCTTTTGGGGAAAGCTGCAGTGGGAAATCAGGATCGAAAATTTTTCAAATTGATCCATGGGGAGTGGCAGATTTTAGCAAAGCTAAAAAATCTTCACTGAGCTTTTTTACAGCTAGGTTAAAACCCAAAATTCAAATCAATTTTTCCGCATTCTGCTCCATCACTGCCGAGACAATCCTCTGCGCGAGTTGCGGCAATTTTTCGGCTGACTGGTCGATTGCCGCGATTTCGTTTTCCGGAATTCCCGCCGCGCGGGCCTTCGCAATTAGATCAGCTTTTTTGCGAGTGAAAAGTTCGGCCGACCATTTATTCGCCTTGAAAAGATAATCCAAAACATCGCCCGCGATTGGCACGGCCCCGACGAAAAAATCCGCAGTCTGCAGTCCGATGATTTTGAGACAAGCGAATTTCGAGAGCTCGGCGTTTTGCGCTTCGAAAAGTAAGTAGATTCCGGCAATCGTCGAACTCGCGGCGTCGCCGATTTCGGGAAAAAGTCCGACGAGCACGTCCACGCCGTATTTATCCATCAATTTCGCGAAAGTCCGTACACGCGCCTCCGCGCCCGCGATTTTTTGCAGCTGCTCAATCGTCCTCCGGTGGACCGCCTGCTTTTGGTTTTCGAAGTCGCGGCGCAGGAGCTCCGCCGGTGGCAAATTCTCCGGGAAGTTTTTTTCGGGAGTGATTGGTGTAGTCATCGGGATAATTTTAGCGTGATAAAATCTCTTGCGTGAAAAAACATGTTGAGCCCGTTTTCGATTTCGAGAATTCGCCGGAAAAAGAGGCGGAAATTTTTTTGGTGCAAAATCGCATCGCGCTAAAAATCGCCGAGGCAAAATATTTTCAAAAGAAAATCGGGCGGCCGCTCACGCTCACCGAGCTAACGATTTTGGGCATTCAGGGTAGCGAGCATTGCAGTTACCGTTCCAGCCGTAATTATTTGAAAAAACTACCGACGCGCGGAAAGTCTGTGATTCTCGGACCGGGCGAGGATGCGGGCATTGTCGAAATTGCGAAGGAGAAAACAGGCAAAAAGTGGGGACTTGTCATCGGTCACGAGAGCCACAATCACCCGAGCCAAATCGTGCCTTTCGAAGGCGCGGCGACTGGTGTCGGCGGCATCGTCCGCGACATTCTCTGCATGGGTGCGCGCGTAATCGGCTGTCTCGATGTGCTGCGTTTCGGCGCAATCGAGAAACCCACGAATCGCTGGCTCGCGCGCGAAGTCGTCGCGGGCATCGCGGGTTACGGCAATCCGCTCGGCGTGCCGAATCTCGGCGGCGATATCGAATTCGAAAAAAGTTTCGATTCGAATTGTCTCGTGAATGTGATTGCGCTCGGTGTCCTGAGTGACGATGAAATCATTCATTCTTTCGCACCGGAAGAAGCAGCTGATAAAAAATACGACATCATCATCATCGGCAAAGCGACCGACCGCAGTGGCTTCGGCGGTGCGAGCTTCGCGAGCGGTGAACTGAAAGAGGAAGACGCCGAGACGAATAAGGGCGCGGTGCAGGAACCGAATCCGTTTTTGGAGAGAATGTTGCTCGCCTCGACTTACGATTTGTTCGGTGAATTGAAGCGCCGGAAACTTTTGGGCAAAGTGAGTTTCAAAGACATGGGCGCAGGCGGCAATGTCTGCGCGAGCGTCGAGCAGCTCGACCGCAATAATTTCGGCGCAGAAATCGACCTGGAAAAAATTCACGTCGGCGAAAAAAATCTCCCACCGCAAATCATAGCCGCCGCCGAGACGCAGGAACGCTTTTGCTGGATTTGCGATCCGCAAATCACGCCGCTGATTCTCGCGAATTACAATGAAAAATGGGCACTGCCGACTGTCTCAAACGGCGCGCGCGCGAGTGTCGTCGGCAAAGTGACGCACGGCAATTATGTTTTGAAATTCGGCGGCACGAAAGTCATCGACGCACCAGCTAGAGTCCTGACCGAGGGTCTGCTCTACGACCGCGCTTTCGTACCTGAGAATAAAGTGTTTCCTGCGGTGAGTTTTGATTTCACAAAAATAAATGTCGAGAAAACTCTGCGGAAATTACTCGCGAGCGAAAACATCTCTTCGCGCAAACCGATCTACGAAAAATACGACAAACAAGTCCAAGGCGGAACGCTGCGCGACGCGGGCTGTGGCGGCAGCGCCATTATTCGTCCGCTTGTGAATACGACCGCGCCGGATGAATTGAAAAAAATCGGCATCACGATCGGCACGGGCGGCGACGCCAGCCTCGGCAAATATTCGGCGAAACTCCAGGCCGAGCACGCTGTCGCGGAAGCCATCGCCAACGTCGTCGCGCTCGGCGCGCAGCCGCTCGCCCTCACCGACTGTCTGAATTTCGGGAATCCCGAGAAGCCTGCGCAAATGGGTGAATTCGTCGCGGCGATTGAGGGCTTGCGCAATACAGCCGAGCTTTTTGGCACGCCTTTCGTCAGTGGCAATGTCAGTCTCTACAATGAAAATGGTCGCGACTCGATTAATCCGAGCGCACTCGTGGCGTGTGTGGGGAAATTAAATGATGCCGCAAAATTCGTCCCGCAAAAATTCCAAACCGCGGGCAATCTCCTAATCCTCATCGGCAAGCGCAGTGAAAATCTCGGCGGCAGCGAGCTAGAAAAAGCACTTGGTGAGAAATTTGGTCTAGCCTTTGAATTCGACGCGAAAATGTTCGCCAAAGAAATTAAGTTTGTTTTGGCAGCGCGCAAATTCCTGGTCTCGAATCGCGACCTGCATCGCGGCGGCGTCTCAGTCGCAGCAGCGGAATCCGGCTTCGGCACGAATTTTGGTTTTGAACTCGCCGGACTTTCGAACGCCGAATTATTCTCGGAAAATCCAGGCTTTTTACTCGAAGTCACACCAGCGAATTTCGCGAAGCTAAAAACGCTCGCGACGAAATTTGGTGTGAAAATCGCGAAAGTCGGCGCAGTGAATTCCAAGCCGCGGCACGATTTAGAAAAAATCTGGGAGGAGAGCTTTAGGAGGATGTGGAGAGAATAATTGTTACGATTAAATCATCAGCTAATGATATGAATAAAGGATTGACCAAAGGATTGCTACGATTAAAAGAAAATGACCGCATTAAAATAAACGGCAAGACTTTCACGATACAAGAAAGATTTTTTTACAAAGCTGACCCCAAAGATGAATTTGGTCACGATGCGACAAGATATGAACTGGGAAATAATTACGTTCTTGAGTTTATAGACGAAGACCCAAGCTTCTTTCAAATTATAGAAAAAACACATTTATTTGGCTTCACAAGCTCAAAATCAAAAGTTGAAAAAATCGAAACAATAGAAATTGTATAATAAAAATAGCTGCCCCAATAACACTTAATATCAGTTCATAAAATGCACCAAATCGAGGTTAAAAAAAACACTCGCGACAAAACTTGGCGTGAAAATTGCGAAAGTCGGCGCGGTTAATTCCAAGCCGCGCCACGATTGGGAGAAAATCTAGGAGGAGAGTTTTAGGAAGATGTGGCGAGAATAAAATTAGCTAATCAAAAAATAATCATGGACACATTCGAAGGCGTCAGCAAATTCGACAACTGTAAACATCAATGGAAATTTCATATTGACGCTGGACGCTCAGGTGGACCAGCCGCAGGGAACAGTTTTTTTATTTGTGATGCGTGTGGTAACGAGGTCACTCTCATAGAAAAATGCACTCTGGACCAAACAAGCGCACAAGAAGCATCCCTAAGAATTCAAGAAGAACACACGCGAATCGGAATGATTGCCAACATTATCTCAACAGGATTGCTTTTAGTTGCTGCCTTAGCTTTGCTGTTGGGGTAACTTTACAAATCTAATCTTCCTCCCCTCACTCTTCAGCTCGCTAAATCGTAGTTCGATTCTTTTTTTGGGGAGAAGTTTTTTCGGCAGACGCTCACTCCATTCGACCACGACTGTGTCTCGCGAAGCGAATAATTCTTGCAAGCGTTCGATTTTCTCGACTTCCAAAGATTCGGCACGATACAGATCGAGGTGAATTAATTTCTCGTCAGTAGAAATTTGGTGGACATGTTCGCCGACGAAAGTCGGAGATTTAATTTTGGATTGGATGCCAAGACCGCGCGCGAGCCCGCGCAGAAAAGTCGTCTTGCCGAGACCGAGATCGCCGAAGAGAAAAACTTTTTGCCCGCGAAGCCTAGGGGCGAGCGACTCACCGAGTGTCTCCGTCGCCTCCGCATCGCCGGTTTGGTAGATTGATTTCAAAGGGGAAAGATGGTAAAATAGACGGATTTATAAAAACCAAAACAAATTTTAATACAAAAAAATGCAAAACTTTTGGAACTTTTACCGCGCCCATAAGCACGCGCTAAATGCTCTCGCGGTCACACTCGTAATTACCGCAGTCGTCGGCATCTTCGGTGAATCGACCGGGAATTTCATGGCTTCGGTTCTCGATCTCGAGCAGCCCGCACCCTTCGACGGGACGAGCTTACCGATTACGGAAGTCCCCGACTGGACCGATGTCGGCGGTCGCTCGACTTTACTCGCAGCGCAGATTCCGCTCGACAAAATGATTCCTCTGCCGAATTATGATCCGGCGGCTTTCGGCGTGATGGTCGCGGATTTGAATTGGAAAGCTGACAAAAATCTCGCCAACAAATTGGTGACCTACGCTGTGCCGTACATGGGCAGCTACGAATCCGGCAGCAAGGAATATCAGGGCAGTCATCTCGCCGTCGATATTCGCACGCCGACCGGCACACCCGTCCACGCCGTCGCGAATGGTAAGGTCGTGAAAGTCGCGGCGGCTTCGAGCGGCTTCGGCATGCACATCGTCATCAAACACCCCAATGTGCCAAGTCTCGACAGCAATGAAACCGTCACGCTTTATTCGGCTTACGGTCATCTCTCCGCGACGAATGTGAATGTCGGCGACATCGTGACGCGCGGTCAAGTCATCGGTCAGTCCGGCAGCAGCGGCACTTCGACCACGCCCCATCTACATTTTCAAATCGACAAAGACAGCGCGCCGTGGCATCCCTGGTGGCCATTTACGAGCGCAGACTGCGCTGCCGCCGGTGTGAGCTTCTTCGACGGCGTGTCGGCTGGCATCGGTCAGGCGGGAGCCATCGCGAATACCATCAATCCGATGCTCTGGGTGCAGCGTTATCTGGTCACGGACACTTCTGGCAATACAACTCCGAGCGATCTCCACGCGAGCGAAACAACGACAACCACAACCACGACGACCGATGCGGCTACGAACATAAGCACGGAAACCGTCACGACCACGACTGTTGCTGATACTTCCGCCACCGTCACGACGCCGGACGCTACTGACAATGCCGCGGACACGGCTACCACTGAGACTGAGACCAACACTAACACTAACACTGTCACTAACACCAACTTAACCACAGAAACTCCGGAGGTCGTCGAGACACCGGAAGTTGTCGAGACAATTAGTGCTGAAAAAATCTTTAGCGACGTCGACTCAACCCATCCAAACGCCAAAGCCATTAAATATCTGAAGGACAATGGAATTATTGGCGGATATGATGATGGTACTTTCAAACCAAATAAAACCGTGAATCGTGTCGAGGCACTCAAAATGTTGATTCTGGGATTTGGAATTGCCATGGACCAAAACCCGGCACTCGGCTTCAAAGATACCAGTGATCAGCAGTGGTACGCCAACTTCGTCGGAACAGCCGTCATGCACGGAATCGCGAATGGCTATCCTGACAGCACTTTCCGCCCAAGCAACACGATTAATCGCGCCGAGTATTTGAAAATTCTGCTCTTCTCGGCAGGCATCTCGCCCGATAGTGTGAGCGAAAATCCCTACCCGGATGTCCCAGCGGATGACTGGTATTCGGCCTTCGCGAATTATTCGAAGCTCAAAAATATCTTCCCGCTCGATTCGAACTTGTTTGAAGGAACGAGTGGCGTGACGCGCGCTGAGGTCGCCGAGACGATTTACCGTGTGCTCATGTTGCGCGTGACGGGAGCGAGCGCCTATGCGGAGAGTATTTAAATTTAATTTTCCGCGCACCAAATTTTTCGAGTAAAATGGGTGTCCGATGCGTGGAAAATTTATCGCCGTTTACGGAATTAATAACATTGGCAAAAGCACCCAAACTTCGCTCTTGGTACAGCGACTGATTGGGCGCGGCGTGCGCGTCGAGTATTTCAAATATCCGCTCTACGATCTCGATCCGACCGGCAAAATGCTGAATGAAATCCTGCGCGGCAAACAACGGCACAGCGTCCAATCGATGATTGAGTTTTTCGAAGGGACGAAAGTGCGCCGACCGAATCCGAAACGCAAACCCGCGATTTCCTTCCGGCGGCAACCCATCTCGACTCCAGAGCTCAGGCAAAAAGTCAGCGAGGAAGAGCTGCAAATGTGGTATTCACTGAATCGTTATCAATTCGACCCGCAGATTCGTCGCAAGCTCGCGAGCGGAATTTCGATTGTCGCCGAAGATTACACCGGCACCGGACTCGCCTGGGGAGCTGCCAAAGGTGCCGATCTCGACTGGCTCGAAAGCGTCAATAAATTTTTACAAAAACCCGACCTTGAGGTTTTGATTGACGGTGAGCGCTTCTTGATTGGCAAAGAAAAAGTCCACCTGCACGAATCCAGCGACCGACTGATTGCGAAAGCGCGCGCCAGTTTTTTGAAATTAGCGAAAAAATACGACTGGGAAAAAGTGAACGCGAATCAACCCATCAAAGAAGTCGCGAGCGCGATCTGGGGAAAAGTCGCGCCACTCTTCCCGGACACGGAAATCCGCGGCAGCGACACAATCACGAATTGGCAGGTCGCGTAATTTGCATTTTGAATTTTTGTCGCCCAAAATTGGGACAATTAACCTCCTTCGATGAATCGTCAAGAACTCATCGACGCGCTCGCCGAGCGGCTCGGTTTGAGTAAACGGCTCGTCGCCGAAGTTTTGGAAGGTCTGGTCGCGACGATTACCGTCGAGCTCAAGAAGGGCAACAACGTGACTGTCACCGGTTTCGGGACTTTTCGCGTGAGCAAACGCGCCGCGCGTTCCGGAGTCAGTCCGCGCGATCCGACTCAGCGGATCGAAATCCCGGCACTCAAAGTGCCCGCCTTTCGCGCCGGCAAAACTTTGAAGGATTCCATCCGTTAGTTTTCGAATTATTTTTCGAGAATTGCGAGTGCGGGCAGTTTTTTGTTTTCGAGTAATTCGAGCATCGCTCCACCGCCCGTCGAGACGTGCGTGAATTTGGTGAGCGGGATTGCGAATTGCGCGAGCGCAGCGAGCGTGTCGCCACCACCTAAAATCGTGTCCACCGATGTCGCGGCGCAAGCGGTGATAATCGCGTGCGTGCCCGCAGCGAAAGCTGGCTGTTCGAAAACTCCGACCGGTCCGTTCCAGACGACTGTTCCGGCATTTTGAATAATCTCGGAAAATTGACGCATTGATTCCGCCCCGAGGTCGAGCATTTTTTGCTCTGCGGGAATTGCCGCAGTCGCGAATGTTTGGCTCGGCGAATCGAAGTCCGGCGCACAAACGGCGTCACTCGGCAGCACGATGCGGCAGCCGAATTTCTCCGCCAACGCCAGAATCTCGCGCGCCGTTTCTAATTTTTCCGGCTCGTACAGGCTCGCGCCGACTGCGAAATTTTGTGCCGCGAGAAAAGTGTTCGCGAGACCACCGCCGAGGAGAATCGTGTCAGCGAGCGTGACGAATTGGCGTAGCACGCCAATCTTCGTGTCAATCTTCGCACCACCCAAAATCACGACAAGCGGTTTTTTCGGACTTAATAAAACTGACGACAAGCTTTGAACTTCTTTTTCGAGCGAGAATCCAGCGAAACTCGGCAAAATTTGCGCAACGCCGAAATTGGAAGCGTGCGCCCGATGCGCGGTAGCAAAAGCGTCATTCACGAAGACTTCGCCGAGACGCGCAAGCTCAGCAACAAACTCAGGATCATTTTTTTCTTCGCCTGCGTGGAAGCGCGTATTCTCAAGCAAGATTATTTCGCCCGGCTGCATTTTTGCAATTTCAACCTCAACTGAAACACCAACGCAGTCGTCTAGTTTTTTGACTGGAATTCCGAGCAGCTCGGACAAGCTCACTGCGACTGGATCGAGCCGTAAATTTTTATCAGCAACGCTTTTGGGACGACCGAGATGCGCAAGAAGAATTATTTTTGCGCTGACAGAGCGGAGAAATTCGAGCGTCGGCAGCGCAGCCTGAATGCGTGAAGCATTTATAACCACGCCATTTTCAATCGGAACATCAAAATCGACGCGCACCAAAACTCTTTTTCCGGACAGGTTTTCGGCATCACGCAGTGTTCTCAGATTCACGCGCGGATTTTAGCAAGTTCGTGTGCGAGCTCAAAAGCCGCCGTCGCAAACTCCGCGCCGCGCGCCGCGCGCGCCAGCGCCTGCGCGGTCGTCTCGGTCGTCAGCACGCCGAAAATCACGGGCTGTGCGAATTCGACTCCGAGGTCAGCTAATTTACGAGCACAATTCCCGGCGACAAAATCGAAGTGCGCCGTCTCACCACGCACGACGACACCGAGCGCGATGACGCCATCGAATTTCTTGGTAAGCAGAATTTGCTTGGCGAGTGTGGGAATTTCGAAAGCACCCGGGACGGTGAACTTTTCGAAATCAACTTTCAGTTCGCGCAATTTTTGCTCGCAGCTCGCGTTCAGAATCTCAAGGGAATTCCCCGCCTTTTCGGCAAATCGCGATGTAATGATGGCAAATTTCATTTTCGAATTAATTTCGCAACATGTTTGGCAAGTAAGTCCGCCTCAACATTCACGCGCTCGCCAACTTTTCTGATTCCCAAATTCGTTTCTTGCAGGGTGTGCGGGATAATCCCGACTTCAATTTTATTGCTGTGAATCGAGATGACTGTAAGCGAAATGCCGTCGAGCGAAATGGAACCCTTTTCAACTACGAACCTATTCAGATTTTTCGGCAGCGCAAGTGTGAAAATTTTGGAATTCTTGTCCTTTTTAATTGTAAGAATCGTCGCCACTCCGTCGACGTGACCCGAAACGAAGTGACCGTCGAAGCTACCCGACACACCGACCGGTCGCTCCAGATTTACCTGCGAACCGATTTTGAAATCGCCGAAATTCGTCCGGCGCAAAGTCTCCGGCATCGACTCGACGACGAAAGTATTTTTAATTTTCTGGACGACTGTGTGGCACGCGCCATTAATCGCGATGGAATCACCTATTTTCAAAGTACGCGCAGTCTTCGGCGCAGCAATCGTGAAAGCTGTGTTTTCGCCATCACAAAAAATTTTTTTGACTTCGCCGAGTTCGGTAATAATGCCTGTGAACATTTTTAGATTTTAACTGACTCGCGCGCGCCACTCGCGTGAAAAATCGTGACGGCTGAATATCCCGCCGACTTCGCGAAATCTTGAGCGGCGGCGAAATTCTCGGCGATGCGATTCACCGAGTGCGCGTCGGAATTAAAGGTAATCGGAATTCCGCGACTGTGCGCCATCTTCAGTAGCTCAAGCGCTGGATACCATTCCTGACAAGGTTTCGTCAGACCAGCAGAAGAAATTTCGAGCACCATTTTGGAATTTTCTAAAGCGACAAAAGCTGGCTCCGCCAATTCTAAAATGTTGGAATTTTCAGGCAGCGGAAATTGGTCGTTAAATTTTTTGATGAGATCGAGGTGACCCGCGATGTCGAACAAGCCCGAGCGCACCATGCGCGCGTATTCGAGAAAATACTCGCGATAAATTGCCTCAATGTTTTTAAATTTTTTGTAACCGCTTTCCCAGTCTTTCAGGTAGTCGAAGCCCCAGCGACCGAGGAAATGCACGGAGCCAATCGTGTAGTCGAAATCACCGTCGGTAATTAGTTTTTTCACCCAATCCAAATTCTCTTCGCCGAGCCAGTCCACCTCACAGCCTTTGAGAATTTCGATTCGGTCGGCGTATTCAATTTTCAGTTGATCGATTTCCGCCAGAAATTCTGACCAGCCCTGAAGTCCGCGCACCTCACCGATTGGATCATCGGCATAGCGGTAGCCTGGCAGCCGCGGCGCGTGTTCGGAAATTCCGAGAATCGCGACGCCTTTTGCAATCGCCGCCTCAATCATTTCACGCGCAGAATTCGCGCCGTCTTGTTGTCGAGTGTGCGTGTGGAAGTCGAAGATCATTTGAGAATTTTGCTAAGCGCCAATAGCAGTTTCGAATTCTCGGCTGACGTGCCCACTGTTATGCGGACACAATTTTCCAGGAATTTTTTGTGCGAGAAATCACGCACGACGATGCCGAATTTTTCGAGCAAGTTTTTCTGAACACGCGAAGCAGAGACTTCCGCCGGAAAACGTACGAGCAGAAAATTCGCATCGCTCGGGAAAACGATCAAGCCCCGCTCCCAAAGTTTGGCGGCAAGTTTTTCTTTCTCTGCCAGAATCTTTTTAACTGTTGCCTGCATTTTTTTAGAATTCGCCAAAGCATCAAGCGCGAGTTTTTGCGAAAGCGCGTCGACCGAATAAGGTGCGCGGACTTTTTGGAGAACGGCAATCGCCGCCGCATCCATCAAGCCGCAGCCGACGCGTAGTCCCGCGAGACCCCAGGCCTTGGAGAAAGTGCGCAGGATAATTAAGTTCGGAAATTTGCGGAGCAAATCAACCGTTGATTTCTCCGGCGCGAATTCTATATACGCCTCGTCGAGCACGACTAATTTTCCCGTCCGGAGAATTTGCTCCAGCTGTGCCTGCGGCAAAACTTGCCCGGTTGGATTATTGGGCGAGCAGAGAAAAATCAGTTTGGTCTTGGCAGAAATCTGCTTCAAGAATTTCGCGGCATCAAGCGAGTAGTCCGCTTCGAGCGCGACCTCGCGCACGCGCAGTCCGAGCAGCTCCGCGAAAACGCGGTACATCGAAAAGGTCGGCGTGAAAGTCAGAATCTCTTCATCTGCCTCGACGAACGCCAGCAAGAGAAGCCAAATAATTTCGTCCGAGCCATTGCCGACTAAAATTTTGTCTTTTGAAGCGCCGACAAATTTGCCAAATTGCTCACGCAATTTTTGCGCCAGCGGATCCGGATAGCGCGACAGATCAACATTCGAAATTTTGGGCAGAACCGAACCGAAAGCGTTTTCATTCGCATCGAGAAAAATCGAAGCATCGCGTACGAGCGAACGCGCTGAAGAATAAGCCGCGCTGCTACGCACGGATTTTTTGGCGAGCTTAGTGAAATTAATTTTTGGCATCGAAACGAATTGAAATTGAACGCGCGTGCGCGTCGAGACCTTCGACTGCGCCGAATTTTTCGCAGGTCGCGCGAATCGCGGCGAGTCCGGCTTTGGAAATCTTCTGAATTTGAATTTTTTTGCCAAATGACTCAACCGACAGCGGCGCGAAATTGCGGGCGAAGCCGGCCGTCGGCAAGACGTGATTCGTGCCGGTCGCAAAATCTCCCGCCGGCTCGGAGGAAAAATTGCCGAGGAAAATCGAACCGGCGTTTTGAATTTGCGGCAGAATTTTTTCTGCAGCAGCGAGACAAATTTCGAGGTGCTCTGCGGCAAACTCATTCACGAAAGCGAGTGCGCTTGGCAGATTTTTCGCGACGAGAATCCGACCGCGCGAATCCAGACTTTTTTGCGCGATTGCTCGACGCGAAAGTTTGACGATTTGCATAGCAAGCTCCCGGTCAACTGCCTTGGCGAGCTTGGCGGAAGTCGTCACGAGCAGCGCGGTCGAGTCGCTGGCGTGCTCCGCCTGGCTCAGCAAATCTGCCGCGACAAATCGCGGCACCGCCGAATCGTCCGCCAAGATGAGAATCTCGCTCGGACCCGCTGGCATGTCGATCGGAATCTCGGATGAAATTTGGGACTTCGCCTCGGTCACCCAGGGATTACCTGGTCCGGTAATTTTCTCGACCTTCTCGATGAAAGCGAGCGCGCCGATGGCCTGCGCTCCGCCGACTTTGAGAATTTTCGTCACGCCGGAAAGTTTCGCCGCCGCGATGACCACTTCCGAAATCGAACCGTCTTTCCGCGGAGGAGTCGCGAGAACGATTTCCGTACAGCCCGCGATCCGCGCTGGCAGCGCCTGCATCAAAACCGAGCTCGGATAAGTCGCGAGTCCGCCCGGCGCATAAATCCCGACTCGCGCAATCGGTCGCCATTCGCGCCAAATCTGAACGCCTTTTGCGGTTTGAACTTTTTTTTCAGCTCGAATATTGGCGAGCTGATTCTCGTGAAACTTTTGAATGTTCTCCGCAGCGCTGCGGAGAAAATCAAACTTGGCGGATTTCTCATCAACTGCCTTTAGTTCTTTCACCGAAACTGCGAGGCTTTTTAATTTGATGCCGTCGAATTTTTTGGTGAAGGCAAGCGCCGCCGTTTCTCCATCCTGCCGAATTTTTTGCAAAATCGCGGCAACTGTTTTTTTGATTGCAGGCGCAGCCGCGCCACCGCGCGCGAGAATCGCGGTGCGCTCCTTGGTCCAGAGCGAAGCTAGTTTTTGGATTTGCATCGCGAATTATTTTTGGAAAAGTCGGGCGAGCAGAGTTTTTTTCGTGACCGCTTTTTTCTCAGTCGCAACTTTGCTGAATTCTCGTTCGAGTAATTTTTCGACGAATTGACTGCGGTAGCCCGTCGGAATTTTCTTATTCAATTCGTCCCGGATTTTGGTCGAGAGACTGAAGATGACGGCGACTCTTTTTTCGGCGGAGGACTTTTTGGCTGGCATTGGAAAAAAATTAAAGAACGATTTTCTCGACATTGAGCAGCAGAATGTCTTTCGCACCAGCGGCTTTGAGTCGCGGCAGCGCCGCCCAAAATTCTTTTTCGGTGGCGACGGATTGCAGCGCGAACTCACCATTTTTCGCGAGCGGCAGAATAGTCGGTGCTTCAAGTGCCGGCAAAAGTTTTTCGATTTTCGCCAAGTTTTTCTCGGAACAATTCAGCACGACATATTTTTTGTCGCTGGCTTTTTGTACGGCTTCGATACGCGCAATCAAATCTTCGAGCAATTTCTTTTTGGCAGACGAGAGTTTCGGATCGGCGACGAGGATCGCTTCACTGCGAAAAATCGGCGGCTCCAGCGGAATCAAATTGTGCGCTTCGAGCGTCGTGCCTGTATCGACGATGTCGGCAATCGCATCGGCGACGCCCATCTCCGGTGCGATTTCGGCCGAGCCGGAAAGCTCAGCGAGACTGACTGGAATTTTGAGCTCGCGGAAAAACTTTTTCGTGGAGTTCGGATATTCCGTCGCGATAGTGGAATTTTTGAGGTCAGCGATTTTTTTGAATTTTGAATTTCTCGGAACAGCAATCGCCAACCGACACGCACCGAAACCGAGCGGCGCAATCTCGCGCACTTTTTTGCCCGACTCCCGCACGACATTTTGACCGACGATGCCGAGATCCGCCGAGCCGCGCGCGACGAAGGCCGGAATATCGTCATCGCGTAAAAGCAAAATATCCGCCGGAAAATCGGTGCATTTCAAAACTAAATAGTGTCCGTTCGCGACGAAGGTGAGCCCGATTTTGCGCAGCAGGGCGAAAGACTCATCGGCGAGGCGACCTTTTTTTTGGAGCGCGATTTTGAGACGAGTGGTCATGGTGTTTGTCATTGCGATTCCGACGAATACCGGAAGAAGCAATCCCGCTCGATAATTATATAACTAAGCGAGAGGCTTTAATTTTGGCATTTTTTGGTGAAAAGGTCAAAAACTGGTCGCGTCGGACAAAATTTCGCAACCGTAGAGACGTTGCATGCAACGTCTCTACACCGAGACCAACCCGCAACTAAAATTCCCGCGCGGAAGCGGAACCTGAGGGTAGTTTGTAGGGAACGGACATGTCCGTTCCCTACGTCATGAATTTCTCGCTACTAAAAAATAGTTGTCAAAACCAAAGGCATATTTTTCATCCCACAAACTAGAGCCTCAACTCCTTTCATGCTCTTTCATCCAGCCTCAGTAAAACTTTTTCCAAAATCTTAATCGCTTTTTCAAGTTCGGCGAGTTCGATATGTTCCTGGGGCGTGTGGTCGAGATTGCTGTCGCCCGGACCATAGGAAACAATCGGCACGCCTGGAAAAGCTTTGACGAGCGTGTTCATATCGGCGGTCCCGGTTTTGACTTTGAAAACCGGCTCACTGCCCTCCGCCCGAATCGCCGCGAGAAAAGCTTTGACGAGTGGCGAATTTTTGGGCGAGAGACAAGCCTCCTCGCTGCCCCAGCTCTGCAGGTAGGAAATCTCGCCACCTTTCGAATTTTTGCCGACGACTTTTTTTAGCGCGGCGATGTCGAAGCCGATTGGCGTGCGAAATTTCACGCGCACCTTCACCTGCTCCACGCCATTCACTTCATCGAAGACGAATTTCACGACACGCTGCTGCAAGCCTTCCCAGATCGATTTGCCGGAGTTGAAATCGTCGCAAAACTTTTTAATTTTTTGGGTGAAATCAATCGCCTCCTCAATCGCATTTCTTTCTGCGTCGTTCGCTGAGTGCGCTGAGTTTTTGCGCTTGAAAAATTCCATCGAGAAAGTGCCTTTGTAGCCGAGCGTGATGCCTGTGAATCCCGACGGCTCGCCAACTACAATCGCATCTGGCGCAGAAAATTTTTCAGCGAGAACGCGCGCACCCGTGCCGTGCTGCTCTTCCTGACTCGCACCCGCGACGATAATTTTCGTATTTTTTAATTTTTTCGAAACAGCCAGCGCCGCAAAAACGAAAGTCGCGAAGGGGCCCTTGGCATCGACCGCGCCGCGTCCGAATAATTTGCCGTCTTTAATTTTCACGGGCAAAAACGGTCGCACTGTGTCGATGTGCCCGAGCAAGAGAATGGTTTTCTGCGCAGTCGGCGCACCAATCTCAAGCACGACATTGCTGAAGTGATCGACGGAAGTTTTCGCGAAACCCAAATCTTGCGCGGTCGCGGCGATAAATTTCGCGAGCTCATCCTCACGCTCAGAGGGCGAGTAAATCGAGACGATTCTTTCGAGAAATTCGACGGGATTCATGGGAGTGCAGTAGGGTTGACAAAAGCATTTTACCACGATAAAGTCTCAACTCAAAAAATTTAACCCAAAAATAATGAACGCCGAAGCAAAGCAAAACCTCACTGGTGAAGAGTTACCTGACCGAAAAGATATTCAGCGAGGTCGAATTACGCTAAAGAAAATGCAAGAAGCTCTTGATGTTTTAAATGGTTTAGAAGAACGAGCTATGCCAGACGACTCTTACTTGGAAGAAGCCGCCCTGCACAGAACAAAAGCCGCCGAAGAGTTGGCCGAGGGAATTAGTTTTTTGGCACAAAAATTGAGGACTGAAGTCAAAATGGCTCTTTCTGTCCACGGCCAAATCGTTCCCTTGGCGCAAGAGATCGCCTCACTGCTCGAATCCAGTCAAAAATCCGACACTGAATATCTTGACATGACCGTTGTCGCGAACAAAATAGCCGAACTATTCAAGCTGGCAGAGAGGCTTATTCCTAGGGACAGGAGTCACAACGGCTCTGTCTCGCCTGAAGAGCACAAGGCCTTGGTTTCACTTTATGGTGGCGGCTTGGCTATTAATGTAACAGGAGACATAGAAGAAGGGCTCGAGCGAATCAAAAACTATTTGGCAATCGCTGAAAATTTTTAACTCGCGCCTGTGAACACCAACCTGACTCTTGGCTACGTCGAGCGAAGAAAAGTGGCTGGTAAAACCCTCGACCTTGTTGATGTTTTTAGCGACGGAAAAATAATCGCAACCATAACGCCTAAAAATGGCGGCTGGCGTGTGTTCGAAATTACAGAGGGACAACAGACTCTTTTCGATGCGAGCAGACAACAAATCGCCTCGTTGTTGTCGGCAGGACACAGCTGCACAATAAAAAGTCTCTACCTAAATTTTTTACGCCAAAACTTTCGCCAGTACCGCGACTACCTCAGAAATCTCTTCTTTTGAAATAACTAGCGGCGGTAAAAAACGAATTACTTTCGGACCAGTCGGCAGAACTAAAACTCCCGCTTCTTCCATCTTCGCTACGATTTCGCCGGCTGGGATTTTGAATTCGACGGCGAGCATCAGACCGATGCCACGCACTTCGGCGATCTTGGGTGAGGCAAGCCTTTCTAATTCGGTTTTGAAAAACGCGCCTTTCTCCGCCGCCTGCTCGCACAAATTTTCCGCAGCGCAAAATTCGAGTGCCGCGAGTCCCGCCGCACACGCTGGCACCGATCCGCCGAAAGTGGAATTGTGGCGACCGCGCACATTTTGCCCGCCGAAAAGATCCGCGCGAAAGGCGGTCGCACCAAGCGGATAACCGCCGCCCAAAGATTTCGCCATGCAAACGATGTCGGGCTGACCGCCGAAATTTTCGAGCGCGAGAAATTTACCCGTGCGACAAATTCCAGACTGCACTTCGTCGAGAATCAACAGCGCACCATTTTCGTCGCACAACCTCCGAACGCCCGCGAGGAATTCTGAATCGATTGGATAAATCCCACCCTCACCCTGCACGACTTCGAGAATCACCGCCGCTGTCTTGGCATCAATTTTCTCTTTCAGTGTCTCAATTTTATTGAAAGCGAAGAAGTCGAAATCGGGCACAAGCGGCTCGAAAGGCTGGCGAAATTCGGGTCGCCAAGTCGCGGAAAGCGCGCCGAAAGTGCGCCCATGAAATGAGCGTTTCGCAGCGAGAATTTTGGAACGACCAGTCGCGAGTCGCGCCATCTTGAGCGCCGCTTCGACTGACTCTGCGCCAGAATTGCAAAGAAAAAATTTCGATTTTTTGAAAGGCATTTTGGCTGCGAGCACTTCGAAAAATTTGGCGCGAATCGGGTGCGGGTGCCGCGCCGTCGTGAAGGCGAAATTTTCCCAGGCGGCTTGAACTGCCGACGCGATTTTTTTATTCGCGTGGCCGAGATTCGCGACGCCGTGACCACCGACGCAGTCGATGTATTTTTTGCCAGCCGCGTCGAAAACGAACGCACCTTCGCCACCGATGATCGCGAGCGCGTCGTCAGAATAAAAGCCAGCGGTGAAATCCGATTCTGTCATTTTAGACTTGAAAATTAGATAAAAACATTCTAAACTAAGAGCCTGCTCTTTGAAAGCTTAGTCTAGGTTCGTTGCTGAAAGTTGTCCCGCCAAGGCGGGATTCCGGAAACTAAAAACTATCAACTACGAACTAAAAACTAAAATGGGGGTGCCAGGCTTCGACAAAAGGATTTGTTGCCGAAACTGCAATCACGGGATGCGCTTCTCCCGTCAGATCCGGGGCGCACAAAACTAATTGGCAACATTGTTACCAATCTTGACCGCCGTCATGGCGGTCTCCGCAGCTTCGTCAGCCGCGTGAAAGCTTCGGCTTTCGCTCCGGCCTACGCTCTCGCTGCGTAAATCGGCTTGAGCTTCGGCTCGCCGTCGCTTACGAAATTTCTCCCGCGAGTTTCGAAAAGCGTCTTCAGCGGGATAGCGAATCCGCCCGTCCGTCGGACTAGCGAAAATTTAGGGCAAAAAATTTGAGAGCTTTTCGTTCGCTTTCTATTCTCAAATTTTAATTAAAGCGTACTAAGTTTGTAGATGTTTCGCTGACAACTTTTTGGACGCGAGTTCAATTCTCGCCACCTCCACCATTCTTCGCCCTCCGGGCTTCGAACGGCAGACCGTTTTCGGAATGCGTTTTCGCAGTCATGCCGAAACCAACAAAGCACTCACCAAAAGGTTGGCGTTTTGCTGTGAGAGAGTCTTAATGAACGGGCGAGCTCGGAAACTGTTTATAGACTGCTTTAATCGTCTTGTCTTTTTAATCTAGCGCGGTTGGGTTAAATCACTCGGGGGCAAGCCCCCGAGATTTTCAAGTTAGATTAACTGAAGCTGTGCTTCAGCACGATCGAGGGTTTTAAGTTGGTTCTGTACATATTTCTTTACCTCAGCTTCATTGTGATTACC
>JAJYAT010000010.1 GCA_021779375.1 bacterium | reverse complement strand
GCATGTTAAAGAGGGTTAGGAAAGATACGGGGGCTTTCCTGACCTTGATATTCTAAAACACGCTGGAACGGCTAAAGCCTAATGGAGACCACCAGCTTTCGCTGGTGGAGTTCTATGTTTGCTTAAAGATATTCTCGAGACTATCGAAACATATGGAAAAGCCATCTCAACTAAACAAGCTGAACTAGCAAGAGTGGACGCGAATTATGGAATGATGGTTCATGCTAGTTTTGATGAATTTGCAGATTGTTCTTTAAAATATGGAGAATGGAAACCGGTAACTCATACTAGTTTTGACGAACTTATAAATGTAAGTGCTGGAGCCGTCGAACAGCAAGAAATCATCGCACAGCTCAAAGCTGATGTTTTAGATCTCAAAAAAGAAGCTCGAAAGAAATTCGGCGTGACTCTATGATTCCAGCGAAACGCGACTTGCAAAAGGAATGGATTTACCTAAAAATACAGTCTTTAATTTTCCGGAGAATGAATCAACTTCAAACAGTCACAAATGAAAAGTGGCTCAAAAAAAATCCCGCCATATTAATAAAAATATTGAAAATAAAATCAAGAAGATTTGTTCGATTGATGGGGGAAGTTTCAAAAGTCGAAAGTTTGGCAAAAGAAATGGGAGAAATAAATGAACCAGATGATTCTAAATACAGCGGCAAAATTACAGACGAACTCAATCGTCTAAAAAGATTGACAGAGCTCGAAACTAAAATCGCGGAAATCAGGACGGCGATTAGCATGAATCACAAATAGACTTTGTGACTCCAAATTTCCGCCTACGCACGACTTGCGAAAATAATTACTTTGCCTAAAATATGGTCTTCAAATTTTTAAAATGCTTCTATCTTCTTCTTCATCCCGTGAATCAGCACCAGACCACTGTCAAGCCGAAGCGGCTCCTAGGAAACAAGAGCCAACTCTTGAGCAAAAATTGCGTAAAACACCAATTGAAAAACTTGCGGAGATGGTAAGGGAAAATTCGCAAACAGTTTTTGAGTTAAAAAATCAGCTCGCATCCATAGCTAAAAATATGGATCAAATAGCCCCGGAGGTAATTCCTCATGCGATTGCCGCCAAAGACGCCCTACTGTATTCCATTGAAGAACTGCGAATTAAAATTCGACCAGTCGTCGAAGCGCTCCGAAAGAAAACTAAAGCCAATAAAACAGTTAGAAAGTCTTAACTCCGCGTCGCAAATCGCGCTCAACATCCCGCTGCTTGATCGTCTCGCGCTTGTCCCATTTTTTCTTGCCGCGCGCGAGTGCGATTTTGGCTTTGATTTTTCCGTGAGCCAGATGCAGATTCAGCACGACGACTGTCGTCCCTTTTTCGTTTAAGCTTTTTTCAATCGTTTTAATCTCGCGCGCATTGAGCAGGATTTTGCGGTCACGCGCTTTTTCGTGCGGCTGATTTTTGGCGAATTGGTAAATCGGAATTTCGAGTCCGGTCAGCCACAATTCACCGCGCCGAATTTTGACGAAGCTGCCCGCGAGACGCGGACGATTCGTGCGCAGCGATTTCGTCTCTACTCCAGTCAAGACCAAACCTGCTTCGAATTCTTCGAGAATTTCGAAGTGAAAGCGCGCGGCGCGATTTTCAGCGATGATGTCAGGCGAGAGTTTTTTCACGCGAGAATTTTAGCTGAAAGCCCAATGCTTTGATAAACTCCCCCATGTTCCGTGCTCCATGTTTCATGTTTCATGTTTTATGCTCCATGTTTTATGCTCCATGTTCCATGATCTTCACTTCTGAATCAGTCACGATCGGTCATCCCGACAAGCTCGCAGATCAAATCTCGGATGCGATTGTCGATGACCTCATTCGCCAAGACAAGCAGAGTCGCGTCGCCGTGGAAACTTTGGTGACGAATGGTCTGGCTTTGGTCGCGGGTGAAATCACGACGCGCGGTTTCGCTGACATCCCAAGCTTGGTGCGCGAGACGATTCGAAATGCCGGCTACGACGATGCGAAATTTGGTTTTGATTTTCGAGCTTGCGCGGTGCTGACTTCGATTCACGAGCAGTCGCCCGACATCGCACGCGGCACGAATTCCAAGCTCGGCAAAAATCTCGGCGCGGGCGATCAAGGTTTGATGTTTGGTTACGCCTGCCGCGAGACGGAGGAATTGATGCCTTTGCCAATCACCTTGGCGCACGCTTTGACGGCGCGCCTGGCGGAAGCACGACAGAAAAAAATTCTCGACTTCCTGCGACCTGATGGCAAAAGTCAGGTCTCGGTGGAATACGATGCGAAAGGCAAACCGAAACGCGTCGCGACCGTCGTCGTCTCGACCCAGCACGATGAAAAAGTCACGAACGGAAAATTGAAAAACGCCGTCATCGAGAAAATTATCCGACCCGTGCTTGGTGAATTTCTCGATACGAAGACTGAAATCCTGGTGAATCCGACCGGACGCTTCGTGCGCGGCGGCCCGCCCGCCGACACTGGCATGACTGGGAGAAAAATTATCGTCGACACTTACGGCGGCATGGCACGCCACGGCGGCGGCGCCTTCAGTGGCAAAGACCCGACGAAAGTTGATCGCAGCGCCGCTTACGCTGCACGCTTCGTCGCGAAAAATTTGGTCGCCGCCGGCTTCGCGGATCGGCTTGAATTGCAAATCGCCTACGCCATCGGCCACCCCAAACCGATTTCAATTTCAGTTGAAACTTTTGGGACAGGCAAAATCGCGGATGAAAAAATCATCACCGCCATTACCAAAGTTTTCGATCTCAGCCCAGCGGGAATTTTGAAAGAGCTGGATCTCATTCGACCAATTTACCTGCGCACTGCGACCGGCGGACACTTCGGTCGACCGGAATTTTCCTGGGAAAAAACGAGTCGCGTCAGTGCCTTATTGTCCTAAATCCCGAAACTCAAAAACACGAAGCATGGAGAGAATTTTCAAATTTACGGAATTTACAAATTTTCAAAAAAAATTCAAGGTTCAAGGCTCAACTCAAGTCGTAAGGCTCAAAAAATCAAAACGCTGGAGATTATGGTGCGGAGAATTGAAGCTTGAAAATTATTTCGTAAATTACGAAACTTGAAAATTTGAAAATTTATCGCCGCCCAAATCCAAATTAGCTTCGAGATTCACCTTATCAAATGGAAAAAAGATCAGTGACTGAATCCCAAGCATTGCCAATCATATCCAGGAAGCCTGTACCGTCAGTCGCTGCTGTCGCAGGCGTATTGAAATCAATCATGAGCACGCCTTTGACGATGATGTAACTCGCCGCGGCGAAAACGAGACCGGTGATTCCCCAGATAATCGCATTTTTGGATTTTTTGACAGCTGCCTCGTCGCCCCAGCCATTGACTAGAGTCGCTCCGGCGAAAGAAATGACGAAGGTCGCGATGAATGCCATCGCGTAAATCAAAAATTGAGCGACAATCGGTAAAAACTGTTCTTTGAAATCCGCCTGCGGTAAAGCTTTGACCTCTGGAACTTTATCCCAATCCGTCTCTGCGAAAGGCAAAATGTCTGCTGTTTTGGCCACGAGTAAATTTGCCGCCGGAGTCAGCGCCGAAGTCTTTTCCGGAACTTCGAATTGGATATTGACGATGATCTGTACAATCGCGAAAGATAGCAACGCGAGGAATACACCAGCGATACTCCAGATGATAGTTTTGTGCGCGGCTTTGAGCTGCTCTTCGTCGCCCATCGCCGTGAGATATTGGTAACCGCCGATGATGAGGAAAAGTACAGCCAACGCAGCCGTCCAACCAATCGCCTGGTCGATTAAATTTCTGAGAAAAGTCCCCTGCATCCACTCGGTCACGTTGGGTGCAATGACACCTTTGGTCTCATCATCCGCACCCGGCAAAATCGTACCGCCGATTAATTGCGGCATGTCAGCCAAAGCTCCAACTGGCACGAGTGCGAAAGCGAATGACGCGAGGAGCAACGAAATCAGAATTTTGCGCAGCATATTTTTAGGTGAAAAAAGTCGGGTTAATCGTGTACAGAATCAAACTGGAGAGAAAGAGCAGCGTGAGTCCCACGAGCGCGGCCAAGATCCGATCTTTGCCTGATTGTAATCCCGCCTGATTCGCACCGGCCGTCGTAATCTCGATCCCGCCGACGACCAGCATCAGGACAGCGACGAATCCGATTACTCCAGCGAGAAGCTTGTAAACTAGCGCGATGTAATTCGTGAGAATTTCGTTGCCATCATCACCCTCGATGACTTGCTGCCAGAGAATCGAGCCTTTGCGGCAAACCCAATAAATTGGTTCTTCATTCTGTGTCGTCGTTGCATAATAGTCTGTACTCTCTGGACTGTTCCCCTGGCACACCAAATTCGTCGGCGGTTCAGAGAATGGGGCTTCTAAGGTGACCTGAAATTTCTTCCCCGGATCAGTCACGAGAGTACCGACTGCCGCGCTGGCTACTCCGCTCGCCGCACAGAAAATAACCAAAGCAAGCAGGATTGCGCCGAGACGGTTTTTTGATTTCAGTTTTTGCATTTTTGAATCTTGGAATTTTACCACGAAATGAGCGGAAATTCAAGTTTCGGTAATGAGAAAAAGGCTTAAAATCGCGGCATGGATGAAATTCGCGTACGCTTCCCGCCCTCCCCGACCGGACCGATGCACATCGGCACTGCCCGGACTATGCTCGTGAATTTTTTGTTCGCGCGCCAGCACGGCGGCAAGATTGTTTTTCGCAGCGAGGACACTGACCGCGCACGCTCGACTCGGGAATTTGAAAAAGAAATCTTGGACGGCATCAGTTGGCTAGGACTGGATTTCGACGAAGGACCATTTCGCCAATCCGAACGCGACGCGGTTTACGAAAAATATTTCGAACAGCTGAAAAAGTCCGGCGCGATTTATCCGTGTTTTTGTAGCGCGGCAGAGCTCGAAGCCGAGCGCGAAACGCAAAACTCGCAGAAATTACCACCGCGCTACTCAGGCAAATGTCGCGATTTGTCAGCAGAAGAAATTGCGCGATTCGAAACCGAAGGTCGCAAACCGGTCTGGCGCTTCCGCGTCCCGGCTAGCGAAATCAAATTCGACGACCTCGTGCGTGGCGAGATTTCTGAGCGAGGCGAAAATATCGCCGACTTCGTAATTCGCAAATCCGACGGTCAATTTTTGTATCATTTCACTGTCGTCGTCGACGATGCCGAAATGAAAATCAGCCACGTCATTCGCGGTGAGGATCACATTTCCAATACTTCGAAACACATTTTGCTCTTCGAGGCGCTCGGTGCGAAAGTACCTAGATTTGGACACCTTCCGCTGCTGCTAAATAAAGACCGCTCGAAAATGTCGAAGCGCGACGAATCGGGCAAGCCAGCAACGGTGGAAAGATTGAAAAATGACGGCTATCTGTCTGAGGCAGTCGTGAATTTCCTCGCGCTACTCGGCTGGAATCCCGGCGGCGGATCCGAGCAAGAATTTTTTTCGCTGGATGAACTGATTGCGAAATTCGATTTCGCGGGCGTCGCGAAAGCCGGCGCGGTTTTTGATTTAGAAAGATTGAATTTTTTTAACGCGCACTATTTGCGGCAATTGCCGATTGAAGAATTAGTCGAGAAAGTGAAACCGTTTTTATCCATTCAGGCTCAGTCGAACATAGAAAATGTGGTGGCGCCCCAGTTAACCCACCAGATATCTGGTGGGTTAACGAAAGGAGATGGTGGTGAGTTAACACCAGAAGATGAAGCGACTTTGAAAAAAGCTGTGCGGCTCGCATCCGAGCGGATGCAATTTTTGGCGGAAGCACCGCAATTTCTGCACTATTTTTTCGGCGAAATTGACCCACCGCTTGAGCTTTTCGACAATCCGAAAATGAAAGTCGACCGCGCAAGTTCGATTGAGGCACTCGAAAAAAGTTTGCCTGTCTTAGAAAAAATCGAAAACTGGACGGCAGAGGAAATCCAAAAAGAGCTTCTCGCCCTGGTCGTGAAGCTCGGTTGGAAAAATGGTCAGCTCCTCTGGCCGCTGCGCGCCGCACTCACCGGTGAGAAATTTTCGCCCGGAGTCTGGGAAATGGCGGATGCCCTCGGTCGCTCAGCAAGCCTGGCACGTATTCGAAAAATGCTTGACAAACTGAAAAAATAGGATTAAGCTCGCTTCCTTTTTCGCTCGGAAATTGTAAACTCTCGCCGTAATGAAACTCTCTCACCTCACCGAAATCGTCAAAAATGTGGCTGCGACGCTGACGTGCCCAAAATGTGGTAAGCACTTCGTGGGCGATGCCGTCGATGTTGTGGATATCACCGGCGACCGCGGACTTTTTTCGGCGCACTGCCTGCACTGCAATTCCGCCACTTTGGTCGCGATGAATATCCGCGAGTACCGCCAGAAGATTGCGAAACGTGAACGCCAAATTTCGAAAGTCGCGTTTAATAAAATCGCGCCTGCCGATGTCGTCGAAATGAAAAACTTTTTGGAGGGCTTCGACGGCGACTTCCGCAAGATTTTGGAAGAGCCCGACCGCAAGAAGCGCGTCGAGTAATTTCGCCTCGCTCGGATTAATCAATCCGTAGCCGCGGCTTGAATTTTTTAATTTTATATTTTGACTGAAAAAATAATCACACTCGGCGTCATCGCACACGTCGACCACGGCAAGACGACACTCGTCGACGCACTGCTGAAACAGGGCGGCGCGTTCGCGGCGCACGAAGCTGTCGGCGAGCTCGTGATGGATTCGAATGCGCAGGAGCGCGAGCGCGGCATTACAATCTTGTCGAAGAACTGCTCGATTCGTCACAAAAATTTGAAGGTCAATATCGTCGACACACCTGGCCACGCCGATTTCTCGAGCGAGGTCGAGCGCGTTTTGAAAGTCTGCGATACGGTGTTGCTCCTCGTCGACGCGCAAGAAGGACCGATGCCTCAAACCCGTTTCGTCACGCAAAAGGCTTTGAAAATAGGTTTAAATCCAATTGTTGTAATTAATAAAATCGACAAACCCGGTGCGAATGTCGCGAAAGTTCACGATCAAATTTTTGATCTTTTTGCTGAGCTCGGCGCGACCGACGAGCAGCTCGACTTCCCGATGATTCTGACCATCGCGAAACAAGGCATCGCGAAATTGGCGGAATCAGACGAGTCGACCAATCTCGATCCGCTCTTTGATTTGATTCATGCGAAAATCGAACCACGCGTCGGACCCAGCGACGGCGGACTGCAAGCGCTGGTTTATTCTTTGGAATACGACAATCACCTCGGACGCATCGGCATCGCGCGCGTGATTCGCGGGAAGCTGAAAAAAGGCGAGGAAATCGCCATCGCCCGTCGCGACGGCACAATCACGAAAGGTCGCATTTCGAAAATGTTTGTCTTCCAGGGCGTGAGCAAAATCGAGACCGAAGAAGCCTCCGCCGGAGAAATCGTCGGTGTCGCCGGATTTGCCGATATCACGATTGGCGAGACTTTCACCGAGGTCGCGAAACCCGAAGCGTTGCCAGTCATCGAAATCGGCGAGCCGACTGTCGCGATGGCCTTCCATGTCAATACTTCGCCACTCGCGGGCAAAGAGGGCAAGCTCGTCACGACGCGTCAAATTCGCGAGCGCCTTTTCCGTGAGCTCGAGACGAATGTCGGACTGCGCGTCGAGGAAATTCCGAATTCGGACAGTTACAAAGTCTCCGGTCGCGGTGAATTACACCTCGCGGTTTTAATTGAAAATATGCGCCGCGAAGGCTTCGAATTAGCGGTCGGTCGCCCGGAAGTTATTTTGAAAGAAGTCGACGGTAAGAAACTCGAGCCGATTGAAACTGCGGTGGTCAACGTGCCAGACGAATTCACCGGCGGCGTGATTGAAAAAATGGGCAAACGCCGCGGCGAAATGCGCGACATGAAGGCCGAGGAAGGTTTCACGCGCATCGAATTCGAAATCCCGACACGCGGACTCATCGGCTACGCGAGCGAATTCATTCGCGACACGCGCGGCGAAGGCACGCTTGATCACATCTTTTTGAATTACGATGAATGGCGCGGCGCCATCCCCGCCCGCTCGAATGGCGTGCTGATTTCCCAGGAAAATGGCATCTCGGTCGGTTTTGCGCTTTCGAATTTGCAGGAACGCGGCACGCTCTTCATCGGACCACAGGTCGAGGTCTACGAAGGCATGATCATCGGCGAAGCTTCGCGCCCCGGCGACATCATCGTTAATCCGCTGAAAGGCAAGAAGCTGACAAATATGCGCTCGAGCGGCACAGACGAAGCGCTGAAATTAGTTCCACCACGCAAATTGACGCTCGAGACTGCGATCGAATATGTCGCGGACGATGAGCTCGTCGAAATCACGCCGAGCAAAATTCGCCTGCGCAAAAAGCTTTTAATCGAGCACGAACGCAAACGCGCGAAATAATTTAGCGGCTTAGACTGTCTTGATAATGTGAATCCAGAAGCATGGAGCATGGATTTGTTAGGCAATTGCAAAATAATATACTCATATTTTTAACCATGCCGTTAACGGCATGGTTAAGTGTTGAATTATAGTTTGTTAGTTGTATGTGACCGTAAGTTCAAATTACCAGCTTAAACTTGCGGAAGACCAACGACTTAATGACTTATAATAACCCTCCGAACCAATAACCAATGACCTTCCGAACTTATTGACCAATGACCCTTTTGTCATTCCCGCGCAGGCGGGAAACCAAAAAAAGCGAAACTATTTTTTGTCAGAAAAAATTACTTTGGAAAAATCGACTCGATATTTTTGGCATTCAGGAAGCGTTGGTCTTTTTTGAAAATAACTTCGGCGATGTGAAAAATCGTGTAGGTAATGAAAAATGCGCCGAGCACATCAATCGAATAATGGAGGTGCGCCAAAAGCACGACTACGGCGAAAACAACCGAGGCAATGATAAAGGTGTAGCGCAGAAAACGATTTTCCCAAAAAATCAGCGCCATCAAAAAAGGCAGACCGGTATGACCAGAGAAAAACAAATCACCACCGAAAGTGAAATCACCGACGATGCTGGCAGGATTGATTTCCATGTGCGTCGGAAAAGGACCGATGTGCGTGATGGAGATGAAAACCGCGCGTACGAGCACGAAAAGCGCGATGCTTTTGAGCGTGAAAGGTATGATTCGGGGTTTCGCCAAACACAGAATTCCGACAAAAACCCAAAGCAAAACCGATCCATAGACGAATAAAAACTCCGGATGAAAGACGGGAATATTGCTGAGAATTACATCCGTGACGTAATTACTGGAACGACTGGTGGCGTAAATACCAGCGTGGAAATTGATCCACAGACTCAGGGCAAACAACAAAATGGCGGAACCAGTCGAAACAAGAAAACTCTTGTCGCGAAAATAAGTTCGGTACTGCTCAATTACTTTTTGCACCCGACTGCGCGCGAGCAATTTGCTCATGGTAAAGCTGTTCGAAAGCCGCAATAGTCGTAGTGATGTCATGTTTGGCGATGATGTCTAAACTGGCGGAACCAAACTTTTTTTGCAAATCTGGATCAGCCAAAATCTTGGTAATTTTAGCGGATAATCCCGAAATGTCAGCAAGCTCGAAGAGAAAACCATTCTCCCCATCATGCACCAATTCGGGTAAAGCCATCGCGTTGACGCCGAGCACAGGCAGTCCAGCCGCGAGCGCTTCCATCGTGACGATGCTTTGCAGCTCGGCAATGCCAGCGATGATGAAACAACTCGCCAACAAATAAAGCGCCGGCAAATCTGCATTCGGCACGAATCCGGCGAAAGTGACATGCTCGGCAATCTTGAGCTCGCGTGCCAGCTTTTCTAGTCTCTGACGTTCGGCGCCCGTCCCCGCAATCACGAAGTGAAATTGTGTTTGCTGCCTCGCCAGCGCCACCGCACGCAAAACGGTGTCGAGATTTTTTTCACGATCGAGTCGTCCGACATAAAGCAGGATCGGCTGATTTGGCAAAGCGTAACGCTCGCGCAAATCAGCGGTCGGCTGACTACGGTCGAATTTTTGCAAATCAATCCCGCAGGAAATCGCCTCGACCGGCAATTTGACTTTGTCGCGAATCAAATCCGCCGCCGTCTCAGTCGGCGTGGTGATTCGCCCGACTTGGTTGTAAATACTCGCGAAATCACGCCACGCCCAGTTCTTGACGATATTGCGCATGAATTCCGGCACCGGCAAATAGTGGACCAGATTTTCCGGCATGAAGTGATTCGTCGCGACAATCGGCAGATTGTTTTTCCGACTCGCCTTGAAGACTTTACGATTGACGTAAAAATGCGCCTGCAAATGCACGATGTCCGGCTGAAATTCGGTGAGGATGTTTTGGAAAGTAGCATCCGCGGCGAAAGCCGAGAAACGAAAATCGCGGTAAAAAAAGACCGGTATGGATCTGATGCCGTAAACCAAAATATCGTCGATGTAGGTTTTGGTGTTGGCGAAAGATTGCGAAGGCGCGACCACTGCCACCGTGTGATTTTTTTGGTGCAGAGCTTGCGCGAGCCTTTGCGCGAAGTACGAAGCGCCGTTGACGTGCGGGTAATAAGTGTCGGCCGCCAGCAAAATACGCATCAGGGTTTGGGATTAATTTTCCACTTACGGAACAAAAGAATCAGCACGATTGCGAGCGCGAGCACGAAAGTACTTGCGGCAAAGTAATTCAAATAGTTATTGATCTGGACATAGGCATGTCCAAAAAGAATGCCGATGATGAGAAAAACCGCCGCCTGCAAAAGCGTCGTCAAAAAACAAATCAGAATGTAGCGCCAATAAGAAATTTTGAGAGTACCGGCCACGACCAAACCGGTGAAGCCAATGCCGTGAATCAGCTTGGCGAAAATAATCGTCTTATTGCGATGCTTGTGAAAATACTGTTTCGCATCCGCCATTTTTTCCGGAGTAATCTTGAGAAAATGCCCG
Source organism: bacterium (assembly GCA_021779375.1). Classification (GTDB taxonomy): domain Bacteria; phylum Patescibacteriota; class Gracilibacteria; order JAHISY01; family JAHISY01; genus JAHISY01. The sequence goes on along the minus strand of JAJYAT010000010.1, from coordinate 3,751 downwards.
AAGCGCACGAATAAAAAATGAGCACCGAAACGCCCAATCGAATAATACAAAGTATCGCCCACCAAATCACCCGCGACGATAATGGCATAGACGACGAAAGGATTGAAAATCCCGAGCGTGACGAAAAAACCACCGAGCACAGAGACAATCGGACCCTCGACAATCGCGAGCGGAATAAGTAAGTGATACTTATAAGCCAGTAGCAGTGAAACTAATGAGCTCAAACCGTGGGAATTTAAAGGATAATATGACACGGGCGTAACCAATCTCGGCGCACACTTAACTAATTTTGGCTTTCCCAGAAAGCCTCCGCCTCTTTTTCCATTTTAGCTAAGCGCTCGTAATAATCTGGAAATTCACGCAAATGCGCAAGTGCAATTTTACCAGTCGTGAGCGGATCGTCATTACTGACATTCGTAGAAGCAGCGACCAAGCCGTGTTCTAGCTCGACATCCATTCCCGCGCGAAAAGATTCGAGGAGGAATTTAACTTGCGCGAAATCAATGCCAAGCTGCTGTGCGACAACACTGGCTTCCTCGATAGTGAAATGTTGTTTGCTGCTCATTTTGTAGGAGTTAATTTAAAATCTGAACCGCACTATGTTAGCGCAAAAATCAAAGCTTTGTTAAAATTCCGGCACTTTTTCCCTAAGAACTAACTAAGGATTAAGTTGGTAAGGAGTAAGGATTAAGTTGGTAAGGATTAAGGAAAACTACTCTACCGACTAATCACTATCAACTAATAACTACCAACTAAATTGGGGCGTCGCCAAGTGGTAAGGCAGCGGGTTTTGGTCCCGCCATGCGTGGGTTCGAATCCTACCGCCCCAGCCAAAAATATTCCCGTTATTGACCTACTGCCATCGTCTTACTAACCAGCTTCGCTAGCTCCGCCCGATTAATCGGCTGACTAGGATAAAAGTGGTCGGCTTTTTGGACGATCCCTTTCGCTAACGCAGTTTCGACATAGACCGCAAGCGAGTCATTCGCGGAAACATCTGCAAAAGAACTTTTCGTAATTTTTTCGAGCAGTGGAATTTTGCTGGCGGTAAGCAAGAGCTTCAAAGCTTCAGCGCGCGTAAGTGTCTGCGCAGGATGAAAATATTTACCGCTCGTGATGCCGTGACCAGCAAGCTCAAATAGTTTGGCGGCAGTCACCGAACCTACTACTCCTAAACCGTCTCGCAGGTAGGTTTTTAAATGATCGTATTGAAAAGTAATGACTGCCTGCTGAGTGGTTTCATCGAAATAATTACCGGAAAAACTTTTGAGATAGCCGAGCTCTTGCAGAATCTTTTTCAATTCCAAAACATCATCACCTCGGTGACCAATCACAAGTTTTCTCCCGAAATCTGAAACCTGGCGAATTTCTACAAAATCTGTGAGTAAGCCGGACTGATTCAAAGATACAACAAAAGGTGTGAACCACTCCCCGCTCGGCGTGTCATTGAAAGGTTGTGTTGCATTTGTGTCAGCCTCTAGATTGAAAGCTTTGGCAATGATCTTGGAAGATTCCGCACGCGTGACGAGATTAGCCGGTTTGAAATTACCGTCTGGGAAGCCGGAAATAATTTTGGCGAGAGCTAATTCTTTCACGAAATCAGCGAACCAACTATCCGCCTCGACGTCTGGAAACATAACTGTGGGCGCATCGCCACGCGTTTTACTTAAAGTAATCAGGTAGAGTTCTTCCCGCTTGCAACTAGCGTACTTTTGCGCGAGCAAATTGATCTTCACAATCCCCTCAGCGAGCTTTAATTTCGAAGTGTTGGCTGCGACCAAGTAGTCTCCATTCGCCTGTTTGGTGATTTTAATCTCAACTGGCTGGTCATTCACTTTGACTGAGATTCCGTTCACCGGATAGTCGGCATCGACCACGAAAGAAATCTCCGGCAGGGTCGTGACGACGATGTCCGGTTTGGGATTAACGAAACTAAATTCTTGCGCACTGCAAAAAATTCCGCTGCCGCTGCCACCACCACCGGAGCTTGATGAGCTGCCGGATGAAGCGGTGCTGCCAAATAAACCAAAAGTGGAAAAGTGGCTAGTCTCACAGGTGATGGAATTAGCGGTCGTATTCACGACACAATTACTCAAGGCAGTCCAAGCTCCATCTGCGTAACGGTAAATCCAGAGTGAACTTTCGTCCAAGCCGACAATCTCAGAATCAGTGTAGTTGAGCGTGACGGTGATTGGGTTATCGAAAGTCGTAATTTTCGTGGTGGTATCTGTGTAAGCATCGAGCGAGTAAGTGTGGCTTCCGACCAAACTTTTGCTCGCAGGAGTGGAGGTCGTCGCAATTGTCGCAGCGGAGGCAAGTTGTTTGACCTGGAAGCTCGCTTCACTCACTGAATAATTGGTCGGCATGGTGATCGCGAGATTCGCGCTGCCGCTCGAAAGTGTGACACTACCGCCAGTGGCAAGTGGAATCGTGTCGTCATTTTCACCACTCACGCTCGCACTGCCAGTACAGCCCGTCGTCGTGAAATTGCTCGTATCGCCGCTGGCAGGATTACTGCCTGCGTCTGTCGATTTCACACGGAAATAGTATTTCGTACAGGCGAGCAAGCTGCCGATGCTTTGAGAATGTGCGGTGACTCGCGGAGCGGTGTTGATTACACTTGTCGTTACACCGAAAGCTGTGCTCAAACCATATTCAATTTGGGTAGATGCATCTTCGTTGGTAGTCCAGGTAATAGTCGCGCCGGAGGAATTCGCTGAGGCGACAACAGCTGAAATAATTGGCGGAGTCGAGTCGGCGGCTGTGCTCGTCGTTTCGCTCCCCGCTGATCCAAACGCCGTCTCATCACCATCGGCGTTCTTCGCTTTGGCACAGAAAGAGTACTCAGTATTGGCTGACAGACCAGTGACTGTCACGGTTGACCAAGCCGCATCAGCTTGCCAGATAGCGGAGGCGGAAATAGAACCATCAGCTTGGACGTAGCCAAGTCCGTCAACTCCATCACAGGTCGCACCCTGCTCGGCATAGATAGCTAGTGAAGTTTCCGCACCACCTGTGACGGGATTAACAGTGAGCGTTGTCGTAGTTGGACTAGCGACAGCCACCGCCGCTGGAGTACTGGCAGCCGTGTAGGCTTGCAGAGTTAAAGCAGCCGTCTTGGTGTCGTCACCATTTCTGACGCAAACATAACGAGTGTACTGCGTGTTCGCTGAGAGAGAGGAGAGATCAAGATAATTATTGGCAGTCGTGCCATCCAGACAAGAGTTCGTCGTACCGTAAGCGTAGTCTTTTTGCGCTCCACCTGAAGCCCAGGTGAGACGTAGCGCGGTAGTCGTTTGGTTCGTGTGACTGGCAGTCGTAGCAGCATTAGCGAGCGTGTATTTGTAAGCCGGAGTCGGAGTCACCCAGGCCGATTCGTTGCCGACGTTATCTTTCACTTTGACTCGGATTGCTTGAGCTTCGCTGGCATTGAGAGTTGAGAACACAGATGCTCCCGAAACCCAACCGGAATTAGCATCGGCTGTCACGAAGCTCGTCGCGTTTTGATCAAGCTCGATGTAGTACTTATCTGTCGGCAAACCTGAGCCCGAGTCGGAAGCGCCGGAGGGAGTGACTTGGATTGAGCCGAGCGCGATTGTTCCCCAATCTACTGCTAGTCCGGTCGGTGCGGTCGTATCAATCACGAGGTCCTTGTTGGTGGATAGATTGGTGGCAGGAACGAAATTGACCATCGGATTTGCAGCCTGATCTTGGATCGTCCCGCTGACTGTATTGACGTTCAAATCTGATG
>JAJYAT010000014.1 GCA_021779375.1 bacterium | reverse complement strand
GCCCGCGATAGGCCGCAGTATGTTTCGGGTTCAATACTAGCCAATGCTGAGAAGTATGTTCGAGCAACCAGCACGCGAGCGTGCTTTTGCCGCTACCTGTGCGGCCCGCAACGATGACCCGCTTCCCTGGTTCAATGCGTGGCGGGTTCGACATTCGGTGCGCTCGATTCGTGCAGCGTCGGGCTTGCTGGCGCGTTCGCGGTTTCAGCCTGTGCGTTTTGCAAAGCCCGCTCATGCATCGCGCGTTTCTTAATCATCACGACGCGCGGAACGTAAATAACGCCAATCGCTGCGGCTAGCTGAATGGTTGCCGCTAGCTTGCCGTCAAGGGTCACGTCGTACTCGCGCGAAACCGCCGCGAGCGATTCCGCAAGCATGGTCGCCTCGAATTCGGATATCTCCAGTTCGCGTAGTCCGGTCATGGTCGCCGCGACTTTGTGAAGCCCTACAATCTGTTTAGCAAGCAACCCCGCGTCAATCGGTTTCGCTTTGCGTTTCCGCTTCACTTTCGGAGGCGAATCCGCGCCTGTAACACTCGTTTCCGTCAAAGGTTCCGCCGCGCCGTTTGCATTTTTCGGCGGTCGTCCCCGTCGCTTAGGCGAGACTTCGGGCGGAGAATCTGCGGATGGTTCCGACTTTGCCACGGTCGAATCAACGTCGAATACTGCCATGTTCTACCCCTATTGTTACGTTGTTAGAATCAGATGAAGTGACGCGCCCGCTTGTGTTCGTCGCGCGGTATATTTACCTCTGAGAGAGTAGCGCGCGATTCATCTTCACCATTACGAATTTCTACTGGCGTTTCGGTTTCGGTTTCTGGCGCGGCTTCGACGACTTCCACGACTGGTTCAACCGTTGCGCTCGCTTCGCTTGCCACTGTTTCAGCCGCGACAGTCGCCGCAATCGCCGCAGATTCCGCAGCATTCTCCGCCGCCGTTTCCGCTTCGTCGACGGCATCGGCAAGCGCATCGTTTTCACCCTCTGCTAAGAATCCCATGATGGATTCGTGCGACGCTTCTATACGCGCAATCTGCGCGACGATTGGCGACAATTCCGCAACGTGCGCTTCCAGGCGCGCGCGCAGTTCCGCAACGTCGTTAGCCAATTGCTTGAGCAAAGCGGATGCGTCAGCAACAAACGCGGTAATCTGTTTTCCGGTTTCTTCTAACTGTGTGAATGCTTCAAACATCTTTTTTAACCCCTCTAGGTTTACGCGAAATATGCGTTTAGATCCAGTTCGCCGGTCGACAACGCGGTGCCGATTGCTACAACTAAATCACCAACACCGACGGCAAGCCCGAGTTTCGACATATCCAAATCGATGCGATAAGCCGCGCCGATCACACTCGCAGATGCGGCTGGTAAAAAGACTTTTTCCTCATACACAATTGCAGCGTTAAGCGTTACCGTCAACGTGTTCAAACCCGCCGCCGCCATTGCCGCATTGCCGGTAAACGTTGCAATCAATCGACGCAAAAAAGTGTTTGCGGCTGGCGTAATGGTCGCACTAACAGTCGCGCCAGTGATGACGCCAATCGATTGATATGCGGTTGTTAAAACCGGAACTTCTGTCGTCTGATACGGCACTCCGCTAGCGTTGACCGTCGCAGTCACCGGTAGCGGGCTAGGTGACGCAATGTTAACGTTCGGCGTTCCGAGAATCTGCACCGCGCCCGCGTTCGGCAGTACCGGAAAATCTACGAACACGACGCTTGCTTGACCGTCACCAACAATCGACGCAGTTTGTCCGTCCGGTGCGGGGAACTGCGATTGCATGACCGCGCCAGCGGGACAAGTAACGTTCCAATTAATAGGCTGAATTGTTACCGTCAACGGTCCCGCTCCAAGACTGTTATCGATAAAAATTCCCTGCGGCTGGAACGGGAATTCGTCGATTGAAAATTGACGCCAATCGATAGCGTATGGTGCGGCTGAAAACGTCCCCGTAATCGGCACCGCATGAGTGCCGCCCGATGACGGAACGAGATAGTTAATTGCGTTTTGAACGCTGCTTGAGATTGTCACGATTTATAGTTTCCTGTGAGTGATATTGGCCGCGCTTGATTGACCATGTTCAAACCAGATCGATATACGTTGTTAGGAATTTGAAACTGTGGCGGCAGCGCGGCATAATAAAAAATAGCACCTAATCCATTCCGAAAATTGCCTGCGAGCAAGTAACTTTTCGTGATAACTAAAAATGCTGGCGTGACTCCAGTGCCGACAGGAACCATAAGCAAATCATAAAAATTTCCGCCGAGATATATCGCGCACTGACCGTCGCCTAACGTTGTACCGCCGATGTTTGGAATGTCACTGTCAACGAACCATGGATCATTCCCTGCCGCATAAATGTTATTCCAAACGCTAGAATTTGCGCTAGTAACCATCGCATTGTTCGGCGTGTTGCAATCCGTGAATCCGCCTGGATTGATCGAAATAGTTTGAATAAATGACTGTCCGAAAGTGTACCACCATGCTTGAACTGATCCGTTACTGCACGGTTGCGAATAGATACCCGAACCATAACCGCTAGTATGATCTAAGTCATCGCGATATGGCGCGGCAGATGAATAGAATCCGCTGTTACCTTGCGCTATCAACGTTAGGCTGGCGTCTGCGTTCACGCGATAACTGCTAGAAAAAATTGGTCCGCCGTTCTGTCCCGATGGATCATAAAAGCCAGCGCATAGAATCTTTTTTTGTCCGTCGTACCATACTTTTGTCACTGTGCCGTAACACGGATTAGTAATCGGCAAGCCGCTAAAAGGTAGAATAATCGGCGTCCAATTATTGAGTTTTAGATTCTGTACTCGCACGGAAATCGATACCGTTTGACCGCTCGTATTCGACAAAACAACTAAAAATAAACCGTTACCGAACGGCACAATTTTTTCTATATAGATGTACCCATTGTTCCAGTATGGCGATTGATAATAGGTGAACGAACCGCCGAAACCTTGCGAGATATTATTGTATGTTCCATTCACCGACATAACGTAAACAGTCAAACAGTTTGGGTTGCCTGTCGTATGTCCAGACAATCCGACGCCGAAAAGCGCAATAGATTCATCGTCTACAATATACGCCGTGTTAGCATAATTTGAAGATGTAGCGTTGATATAGGGAAGCATTCCGTTAATCTGGAAATTATAGTTTCCGATATTGCGCCACGCTGGATTTAAAACACTCATACAAACCCCGCAGATTTTGCCACGGCGCGCATCGTCGCCGCATACAGAATTGATCCGTTATATCGATACGCAAAGCTATCTAATTTTGGTTCACTCGCGAGCAAAGAGGCGAGCGAAACGTTGATTCCCGAACGTGTCAGGAACTTCCCGAAGTATTCAAACTGCGCGGCTTCATCGTTTAGAAACGTCGCAACGTCCGCGTTATATCCGCACTCGTACAGGTTCATCCCCATCAATTGATAAAGCCCGAAACTGAAAGAGGCGAGCGCCAGAGCGGTCGCGCGTGTGCAAAAATTGTAGGCGGCAATCGAGTCAATAATCGGTCGCGGTGCTGCAATCAGGTTTGCATAAATGCGCGGCTCGAATCTTATGGCGTGTGGATTCCCCGACGACTCAATCGTGCGGATGACTTGGGCAAGGTTCGCGTCGGGGTTTGTTTGTATGTTTGTCATTGCTTCCCCAAATAAAAAGCCCGCTAGTTTTGTCCTAGCGGGCAAACCCTACGGGATAGAAAGCTAGGCTTGACTAGCCTATCACTTCTTGACGCCGACCGTAAAAAGTTTCATCGGCTGATCCCGACCTTCGATTTTCTTCAAGCCCTGAAAAATCACGCACACTCGCGCGCCCTTCTTTTGATCGAACAAAGCGGAAAGCGACGCGGATTCGTACACGGCGCGCGTGCCTGAACTCGTTTCAATGTCGCATACCCGTTGCTCTTTAGGAACCTTTTTGCCGTCGATTTTTTCGAAGTATTTTGTGCTCGTAACACTTCGGAAACCGGCGATGGTCCCCTCAAGCACAGGATCAGTTTTATAATCCCATGAAGTGCCCGCATTGATTGCAGTATACCCGCGCGGAAGTTCGACCATGCTCCGCGACTTACTTACGCTTTTTGCTCGCGCCATGCTTGCTTACCTTTGTGGTTGTTGCGTTAAAAAACTCGTTTGCCAATCGATAGAAGAAAAACTTTTTCGTAATTCCGGTTTCCTTACAGTGTGCGTTAATTTGATCGTTTACCTGTGGGTCCAGGTCGATATAAACGCGCGTGAATCCGCGCGGCTGACTTGATTCGACCATGATTCAAACCTCGAACTTGTTTGCATCTTCCGTCGTCGCTGGCGATGCGAAAGAGGATTCGAGTCTAACGAATCGATCTTTGAGCGCATTGAGAATCTTCGCGGTTTGTTCGTCTGTGTAGGTATAGCTGCGGCGGTTCGCGAGGCGCGCAATCATATCGATTGATGCGAGCGTGCGGCTGACCCGCTTGTTCGCGAGTTTGCGGAAGTTTTCAATCTTGCGCTTCGACTTTTCGATGCGCGCCTCGGCGGGGGAAAGTGCCGTCGGTTTCTTCGGGGTTGCCATTGTGGGTTGCTCTTTGACGTTGCGCGCGGATTGCGCGTGTTGAAAGCCTAGCGCGTTGCGAGTGCGGATGCTAGCGGTTTGTGCGTTGTGCGGAGCGTGTTGCGTGTGACTTGTCAAGTGTGTTTGTGTGTTGTGTGTTGCGCGTCGGGAGTGTGTGCGGT
>JAJYAT010000013.1 GCA_021779375.1 bacterium | reverse complement strand
GTAATCACAATGAAGCTGAGGTAAAGAAATATGTACAGAACCAACTTAAAACCCTCGATCGTGCTGAAGCACAGCTTCAGTTAATCTAACTTGAAAATCTCGGGGGCTTGCCCCCGAGTGATTTAATAAAGAATAGAGCGTCTGATGTGCATGAAGCGATTTACAAGCTTTTGGCGTCAGGGCTCGATTTCGAAGCAGTGCTTGATCAAGCAATGCAAAAAGCAGAGAAAATGTTGAATCGGCATGGTCTTACTTTTTCTGAAGCTAATCGGAAAGAGCTTGAAGCTTTACGTCTTCCACTTAGAAATATCTTTAATAATATAATCATGAGCGCGAGTTTCGAAGCCCAGAACATTCAGCTTTCAGAATATTCTGAAGAAATTGTTTTGAGGCTGCTTAAAGAAGATTTAGCTTTTCAATGCCCATCTTTTTCAGAGGAGCAACTAACCAGCGATACTAAATTTATTGAATTTTTTGCCGAAGAAGGAGAAAACCATATTTCTGATTGTTTGCCTATAAATTTTGCAAATGAGTTACATAATCATTTTTCGCCATACCAAGTAGACTTGGGAAAAATTTATGAGATTATTTATAAAAAAGGTGGCAAGGTCGGAGAACTAATCGAATATTTGCAAAGTTTGGGAAGACCTGCGGAAGCTAAAGCCTAGTTTTTCTTTTTCACAATCTGCTTGCCACTTTTAGCGTCTTCGATTTCGAGTCCCATTTCAGCGAATTTGGCGCGAATCTCATCGGATTTCGCGAAGTCTTTTTCAGCGCGAGCGGCGGCGCGTTCGGCGAGTAATTTTTGCTGCTCCTGATTAGGCTCAATTTTTTCTTCAACGACGGGTTGATCAAGATTTAAGCCAAGCACTTTGTCGAATTCACGTACTAACCGTCTTTGTTCATCCTGCGATATTCCTTCTCCGAATAAAACTTCTTCCAAAATTGCTAGTGCTCTAGGCGTATTTAAATCGTCGCTAATGGCAGACGAGAAATCGAGCTTATATGTTCTGGCTAAATTTCCTAAATCAGTCTCAAATGATTTGTTTTTTGTTATCTCAAATATTTGGGAGGTGTCCGCTCCGATTTTTTTTGCAAAATCATTTCTCATTCTTTTTAACCTGTTATTAGCGGAACTGAGCGCCTCCCATGTGAAATTTAATTTTTGCCGATAATGTGTTCCAAAACAAAAAAGACGAAAGGCGAGCGGATCAATTCCTTTGGCTTTGATATCCTCAATGGTGAAAAGATTGCCGAGGCTTTTGCTCATCTTGCCGCCGTCAATCGTGAGGAATTCATTGTGCAGCCAAAAATTCACAAACCTCTGATCAGTCGCGGCTTCACTTTGCGCGATTTCATTTTCATGGTGGACGGGGATGTGATCGACGCCGCCGGTGTGAATGTCGAAAGTCGCGCCGAGATATTTCATGCTCATCGCTGAGCACTCGATGTGCCAGCCCGGGAAGCCGATTTTTGCTTTGCGGGTTTCGGTCTCAGATCTGAGATTTTTGTCGGACAGCTGCTTACCAGTCTCGAAATTCCAACAGAGGATGTGGTTTTCATTTTCGCCGACGCAAAATTTCCAGAGCGCGAAGTCGGCGGGATTTCTCTTCTCGGACTTCACTGCGACGCGCGCGCCGGCTTCTTTATCCTCGATTTTCTGACCGGAGAGCGCGCCGTAATTTTCAAACTTACTGGTGTCGAAATAAATGCCGTCCGAAGTCTCGTAAGTAAAGCCCTTTTTTTCCAGCTTCTTAATCAATTCGATTTGCTCCGCGATGTGCTCGCTCGCTCTGGGCAAATAGGTTGGTTTTTCGATATTTAATTTTTCTAAATCATCAAGAAATTCCTTTTCGTATTTGCGCGCGATTGCGAGCGGGGAGATGCCTTCGCGCGCCGCGCCTTTTTCCAATTTGTCCTCGCCCGAATCCGAATCGCTGACGAGGTGTCCGACATCGGTGATATTCATCACACTCTCGACTGTGAAGCCGAGGAATTCCAAACTGCGGCGCAGGAGATCGGCGAAAATGAAGGCACGGAAATTGCCAATGTGCGGTGAGGCATAGACTGTCGGACCGCAGGAATAAATTTTGACACGATCTTTTTCGAGCGGCTCGAAGACTTCTTTTTTGCGACCGAGCGAATTGAAGAACCGAATTAACATGATTGCGATTTTAGCAAAAGACTTGTTAGGATGAGATTGCTTTTTAATTTAAAAAATGACGATACTTAAGCCAAATCTTTCAAAGGAAATTATCCCCGGAGGTCGGGGATTATCAATGAAGGATCAGACTCTTGTTGAAAAAATTTATGCTTGGCTGAGACGCCAGTCTTGGCGACAAAAAATTACACGATTGATGGAGGTTTTTCTCAAAGAAAATTCGACAAAAGCGGATTGTAATTCGGATTATCCAACCGATGTTTTTGATGAAGATCCTCGCTGCGGTCATTAGAAAGAACTGCGTGTTAAAATGCTCATATGAATTCAAATCAAAATTCTGCCTCTGCGGCAGGCAAGCTCACGGCCGTCCTCGGTCTGAATTGGGGTGACGAAGGTAAAGGCAAGCTCGTCGACATTCTCGCCGGCAAAATGCAATTCGTGGCGCGCTTCGGTGGCGGCGCGAACGCCGGACACACCATCGTCGTCGACGGACAAAAAGTCGTGTTGCACCAGCTGCCATCGGGCGTGCTGCATCCGCAGACGAAAAATGTGATTGGTAATGGTTGTGTCGTGCACCTGCCGACCTTGATTGATGAAATGGCGGAGCTCGAAAAATTGGGCGTGAAATTTGTCGACCGACTTTTTCTTTCCGACCGCGCGACCATCTTGTTTGATTTTCACAAAGAGCTCGACGGCTTGGCGGAAGCGAAGCTCGGTGACAAAAAAATTGGCACGACAAAGCGGGGAATTGGGCCGGCTTATTCCGACCGCGTCAATCGCCGGAGTCTGCGCATGGGTGATTTGCTGAATTTCGAAACTTTCGCCGTGAAGCTGCGCGCGCGCTTGGAGGAAATCAATTCGATCGAAGGCATGCCTTTCAAATTTAACATCGAGCGCGAAATCACGCTTTACGAAGACTTGGCGGAAAGACTCGAAGGCATGATTTGCGACACTTCGGAAATTCTCCAAAACGCTTTAGCTGATGGCAAAACCGTCCTGGCGGAAGGCGCGCAGGGATCTTTACTCGACGTAGATTTCGGAACTTTCCCATTCGTCACGAGTTCCACGACGACGGCTGGCAATATTTTTTCTGGTCTCGGTATCGCGCCGCAAAATCTCAATTCAATCGGCGTCGCTAAGGCTTACACGACGCGCGTCGGTGCGGGACCTTTCCCGACAGAATTGACTAACGAGCTTGGCGAAAAAATTCGCCAAATTGGCGCGGAATTTGGTGCGACGACCGGACGACCGCGTCGCTGCGGCTGGATGGATCTCGTCGCGACACGCTTCGCCGCTCGGCTGAATGGCACAAACGCAATCAATCTCACGAAGCTCGATGTTTTGAATGACTTGCCCGAGATTCAGGTTTGCACGAAATATCTACTCGACGGCGAAGAAATTTCCTCGCTGCCCGCGACGATTGAAGATTACGAAAAAGTCGAGCCGATTTTCGAGACTTTGCTGGGCTGGCAGGCTGACACTTCCGCCGCGCGCAAAATTTCCGACCTGCCCAAGAATGCGCAAAAATATATTCAGTTCATCGAAAAATTTCTTGGCATTCCAGTTCGCTGGGTCGGCGTCGGAGTCGAACGTTCCGCAATGGCGGAGTAAATCATAAATCATAGGTATTAAGTCATAAGTGATAATTACGATTTAATACTTAATACTTATTACTTAACACTTAAAATGGGTTTGTAGCTCAGTTGGTTAGAGCGCACGCTTCACACGCGTGAGGTCAGAGGTTCGAATCCTCTCAAGCCCACCATTTAGTTTTGCAAAAAGTCTTATTCTGCCAAAGCGCGCTCTCGCAAAATTGTTGAGAACAAAAGAAAAAACTTCATTTTCATCCTGCAGATCAGGCCCAATTCGGCAACTAATCCTTTTTTATTTTCGCGAATCTTCTCGCGAATTTTTACGTAATCCGAACAAGCTCTTGAGAAACCCGAAATCGCTCGATTTAAAGGTATTGAAATCTCTCTTTTTTCGTCCTCACTTAAGCCTGATAAATTTATTTTTTTAATTTTTTCTTGTTCTTCTTTCCAAAGTGCATCGGCTTCTTGAAGAGTTTGTATGGCAAGTTGCTCAGCTTGGTCCGTGATTAAGGGTGTCGTTAATAGCTCTCGAACAATCTCTCTAAAAAGTAGATAGCAGAATTCCAAGTCTAAGTTTGGAAGAGCTAAGTTTTTCATAAAAATTATTTATGTTTAACCATACGAAAAAAGACTTAGCTTTGTCAAAGAAGTCGTGTTTCCTAAAAGTCAGAAAAAGTTTTAAAATAAATCCGTGGCTCGAACAGCAAAAATTTCCCGCCAAACTCGTGAGACGAAAATCGATCTCGTTTTAAATTTGGATGGCAAAGGCGATTCGAAAATCGCGACTTCGATTGGTTTTCTCGATCATGTTTTGACGAGTCTCGCGAAGCACGCTTCTTTTGATTTGAAAATCAAAGCGAGCGGAGACTTGCATGTCGATCAGCACCACTTGGTCGAAGATCTCGGCATCGTGCTCGGTGAGGCTGTCGCGCAAGCCCTCAAAAATAAAGTTGGCATCATGCGCGCGGGGAGTGATGGCGCGTTCGCTTTTCCCATGGACGAAGCGCTCGCACTCGCGGCAGTCGATTTCGCCAATCGCACGAAGCTCGTTTTCAAAATTAAATTTCACGAAAAAGCAGTCGGTGATTTGCAGACGAATGTCATCGAGGATTTTTTCGAAGGTTTCGTGAATGGTGCGCGCGCCAATCTTTACCTCGAAACAAAAAATGCGCGCTCGACGCACCACCAAATTGAGGCTTTATTTAAAGCGTTTGCGCGCGCTCTGCGCGAGGCAGTCGCGATTGATTCACGGAATGCGAAACGCATTCCTTCGACGAAAGGGAGAATTTAAGCAAACATAGAACTCCACCAGCGAAAGCTGGTGGTCTCCATTAGGCTTTAGCCGTTCCAGCGTGTTTTAGAATATCAAGGTCAGGAAAGCCCCCGTATCTTTCCTAACCCTCTTTAACATGC